>NZ_JBSOPZ010000028.1:0-99626 GCF_053763515.1 Streptomyces mabaensis
CCTGGCGACTGACGACAACGCGGCGAGGTGCGGTGCCAGACCCCGCGAGCCCGGCAAGATCCAAACGAGAGGCCCTAGCGGAACAGCCGCTCCAGGACCACCGCCACGCCGTCGTCCTCGTTCGACAGCGTGATCTCGTCCGCGACCGCCCGGAGCTCCGCGTGCGCGTTGGCCATCGCGACCCCGTGGGCCGCCCAGCGGAACATCGGGATGTCGTTCGGCATGTCCCCGAAGGCGATGGTGTCGCGGCCCGAGAAGCCCAACTCCCCCGCGGCCAGCGCCAGTCCGCTCGACTTGTCGATGCCCAGCGGCTGCAGCTCCACCGCGTGCTCGCCCGCCATGGTGACGTTGACCAGGTCCCCGACGACCGCGCGGGCCGCCCGCGTCAGCTCGTCGTCGTCCAGGTCCGGGTGCTGCATCAGCACCTTGGTGATCGGGGCGGACCACAACGCGTCCCGGCTCGCCACCCGTACGGTCGGCAGATGGCTGTGCCACATCCGGTAGCCCGGCCCGGTCAGCATCTCGGCGTCGACGCCCTCGCGGTTCACCGCCGCGTACACCTCGCCGATCTCGGCCTCGATCTTCGCCAGCGCCAGGTCGGCCAGCTCCCGGTCCATCGGCACGGACGACACCAGCCGGTGCGCCCCCGCGTCGTACACCTGCGCGCCCTGCCCGCACACCGCCAGCCCGCGGTAGCCGAGGCCGTCCAGCAGGTACCGCACCTGAGGGGCCGGGCGGCCGGTGACCACGATGTGCTGGGCGCCGGCCGCGCAGGCGGTGGCGAGCGCGGCGCGCGAGCGTGCGGAGACCGTCTCCCCGGCGGATCCTCCGCCCAGCAGGGTGCCGTCCAGGTCAGTGGCGATGAGGGCGTACGGAAGAGCGCGGGTCACGGCGACAAGGATGGCACTCCCGCCCCGGGCGGCGCCCACGTAACGTGTCGTCCAACACCGTGCTCACCGGGGACACCCCCCGGCCCCCGTGGAAAGGCGAGGCAGCACCCCATGCCCGAGCAGAGCCCGCTCGACATTGCCGAGGGCGACCCCTTCGGTCCGCACAACCTCCCGTACGGCGTCTTCTCCCGCACGGGCATCCCGGACGACCGGCCCCGGGTCGGCGTCCGCATCGGCGGCCATGTGCTGGACGCGGGGGCGGCGGCGGCCGCGCTGGGCTCGCCGTACGGCGCGCTGCTCGCGCGGCCGACGCTCAACCCGCTGCTGGCGGCCGGGCGTACGGCCTGGCGGGACGTCCGCCGCGCGCTGACCGCATGGGTCACCGTGCCCGCGCACCGGCCGGTGATCGAACCGCTGCTGTACCCGCTGGACGAGGTCACGCTGCACCTGCCGTACGAGGTCGCCGACTACGTCGACTTCTACGCAAGCGAGCACCACGCGACCAACGTCGGCCATATCTTCCGCCCCGACGGGGACGCGCTGACGCCCAACTGGAAGCACCTGCCGATCGGTTACCACGGCCGCGCCGGCACCGTCGTCGTCTCGGGCACGGACGTCGTCCGTCCGTCGGGCCAGCGCAAGGCGCCCACCGACCCCGCCCCCGTCTTCGGCCCGTCGGTCAAGCTCGACATCGAGGCCGAGGTCGGTTTCCTCGTCGGCGCCCCCTCCGAGCAGGGCACGCCGGTGGCCCTCGGGGACTTCCGCGAGCACGTGTTCGGGCTCTTCCTGCTGAACGACTGGTCGGCGCGCGACATCCAGGCCTGGGAGTACGTGCCGCTCGGCCCGTTCCTCGGCAAGTCCTTCGCGACCTCCGTCTCGGCCTGGGTCACCCCCCTGGAGGCCCTGGACGCGGCGCGGGTGGCGCCGCCGGCCCGCGACTTCCCCCTGCTGCCGTACCTCGACGACTCGGCTGAGGAGGAGCCCGGCGGCTTCGACCTGAACATCGAGGTCAGGATCAACGGGCACGTCGTCTCCCACCCGCCCTTCTCGTCCATGTACTGGACCGCGGCCCAGCAGCTGACGCACATGACGGTGAACGGCGCGTCCCTGCGTACGGGAGACCTCTTCGGCTCCGGCACGGTCAGCGGACCCGAGGTCGCACAGCGCGGCTCCCTGCTGGAGCTGACCTGGAACGGCCGCGACGCCCTGGAACTGCCGGACGGCAAGCGGACGTTCCTGGAGGACGGCGACGAGGTCACGATGACGGCCTGGGCCCCCGGCCCGGACGGCACCAGGGTCGGCCTGGGCGAGGTGACGGGCCGGATCGTCCCGACGGCATGACCCGCGCACGGGCCTGGCTGCTCCTGCCGGTGCTGCTCCTGGCCGCCTCCTGCGCGGAGCCGCCGAGCCCGGCGGAGCAGTACCGGGAGGGCTACCACTACGGCCGGGGGGACGGGGGCCCCGACGGCCACGTGGACGACACCCCCGCCCCGGCCGACCCCGCCGCGGAGGACCCCGCCGGGGACGAGGACTCCGCGGCGGATTCGGAATGCGGTGAGCACGCGGAGTCGGACGGGATCCAGCCGTTCCCGCCCTCGAAGGACTGGATGGCGGGCTGCAGGGACGGCGCGCTGGGCCGCCCGTCGGCGGAGGACCGGTACTGAGCCCGTACGGCCCGCCGCCCCGGCGTCCGGGGCTCCGCCATGCGAGGACGCTCCGGCGGGCCTAGCGTGGTGGGGAGTGATGTCCTCGTCGGATGTACTCGTCTGGCAGGAGGCCTTTCGTGAGGTACTCGCAGATGTGTTGCCGCAGGGCGTACGTGGGACTGGCCGCGGCCGCGATGCTGGCCGTACCGGCGGCCCCGGGAAGCGCGTACGGCGTCGCACCCGCCCTGGAACCGTCCTTCTCCGCACAGCCGTCCCCCAGCGACACCGACTTCCCCGAGCTCACCCCGGCCGTCGCCGCGCGTCTGGACACCGCCGTCCGGAAGGTCATGAGCGAGGCCGGGGTGCCCGGTGTGACCGTCGGGCTGTCGGCCCCGGGCAAGGGGACCTACATCCGGTCCTTCGGCGTCGCCGACAAGGCCACCGACGCACCCATGAAGCCGGATCTCTACATGCGGATCGGCAGCGAGACCAAGACCTTCACCGTGACCGCCCTGCTCGAACTGGTCGACCAGGGCAAGGTGGGCCTGGACGATCCCATCGCGAAGTACATCAAGGGAGTCCCCAACGGAGACCGGATCACCCTGCGCAATCTCGCGGGCATGCGCAGCGGGCTGTTCAACTACTCCATGGACGAGGACTTCTTCAAGGCGCTCACCTCCGACCCGAAACGGGCTTGGAAGCCGCAGGAGTTGCTGGACATCGCCTTCAAGCACCCGGTGCAGTTCCAGCCCGGTGAGGAGTTCGAGTACTGCAACACCAACCTGATCCTGCTGGGGCTGGTCGTGGAGAAGGCCGGCGGTATGCCGCTGCCCGAGTTCATCGAGCAGAAGGTGTTGAAACCGGCCGGGCTGCGCCAGACCGTCTTCCCGACCGGCGCCGAGTTCCCCAGCCCGCACGCCCACGGCTACACCAACCAGACCGCCTCCGGCAAGGTCGAGGACTCCACGGACTGGAATCCCTCCTGGGGGTGGGCGGCCGGCGCGATGATCTCCAACCTGCAGGACCTGCGCAGTTGGGCCCGTACGCTCGCCACCGGCACCCTGCTGTCCCCCGAGACGCAGGCCCAGCGCCTCAAGACCGAGCCGACGACGATTCCGGGCGCCGCCTACGGTCTGGGCATCTTCAACGTCCAGGGCTGGATCGGGCACAACGGCTCACTGCCCGGCTACGAGTCGCTGACCATCTATCTGCCCGAATCGCAGGCGACGTTGGTCGTGCTCCTCAACACGGACATCCTGCACGACCAGTCGGAGCCCAGCACCCTCTTCGGCCAGGCCATCACCCGCATCGTGACCCCCGAGCACGTGTTCAACCTGCCGGTGACGGGGGCCCGGCCGACGCCCAAGCCGACGTCCACGCCGACCTCCGAGTGACGGCGGAACGGCTCGGGCCCGGCTCCCCCCGAGGGAGCCGGGCCCGGTCGCGTATTGCGGAGCGGCGCTACCGCACGAACACTCCCGCCTGGCTCGCCAGGTCCAGGAAGTACTGCGGCGCCACGCCCAGGACCAGGGTGACCGCCACGCCCACGCCGATCGCCGAGATCGTCAGCGGCGACGGGACGGCGACCGTCGGGCCGTCCGCCTTCGGCTCGCTGAAGAACATCAGCACGATCACCCGGATGTAGAAGAACGCGGCGATCGCGGACGAGATCACACCGACCACGACCAGCGCCCCGGCGCCGCCCTCCGCCGCGGCCTTGAACACCGCGAACTTGCCGGAGAAGCCCGACGTGAGCGGGATGCCGGCGAAGGCCAGCAGGAAGATCGCGAACACCGCCGCGACCAGCGGCGAACGGCGGCCGAGGCCCGCCCACTTCGACAGGTGCGTCGCCTCGCCGCCCGCGTCGCGTACCAGCGTGACCACGGCGAACGCGCCGATGGTCACGAAGGAGTACGCGGCCAGGTAGAAGAGGACGGACGAAATGCCGTCCGGTGTCGTGGCGATGACACCGGCCAGGATGAACCCGGCGTGCGCGATGGAGGAGTACGCCAGCAGCCGCTTCACATCGGTCTGGGTGATCGCGATGACCGCGCCCGCCAGCATCGTGACGATCGCGACGCCCCACATCACCGGCCGCCAGTCCCAGCGCAGGCCGGGCAGGACGACGTACAGCAGGCGCAGCAGCGCCCCGAAGGCCGCGACCTTGGTGGCCGCCGCCATAAAGCCGGTGACCGGCGTCGGGGCGCCCTGGTAGACGTCCGGGGTCCACATGTGGAACGGAACCGCGCCGACCTTGAAGAGCAGGCCGGTCAGGATCATCGCGCCGCCGATGAGCAGCAGCGCGTCGTTGCCCATGGTGCCGGCGAGCGCCGGGTCGATCTGCGTCAGGTTGCCGTCGACGACGTCGGCGATACGGGCGTACGAGACGGAGCCCGCGTAGCCGTACAGCAGCGCGATCCCGAACAGCAGGAACGCCGAGGAGAAGGCCCCCAGCAGGAAGTACTTCACCGCGGCCTCCTGCGACATCAGCCGCTGGCGGCGGGCGACGGCGCACAGGAGGTAGAGCGGGAGGGAGAAGACCTCCAGCGCGATGAACAGCGTCAGCAGGTCGTTCGCCGCCGGGAAGACCAGCATGCCCGCGATGGCGAACAGGGCGAGCGGGAACACCTCGGTGGTGGTGAACCCGGCCCTGACCGCGGCCTTCTCGCTGTCGCTGCCCGGTACGGACGCGGCCTGCGCGGCGAAGGAGTCGACGCGCTTGCCGTGCGCGACCGGGTCCAGCCGGCGCTCGGCGAAGGTGAAGACGGCGACCAGCGAGGCCAGCAGGATGGTGCCCTGGAGGAACAGCGCCGGGCCGTCGACGGCGATCGCGCCCATGGCGGCGATCTGCGCCTTCGAGGTGCCGTAGCCGCCGGCCGCGAGCCCGACGACCGCCGCGAAGGCGGCGGCGAGGGCGACCACCGACAGGAACACCTGGACGTAGTACCGGGCCTTGCGCGGAACGACGGCCTCGACGAGTACGCCGAGGACCGCGGCGCCGACGACGATCAGCATCGGGGCGAGCTGCGCGTACTCGATCTGGGGGGTCGGGATCTGCTCGACCGGGTCGACGGCGGCGGCCGTCGCCGTCGTCCACAGGCTGTGGGCAACTGATGCGCTCACGGGGCCGCCTCCACCTCTGGCTTGGGGTCCTTCTGCTGTACGTCGGACATGGTGTGCTCCACCGCCGGGTTGACGATCTCCGTCAGCGGCTTCGGGTAGACGCCGAGGAAGATCAGCAGCGCGATCAGCGGGGTGATCACCACCAGCTCACGGACCCGGAGGTCGGGCAGCTTCTCCAGACCCGGTTTCAGCGGGCCGGTCATCGTCCGCTGGTACAGGACGAGCGTGTAGAGCGCCGCCAGGACGATGCCGAGGGTGGCGATGATCCCGATGACTGGGTAGCGGGCGAACGTGCCGACCAGGACCAGGAATTCACTGACGAAGGGGGCGAGCCCCGGCAGCGACAGCGTCGCGAGGCCGCCGATCAGGAAGGTGCCGGCGAGCACCGGCGCCACCTTCTGCACCCCGCCGTAGTCGGCGATGAGCCGCGAGCCGCGCCGCGAGATCAGGAAGCCGGCCACCAGCATCAGTGCGGCGGTCGAGATCCCGTGGTTGACCATGTAGAGGGTCGCGCCCGACTGGCCCTGGGACGTCATCGCGAAGATGCCCAGGATGATGAAGCCGAAGTGCGAGATCGAGGCGTAGGCGATCAGCCGCTTGATGTCCCGCTGGCCGACCGCGAGCAGCGCCCCGTAGATGATGCTGACCAGTGCGAGGACCAGGATCACCGGCGTCGCCCACTTGCTGGCCTCCGGGAAGAGCTGGAGGCAGAAGCGCAGCATCGCGAAGGTGCCGACCTTGTCGACGACCGCGGTGATCAGCACGGCGACGGGGGCGGTGGCCTCGCCCATGGCGTTGGGCAGCCAGGTGTGCAGCGGCCACAGCGGCGCCTTCACCGCGAAGGCGAAGAAGAAGCCGAGGAAGAGCAGCCGCTCGGTGTTGGCCGCCATCTCCAGCTCGCCGCTCGCCCGCGCCGCGGCGATCTCCTGGAGGGAGAAGTTCCCGGCTACGACGTACAGCCCGATGACGGCGGCCAGCATGATGAGCCCGCCGGCCAGGTTGTAGAGCAGGAACTTGACGGCGGCGTACGAACGCTGGGTCGCCGCCGTCGCTTCGTCGCCGGCGTGCGCCCGGTCCCCGAAGCCGCCGATGAGGAAGTACATCGGAATGAGCATGGCTTCGAAGAAGATGTAGAAGAGGAAGACGTCGGTGGCCTCGAAGGAGATGATCACCATCGCCTCGACCAGCAGGATCAGGGCGAAGAAGCCCTGAGTCGGCCGCCACCTGGACGACTTGCCCGCGGCGGAGCCGCTATTGGACACAGCCAGCGGGTCGGCGTCGTGCCAGCCGGCGAGGATGACGAACGGGATCAGCAGCGCGGTGAGCGCGATCAGCGCGACCGCGATGCCGTCGACCCCGAGCTCGTACCGCACCCCGAAGTCCGCGATCCAGGCGTGGGACTCGGTGAGCTGGTAGCGGTCGCCGCCGGGGTCGAACCGTACGAGCACGACCGCGGCCAGGACCAGCGTCGCGAGCGAGAAGAGCAGCGCGAGCCATTTGGCGGCCGTGCGGCGGGCGGCCGGCACCGCGGCGGTGGCGATGGCGCCGACCGCCGGGAGCGCGGCCGTCGCCGTCAGCAGAGGAAAGCCTGCGTTCGCTACTACAGACATGTCGATCAGACCGCCCTCATCAGCAGGGTCGCGGCGATGACGATCGCCGTACCGCCGAACATCGAGACCGCGTAACTGCGGGCGTAGCCGTTCTGCAGCTTGCGCAGCCGGCCGGACGCCCCGCCGACCGAGGCGGCCGTACCGTTGACGACTCCGTCGACCAGCTTGTGGTCGACGTACACCAGCGAGCGGGTGAGGTGCTCGCCGCCGCGGACCAGGACGACGTGGTTGAAGTCGTCCTGGAGGAGGTCCCGCCGGGCGGCCCGGGTGAGCAGCGAGCCGCGCGGAGCGGTCACCGGGACGGGCTTGCGCCCGTACTGGAGGTACGCGAGCCCGACGCCGATGACCATCACCGCGACCGTGGCGGTCGTGATGGCGGCCGCTCCGATCGGCGGGTGACCGTGCTCGAACTGCGTGACGGGCTTGAGCCAGTTGACGAAGGCGTCGTTCAGGCTGAAGAGCCCGCCGGCGAACACGGAGCCGAAGGCGAGCAGGATCATCGGGATGGTCATCGACTTCGGCGACTCGTGCGGGTGCGGCATGTCACCGGGCTTCGCCTCGATGCCGGGCTCGACTCCCGCCGTGGTCTCCGGGTCGGGGGCGGGCTGCCAGCGCTTCTCACCGAAGAAGGTCAGGATCATCACGCGGGTCATGTAGTACGCGGTGATGGCCGCACCCAGCAGCGTGACGGCGCCGAGAATCCAGCCCTCCGTACCGCCCTTGGCGAAGGCCGCCTCGATGATCTTGTCCTTGGACCAGAAGCCGGACAGGCCGGGGAAGCCGATGATGGCCAGGTAGCCGAGGCCGAACGTCACGAAGGTCACCGGCATGTACTTGCGCAGGCCGCCGTACTTCCGCATGTCGACCTCGTCGTTCATGCCGTGCATGACCGATCCGGCGCCGAGGAAGAGCCCGGCCTTGAAGAAGCCGTGCGTGACCAGGTGCATGATCGCGAAGACGTAGCCGATCGGACCGAGACCGGCGGCCAGGATCATGTAGCCGATCTGCGACATCGTCGAACCGGCCAGGGCCTTCTTGATGTCGTCCTTCGCGCAACCGACGATCGCACCGAAGAGGAGCGTGACCGCGCCGACGACCACGACGGCCAGTTGGGCGTCGGGCGCGGCGTTGAAGATCGCGCCGGACCGGGTGATCAGGTACACGCCCGCGGTCACCATCGTCGCGGCGTGGATGAGGGCCGAGACCGGGGTAGGGCCCTCCATCGCGTCCCCGAGCCAGGACTGCAGCGGCACCTGGGCCGACTTGCCGCAGGCGGCGAGCAGCAGCATCAGGCCGATGGCGGTGAGCATGCCCTCGGAGGTCTCACCGGTCGACGCGAGCACCGGCCCGAAGGCGAAGGTCCCGAAGGTCGTGAACATCAGCATGATCGCGATCGACAGGCCCATGTCGCCGACCCGGTTGACCAGGAAGGCCTTCTTGGCCGCCGTGGCCGCGCTGGGCTTGTGCTGCCAGAAGCCGATCAGCAGGTACGACGCCAGACCGACGCCCTCCCAGCCGACGTACAGCAGCAGGTAGTTGTCGGCGATGACGAGCAGCAGCATCGCCGCGAGGAACAGGTTCAGATAACCGAAGAAGCGGCGGCGGCGCTCGTCGTGCGCCATGTAGCCGATCGAGTAGAGGTGGATCAGCGTGCCCACCCCGGTGATCAGCAGTACGAAGGTCATCGACAACTGGTCGAGCTGGAAGGCGACATCCGCCTGGAAGCCCTCGACGGGGATCCAGCTGAACAGATGCTGGCGCATGGTCCTGGCTTCGGTCTCGTACCCCAGCATGCTGCTGAAGAGCACCGCGCCGATCACGAAGGACGCGGCCGCCAGCAGGGTGCCGAGCCAGTGCCCCGTACGGTCCAGGCGCCGCCCGCCGCACAGCAGTACCGCCGCTCCGAGCAGTGGCGCTGCGACAAGCAGCGCAATCAGGTTCTCCACTTTTCAGCGACCCCTTACAACTTCATCAGGCTGGCGTCGTCGACCGAGGCCGAGTGGCGGGTACGGAAGAGCGACACGATGATCGCCAGACCGACCACGACCTCCGCGGCGGCGACGACCATCGTGAAGAACGCGATGATCTGGCCGTCGAGGTTGCCGTGCATCCGGGAGAAGGCGACGAGCGCGAGGTTGCAGGCATTGAGCATCAGCTCGATGCACATGAAGACGACGATCGCGTTCCGCCTGATCAGGACCCCGGCCGCACCGATGGTGAACAGCAGCGCGGCGAGATAGAGGTAGTTGACGGGATTCACTGCGCGGCCCCCTCTGCACGGTTACCGTCCCGGTCGCGGCCCAGCCGGTCCGCCGACTTCTGCTCCAGCGCCTTGAGATCGGCGATCGCCTGGTCCGACACGTCGCGGATCTGGCCGCGGGCGCGCAGCGTCTTGCTGACGGTGAGCTCCGACGGGGTGCCGTCCGGCAGCAGACCGGCGATGTCCACCGCGTTGTGCCGGGCGTAGACGCCGGGCGCGGGCAGCGGCGGGAGCTGCTTGCCGCTCCGTACGCGCTGCTCGGCCAGCTCGCGCTGGGTCGCGGGCCGCTCGGTGCGCTCGCGGTGGGTCAGCAGCATCGCCCCGACCGCCGCGGTGATCAGCAGCGCACCGGTGATCTCGAAGGCGAAGACGTACTTGGTGAAGATGAGGGCGGCCAGACCCTCCACGTTCCCACCGGAGTTGACCCGGCCGAGCCCGTTGAAGGTCGTCAGCGACGCGTTGCCGAGGCCGGCGATCAGCAGGATGCCGAAGCCGAGCCCGCAGGCGGCGGCCAGCCAGCGCTGGCCCTTCAGCGTCTCCTTCAGGGAGTCCGCCGCCGTCACACCGACCAGCATCACGACGAACAGGAAGAGCATCATGATCGCGCCGGTGTAGACGATGATCTGGACGACGCCCAGGAAGTACGCACCGTTGGCGAGGTAGAAGACCGCCAGGATGATCATCGTCGCGGCGAGACTCAGCGCGCTGTGCACGGCCTTCTTCATCAGGATGGTGCCCAGCGCGCCGATCACGGCGACCGTGCCCAGCAGCCAGAACTGCACGGCCTCGCCCGTGGAGGTGGTGGAGGCCGCGGTGGTGGAAACGGCGGCGGCGAAGGCGCTCATCGTCCGATCACCTTCTCCGACGCCGGCTCGTTCTCGCCGAAGTCCGAAGCGCCCTCCTGCGGGGTCTCGCCCTTGGAGACCGCGACCTGGCGGACCGTGCCGGGCGCGGCCTCCGTCACCAGGCCCCGGTAGTAGTCCTGCTCGTCCGTGCCGGGGAAGATCGAGTGCGGAGTCTCGACCATGCCCTCCTCCAGCCCGGCGAGCAGCTGCTCCTTGGTGTAGATGAGGGCCTCGCGGCTGCTGTCGGCCAGTTCGAACTCGTTGGTCATCGTCAGCGCCCGGGTGGGGCAGGCCTCGATGCACAGCCCGCACAGAATGCAGCGGGCGTAGTTGATCTGGTAGACGCGCCCGTAGCGCTCACCCGGGGAGTAGCGCTCCTCCTCGGTGTTGTCCGCGCCCTCGACGTAGATCGCGTCGGCGGGACAGGCCCAGGCACACAGCTCGCACCCGATGCACTTCTCCAGCCCGTCCGGATGCCGGTTGAGCTGGTGCCGCCCGTGGAAGCGCGGAGCGGTGGTCTTCTGCTGCTCCGGGTACTGCTCGGTCAGCCGCTTCTTGAACATGGCCTTGAAGGTCACGCCGAAGCCGGCGACAGGGTTCTGGAACGGGGTCCGGGAGGTTTCCTCCCGGGAGGACTCACTAGGCACCGTCGGCCTCCTCACCATTGGATGTCTCGGCCGTGCCGACCAACTGCCTCTCGTGCCGGGACCTTCGGCGCGGTACGGGCGGCAGGGTCTGCCCGGGCTTCGGCGGTACGGGGTAGCCGCCCGCCATGGGATCGAAGGGCGCCTCGTCCTCGACGGGGACCGCTTCCTTCTCCCGCTTGTCGCGCTGGTCCCGGAAGATGTCCGCGACGAAGGAGAGCAGCAGGATCGCGACGACCGCGCCTCCGACGTAGAGCACGATCTGCTGGAAGTCGTAGTTCTCGTTGCGCAGCGCGCGCACGGTCGCGACCAGCATCAGCCAGACCACCGAGACCGGGATCAGGACCTTCCAGCCGAGCTTCATCAGCTGGTCGTAGCGGACGCGTGGCAGCGTGCCGCGCAGCCAGATGAAGAAGAACAGCAGCAGCTGGACCTTGATGACGAACCAGAGCATCGGCCACCAGCCGTGGTTCGCGCCCTCCCAGAAGGTGCTGATCGGGTACGGGGCCCGCCAGCCGCCCAGGAAGAGGGTGACCGAGACCGCCGAGACAGTGACCATGTTGACGTACTCGGCCAGCATGAACATCGCGAACTTGATCGAGCTGTACTCGGTGTTGAAGCCGCCGACGAGGTCGCCCTCGGACTCCGGCATGTCGAAGGGGGCGCGGTTGGTCTCGCCCACCATCGTGACGACGTAGATGATGAAGGAGACCGGCAGCAGGATGATGAACCAGCGGTCCGCCTGCGCCTCGACGATCGCCGACGTCGACATCGACCCGGAGTAGAGGAAGACGGAGGCGAAGGCCGCGCCCATCGCGATCTCGTAGCTGATCATCTGAGCGCAGGAGCGTAGTCCGCCGAGCAGCGGGTACGTCGATCCGGAGGACCAGCCGGCGAGGACGATGCCGTAGATGCCGACGGAGGCGACCGCGAGGATGTAGAGCATCGCGATCGGCAGGTCGGTGAGCTGCATCGTGGTGCGGTGGCCGAAGATCGAGACCTCGTTGCCGGCCGGGCCGAACGGGATCACGGCGATCGCCATGAAGGCCGGGATGGCGGCGACGATCGGCGCGAGGACGTAGACGACCTTGTCCGCGCGCTTGACGATCACGTCTTCCTTGAGCATCAGCTTGATGCCGTCGGCGAGCGACTGGAGCATGCCCCAAGGACCGTGCCGGTTGGGCCCGATGCGCAGCTGCATCCAGGCGACCACCTTGCGCTCCCACACGATGGAGAACAGCACGGTGATCATCAGGAACGCGAAGCAGAAGACGGCCTTGATGACGACGAGCCACCAGGGATCGCGGCCGAACATGCTGAGGTCCTCGGCCGCGAGGACGCTCCGCTGGGCTTCCGCGATATGCGCGAGGGCGCTCATGCTCGCACCTCCGTTGCGGGCGTTGCCGGGGCGGTGCCCGGCCGGACGAAGACGGTCACGACTGCACCTCCGGTGCGTTCACGGCTGCGCCGATGCGGACCAGATCGCCCGGGCGGGAGCCCGTGTCGGCGGTGACACCGCGGCCGGCGGAGTTGAGCGGCAGCCACACCACCCGGTCCGGCATCGGGGTGACCTGCAGGGGCAGCCGGACCGTGCCCGAGGGACCGGTGACCGCCAGCAGGTCGCCGTCCTTGACGCCCGTCTCGGCCGCGGTGGCGGCGGAGAGCCGGGCCACCGCCGCGTGCCGGGTGCCGGCCAGCGCCTCGTCGCCGTCCTGCAGACGGCCCTGGTCGAGGAGGAGCCGGTGGCCCGCGAGGACGGCCTCGCCCTCGGCCGGGCGCGGCAGCGGGCGCGGCGACTCGGACGGGTCGGCGGCGTGCGGACCGGTCCAGGACCCGAGGCGGTCCAGCTCGGCGTGTACGGCCCGGACGTCCGGCAGCGCGAAGTCGCTGTACCTGTCAGCGCCTTCGGCGCCGGCCATCGCGTCCGCGAGCATGTGCAGCACCCGCGCGTCCGACGGTGCGAGCCGGCGAGTCATCTGGTCCGGCTTGAGCGCGGCCTCGAACGGCCGCAGCCTGCCCTCCCAGTTGAGGAACGCGCCGGCCTTCTCGGCGACCGCGGCGACCGGGAGGACCACGTCCGCCCGTTCGGTGACCTCGCTCGGCCGCAGCTCCAGGGAGACCAGGAACCCGACCGCGTCGAGCGCGCCGAGCGCCCGCGCCGGGTCCGGCAGGTCCGCGACCTCGACCCCGGCGACCAGCAGCGCGCCCAGTTCGCCGGTGGCGGCCGCCTCCAGGATCTGGCCGGTGTCGCGGCCGTAGCGGTGCGGGAGTTCCGCGACCCGCCAGACGGCGGCGACCTCCTCGCGGGCCCGCGGGTCGGTGGCCGGCCGGCCACCGGGCAGCAGCGACGGGATCGCACCCGCCTCCACCGCGCCGCGTTCGCCCGCCCGGCGCGGGATCCACACCAGCTCGGCGCCGGCCGCGGTCGCGGCCCGTACGGCGGCGGTCAGCGCACCGGGCACACCGGCCAGCCGCTCGCCGACGACGATGACCGACCCGGCGGCGCGCAGCGCCTCGGCGGCCTGCTGTGCGACCTCGTCCTCGGCGGTGCCGCCGGCCAGCGCGTCGAACCATTCGGTCTCGGTGCCGGGGGCGGCGGGAAGCAGCGTGCCACCCGCCTTCTGCAGTCCGCGCGTCACATGCGTGGCCAGGGCGAACGTGCGCTGACCGTACTTGCGGTGGGCCTTGCGCAGCCGCAGGAAGACGCCGGGCGCCTCCTCCTCGGACTCGAATCCGGCGAGCAGGACGGCCGGGGCCTTCTCCAGCGAGGTGTACGTGACGCCCCCGCCACCGAGGTCCTTGCCGCGGCCTGCCACCCGGGAGGCCAGGAAGTCCGCCTCCTCACTGCTGTGCACGCGGGCCCGGAAGTCGATGTCGTTGGTGTCCAGGACGACCCGGGCGAACTTGGCGTACGCGTACGCGTCCTCGACCGTGAGCCGGCCGCCGGCCAGCACGCCTGCCCGGCCCCGCGCGCCGGACAGACCGCGCGCGGCCGCCTCCAGCGCCTCGGGCCAGCTCGCCGGCTCCAGGACGCCGTCCGCGTTCCGTACCAGCGGAGTGGTGAGCCGGTCGGGACGCTGCGCGTAACGGAACGCGAAGCGGCCCTTGTCGCACATCCACTCCTCGTTGACCTCGGGGTCGTCGGCCGCCATCCGCCGCATGACCTTGCCGCGCCGGTGGTCGGTACGGGTCGCGCAGCCGCCCGCGCAGTGCTCGCAGACGCTCGGGGACGAGACCAGGTCGAAGGGGCGGGAGCGGAACCGGTACGCCGCCGACGTCAGCGCGCCCACCGGACAGATCTGGATGGTGTTGCCGGAGAAGTACGACTGGAAGGGGTCGCCCTCGCCGGTGCCGACCTGCTGGAGCGCACCGCGCTCGATCAGTTCGATCATCGGGTCGCCCGCGACCTGGTTGGAGAACCGGGTGCAGCGGGCGCACAGGACGCACCGCTCACGGTCGAGCAGCACCTGGGTGGAGATGGGCACGGGCTTCTCGTACGTCCGCTTCCTGCCCTCGAAGCGGGTGTCCGGGTCGCCGACCTGCATGGCCTGGTTCTGCAGCGGGCACTCGCCGCCCTTGTCGCAGACCGGGCAGTCCAGCGGGTGGTTGATGAGCAGCAGCTCCATCACGCCACGCTGGGCCTTCTCCGCCACCGGCGAGGTGAGCTGGGACTTCACCACCATGCCGTCGGTGCAGGTGATGGTGCACGACGCCATCGGCTTGCGCTGGCCCTCGACCTCGACGATGCACTGCCGGCAGGCGCCGGCCGGGTCCAGGAGCGGGTGGTCGCAGAACCTCGGGATCTCGATGCCGAGCAGCTCGGCGGCGCGGATGACCAGCGTGCCCTTGGGGACGCTGATCTCGATGCCGTCGATGGTCAGCGAGACGAGGTCCTCGGGCGGGACTGCCGCCTCGCCGCCGCCGGAGGGGGCGTTGGTGGTGACGGTCATGCGTTCACCCCCTGGTGAGAGTTCTTGTCATCGGCCCAGAGGGTCGACTTCGAGGGGTCGAAGGGGCAGCCCCGGCCCGTGATGTGCTGCTCGTACTCCTCGCGGAAGTACTTGAGCGAGGAGAAGATCGGCGAGGCGGCGCCGTCGCCGAGAGCGCAGAACGACTTGCCGTTGATGTTGTCGGCGATGTCGTTCAGCTTGTCGAGGTCGGACATCTGTCCCTTGCCGGCCTCGATGTCGCGGAGCAACTGCACCAGCCAGTAGGTGCCTTCGCGGCAGGGTGTGCACTTGCCGCAGGACTCGTGGGCGTAGAACTCGGTCCACCGGGTCACGGCCCGCACGACGCAGGTGGTCTCGTCGAAGCACTGCAGCGCCTTGGTGCCGAGCATCGACCCGGCGGCGCCCACGCCCTCGTAGTCCAGCGGGACGTCGAGGTGCTCGTCGGTGAACATCGGGGTCGAGGAACCGCCCGGGGTCCAGAACTTCAGCCGGTGGCCGGGCCGCATGCCGCCGCTCATGTCGAGCAGCTGGCGCAGGGTGATGCCGAGCGGGGCCTCGTACTGGCCGGGTCCGGCGACATGGCCGCTCAGCGAGTACAGCGTGAAGCCCGGGGACTTCTCGCTGCCCATCGACTTGAACCAGTCCTTGCCCCGGCTCAGGATCGCGGGAACGGAGGCGATCGACTCGACGTTGTTCACCACAGTGGGGCACGCGTACAGACCCGCGACGGCAGGGAAGGGGGGACGCAGCCGGGGCTGGCCGCGACGGCCTTCGAGCGAGTCGAGCAGCGCGGTCTCCTCACCGCAGATGTACGCGCCCGCGCCCGCGTGCACGGTGAGTTCGAGGTCGAGTCCGCTGCCCAGGATGTTCTCGCCGAGGTAGCCGGCCGCGTACGCCTCGCGGACCGCCTCGTGCACCCTGCGCAGGACGGGGACGACCTCGCCGCGCAGGTAGATGAAGGCGTGCTGCGAGCGGATCGCGTAGCAGGCGATCACGATGCCCTCGATGAGCGAGTGCGGATTGGCGAACAGAAGGGGGATGTCCTTGCAGGTGCCCGGTTCCGACTCGTCGGCGTTGACGACGAGGTAGTGCGGCTTTCCGTCGCCCTGCGGGATGAACTGCCACTTCATTCCGGTGGGGAAGCCCGCACCGCCGCGCCCGCGCAGACCGGAGTCCTTGACGTACGCGATCAGGTCGTCGGGTGACATCGCGAGGGCCTTCTTGAGGCCTTCGTACCCGTCGTGCCGCTTGTAGGTCTCCAGGGTCCAGCTGTCCGGCGCGTCCCAGAAGGCCGACAGGACGGGCGCGAGCAGCTTCTCCGGGCTCGTCTCGCCGCCGGCCTCCGGCCGGGGGGCTCCCCCGTATTCGGTGGACATGGTCATCACTCCCCCTCCTCGGCGTCGCGCGGGTGCACCACACGCGGTGCCTCGCCCTTGGCGAGCCGCAGGCCCGCGAGCGAGGCGGGACCCGCGCCGCCGGACGCCTCGACCGCACCGGGGCGCTCGTCGGGGAAGCCGGCCAGGATGCGGGCGGTCTCCTGGTACGTGCACAGGGGCGCCCCGCGGGTCGGGGAGACCTGCCGTCCTGCCCGCAGGTCGTCGACGAGCTGCTTGGCGGACTCGACGGTCTGGTTGTCGAAGAACTCCCAGTTGACCATCACCACGGGGGCGAAGTCGCAGGCCGCGTTGCACTCGATGTGCTCCAGCGTGACCTTGCCGTCGTCGGTGGTCTCGCTGTTGCCGACGCCCAGGTGCTGCTTGAGCTCGTCGAAGATGGCGTCGCCGCCCATGACCGCGCACAGGGTGTTGGTGCAGACGCCCACCTGGTAGTCGCCCGAGGGCTTGCGGCGGTACATCGAGTAGAAGGTGGAGACGGCGGTGACCTCGGCGGTGGTCAGGCCCAGCACCTCGGCGCAGAAGCGGACGCCGGTGCGGGTGACGTACCCCTCCTCCGCCTGCACGAGGTGCAGCAGCGGCAGCAGGGCGGACCGGCTGTCGGGGTAGCGGGCGATCAGCTCCTTCGCGTCCGCTTCGAGCCGGGCGCGTACGTCGGCCGGGTAGTCGGGGGCGGGGAGCTGAGGCATCCCCAGCGCCACCTCTTGATTTGCGGGTGTGGCTGTCACCGGTCGACGCCTCCCATCACGGGGTCGATGGACGCGACGGCGACGATGACGTCGGCGACCTGGCCGCCCTCGCACATCGCCGCCATGGCCTGCAGATTGGTGAAGGACGGGTCCCGGAAGTGGACCCGGTAGGGGCGGGTGCCGCCGTCGGAGACGACGTGCACGCCCAGTTCGCCCTTGGGCGACTCGACGGCCGTGTACGCCTGTCCGGCCGGGACCCGGAAGCCCTCGGTCACCAGCTTGAAGTGGTGGATCAGCGCCTCCATGGAGGTGCCCATGATCTTCTTGATGTGGTCGAGCGAGTTGCCGAGCCCGTCCGGGCCGAGCGCGAGCTGCGCGGGCCAGGCGATCTTCTTGTCGGCGACCATCACCGGTCCGGGCTCCAGCCGGTCCAGGCACTGCTCGACGATCCGCAGCGACTGCCGCATCTCTTCGAGCCGGATCAGGAAGCGGCCGTAGGAGTCGCAGGTGTCCGCGGTCGGGACGTCGAAGTCGTACGTCTCGTAGCCGCAGTAGGGGTCGGTCTTGCGCAGGTCGTGCGGCAGGCCGGCCGCGCGGAGGATCGGCCCGGTGGCGCCGAGCGCCATGCAGCCGGCCAGGTCGAGGTAGCCCACGTCCTGCATGCGTGCCTTGAAGATCGGGTTGCCGGTGGCGAGCTTGTCGTACTCCGGCAGGTTCTTCTTCATGGTCTTCACGAACTCGCGGACCTGGTCCACGGCGCCCGGGGGCAGGTCCTGGGCGAGCCCGCCGGGCCGGATGAACGCGTGGTTCATCCGGAGGCCGGTGATCAGCTCGTAGATGTCGAGAATGAGTTCACGATCACGGAAGCCGTAGATCATGATCGTCGTCGCGCCCAGCTCCATACCGCCGGTGGCGATGCACACCAGGTGCGAGGAGAGCCGGTTGAGCTCCATCAGCAGGACCCGGATGACCGTCGCCCGGTCGGGGATCTGGTCCTCGATGCCGAGCAGCTTCTCGACACCGAGGCAGTACGCCGTCTCGTTGTAGAACGAGGTCAGGTAATCCATGCGCGTGACGAAGGTCGTGCCCTGCGTCCAGTTCCGGTACTCGAGGTTCTTCTCGATACCGGTGTGCAGGTAGCCGATGCCGCAGCGGGCCTCGGTGACCGTCTCGCCCTCGATCTCCAGGATGAGCCGGAGCACGCCGTGCGTGGACGGGTGCTGCGGCCCCATGTTGACGACGATGCGCTCGTCGTCGGCCTTGGCCGCGGACTGGACGACCTCGTCCCAGTCACCGCCGGTGACGGTGTAGACGGTGCCCTCGGTGGTGGCCCTAGCCGGGGAAGGATGTTGCTGCGCGTGGGGAGTGGTCACGAGTACGACCTCCGCTGGTCCGGAGCCGGGATCTGGGCGCCCTTGTACTCGACGGGGATGCCGCCGAGCGGATAGTCCTTGCGCTGCGGGAAGCCCTGCCAGTCGTCCGGCATCATGATCCGGGTGAGGGCCGGGTGCCCGTCGAAGACGATGCCGAAGAAGTCGTACGTCTCGCGCTCGTGCCAGTCGTTGGTCGGATAGACCTCGACCAGGGACGGGATGTGCGGGTCCGCATCCGGCGCGCCGGCCTCCAGCCGGATCAGCCGGCCGTGCGTGATCGAGCGCAGGTGGTAGACCGCGTGCAGCTCACGTCCCTTGTCCTCGAGGTAGTGGACGCCGGAGACGCCCGTACAGAGCTCGAAGCGCAGGGCCGGGTCGTCGCGCAGGGTCCGCGCCACCTGGAGCAGGTGCTCGCGCGCGATGTGGAAGGTCAGCTCACCGCGGTCGACGACGGTCTTCTCGATGGCGTTCTCGGGGACGAGTCCCTGCTCTTCGAGGGCGCCTTCGAGCTCGTCGGCGACCTCGTCGAACCAGCCACCGTAGGGACGGCTGGTCGCGCCCGGCAGGGTCACGGTCCGGACGAGTCCGCCGTAACCGGAGGTGTCGCCGCCGTCGGCGGCACCGAACATGCCCCTGCGTACGCCGATGACCTCACCGGTGTCGTCCCGCTGGGCAGGAACGTTGTTCCCGTTCCGCTGCTCGTCACTCACCGCAGCAGCCCCTTCATCTCAATGGTGGGGAGCGCCTTGAGGGCCGCTTCCTCCGCCTCGCGGGCGGCTTCTTCCTGGTTCACCCCGAGCTTGGAGTGCTGGATCTTGTGATGGAGCTTGAGGATGGCGTCCATCAGCATCTCGGGGCGGGGCGGGCAGCCGGGCAAATAGATATCGACAGGAACAATGTGATCAACACCCTGCACAATGGCGTAATTGTTGAACATCCCGCCCGATGAGGCACAAACCCCCATGGAGATAACCCACTTGGGGGCGGGCATCTGGTCGTAGACCTGCCGCAGCACCGGCGCCATCTTCTGGCTGACCCGGCCGGCCACGATCATCAGGTCCGCCTGGCGCGGAGAGCCCCGGAAGACCTCCATGCCGAAGCGGGCGAGGTCGTAGCGGCCGGCGCCGGTGGTCATCATCTCGATGGCACAGCAGGCGAGGCCGAAGGTCGCGGGGAAGACGGAGGATTTACGCACCCAGCCCGCGGCCTGCTCGACGGTGGTCAGCAGGAAGCCGCTCGGCAGCTTCTCTTCGAGTCCCATTGGTAAGGCCCCTCAGTCCCATTCCAGGCCGCCGCGCCGCCATACGTACGCGTAGGCAACGAAGACGGTGAGCACGAAGAGCAACATCTCCACGAGCCCGAAAAGCCCCAGGGCGTCGAAGGTGACGGCCCAGGGATAGAGGAAGACGATCTCGATGTCGAAAATGATGAAGAGCATCGCCGTCAGGTAGTACTTGATCGGGAAGCGGCCGCCCCCGGCCGGCGTGGGAGTGGGTTCGATACCGCACTCGTAAGCCTCAAGCTTCGCCCGGTTGTACCTCTTTGGGCCGATAAGCGTGGCCATGACCACGGAGAAGATCGCAAACCCTGCCCCGAGGGCGCCGAGCACGAGGATGGGTGCGTACGCATTCACGCTCCTCGCTCCTTCCAGTCGTCCTTGACCGTTGGACCGCTGCCGGGCGGGTTCCCCGCCCCACGAAGATCGTGCTCATGTGAGGCAGTTCACAAGCCTGGCTGCTGCGCATCCTATGCCTGTCGGTCTGTGATCTGCGACACGGGGTCGGACAACGACTTTGTGATCTCCACCACCAGTCGAACGATCATGAAGGCGGATGAGCGGTGATCTTCATACGTGAAGCACTCATCTGATTACCAGTTGTGACATCCGAGCGCGTTACCGCTGGTGAGCGGCGTGCGACCTATCAAGGCACGACCCCCGCGAGCAAATTGGCTCTGGACCGAATCGGGTGATAAAGGAGCGGGGTCGCACGGTCGGGGGAGTCGGCGGGACGGAAGTGGACGCGTGCGTCCGTTCACGAGCCGAGGAGCCTGCCCCTCCGTGATCATTCTGTGATCTGCACCACAGCCGTTTCGCTCCGGTAAAACCGGGCTTGGCCAACGGTGTGAACGGATGGTAGGCGCCACGCAATTAGGGCGTATTAGTGATAACCCGTGATCACAGCCCTGTCATGGCCAGTCCGATTCGTCCGTTACGGCGTCAATAAGGCCCGCAGCGCGTCCGATTCGCGCCTTCGGCGAGCAACTGTGGCGCACCCCACGTTTCTTGATGGGAACCGCGAACCCCTGATAGCCGTTGTTCTCATGTCCCACACCGCTCACATACCCAGCCACCGGAAGCCCCGCCGCAGCGCGTCGAAACTCGCGCTCCGAGCCGGAGTTGCCGGTGGCGTCCTCAGCACCATCGCGGTGGCCGGAGCTGCCGGGCCGGCGAATGCCGAGCCGGTGACCGAGACCATCGAGATGCCCACCCTCACCTCCGGGCTGTCCACCGCCGTCGCCAAGTCCGCGGACGCCACCCAGCAGGCCGCGCTCGGCTACGAGCTGCAGGCCCAGGAGGAGGCTGCCCGCACCACCGCCGAGGCGGCCGCCAAGAAGTCCAAGGCAGAGGCGGAGCGCAAGGCCGAGGCCAAGCGCAAGGCTGAGGAAGCCGCGAAGAAGAAGGCCGAGGAGCGCGCGTCGCGGTCCTCCGACCGTACGACGCTCAGCACGGTCTCCAGCTCCTCCTCCCCCGCGAGCGGCTCGACCGCGACCGTCATCGCCTTCCTCAAGGCGCAGCTCGGCGACGCGTACGTCCTGGGCGCCACCGGCCCGAACTCGTGGGACTGCTCCAGCCTCGTCCAGGCCGCTTTCCGGCAGGTCGGCGTCGACCTCCCCCGCGTCTCGCAGGACCAGTCGCTGGCCGGCACGCCGGTCTCCCTGGACAACCTCCAGGTCGGCGACATCCTCTACTGGGGCGGCGCGGGCTCCGCGTGGCACACCGGCGTCTACATCGGCGGCGGCCAGTACCTCGACGCCGCCAACCCCGGCAAGGGCGTCGTGATCCAGGACCTGTCGGGCTACCCGGCCAGCGGCGCGGTCCGCGTTCTCTGATCCACCCGCACCTCGACGCACGGCGAAGGGCCGCGGCTCCCCCGCTCGGGGGTGGAGCCGCGGCCCTTCGGCGTTCCTCGTCCGCTACGCCTTCGGGGCCACCTTGCTCAGCCCGTTGATGATGCGGTCCATCGCGTCGCCGCCCGTCGGGTCGGTGAGGTTCGCCAGCATCTTCAGCGTGAACTTCATCAGCAGCGGGTGGGTCAGGCCGCGCTGCGTCGCGATCTTCATGACCTTCGGGTTGCCGATGAGCTTCACGAAGGCGCGGCCCAGCGTGTAGTAGCCGCCGTAGGTGTCCTTGAGGATCTTCGGGTAGGCGTGCAGCGCCAGTTCGCGCTGGGCCGGGGTCTGCCGGGCATGCGCCTGGACGATGACGTCCGCCGCGATCTGGCCGGACTCCATGGCGTACGCGATGCCCTCGCCGTTGAACGGGTTGACCAGGCCGCCCGCGTCACCGACGAGCAGCAGGCCCTTGGTGTAGTGCGGCTGCCGGTTGAAGGCCATCGGCAGCGCCGCGCCGCGGATCGGCATCGTCATGTTGTCCGGGGTGTAGCCCCAGTCCTCCGGCATCGAGGCGCACCAGGCCTTCAGCACCTCGCGCCAGTCCAGCTCCTTGAAGGAGTCGGAGGTGTTCAGGACACCGAGGCCGACGTTGGACGTACCGTCGCCCATGCCGAAGATCCAGCCGTAGCCGGGCAGCAGCCGGTCCTCACCGGGGCCGCGCCGGTCCCACAGCTCCAGCCAGGACTCCAGGTAGTCGTCGTCGTGGCGCGGGCTGGTGAAGTACGTCCGTACCGCCACACCCATCGGGCGGTCCTCGCGGCGGTGCAGGCCCATGGCGAGCGAGAGCCGCGTGGAGTTGCCGTCGGCGGCGACCACCAGCGGGGCGTGGAAGGTGACCGGGGTCTTCTCCTCGCCCATCTTGGCGTGCACGCCGGTGATCCGGCCGGTCCGCTCGTCGACGATCGGCGCCCCGACGTTGCAGCGCTCGTGCAGGCGCGCGCCCGCCTTCTGCGCCTGGCGGGCCAGCTGCTCGTCGAAGTCGTCGCGCTTGCGCACGAGTCCGTAGTCCGGGTAGCTCGCGAGATCCGGCCAGTCGAGCTGGAGCCGGACACCGCCGCCGATGATGCGCAGGCCCTTATTGCGCAGCCAGCCGGCCTCTTCGGAGATGTCGATGCCCATGGCGACGAGCTGCTTGGTGGCGCGCGGCGTGAGGCCGTCACCGCAGACCTTCTCGCGCGGGAAGGCGGTCTTCTCCAGCAGGAGGACGTCGAGTCCGGCCTTCGCCAGGTAGTACGCGGTCGTGGAGCCGGCGGGCCCGGCCCCGACGACGATCACATCTGCGGTGTGTTCGGAGAGGGGCTCGGTCACGGCGGGATCTCCCGAAGACTCGATATTGCGTGCCGAACGGCACAGGACAGAGGCAGTCTATGCAGCAGCACTGACCGGTTTACTGAAGGGCTGCCCTCCATGACCAAGCCGCTCCCCGTCGTCCAGCTCCGCGTGCCCACCGAGGAGGACGCCCTCGCCTGGCACCAAGTCTTCGACGACCCGGACGTGATGGAGTTCCACGGCGGGGCCTCGGCCGAACTCTCGGTGTACGACGAGCTGACCGCCCGGCAGCGGATGCACGACGCCGCCCACGGCTTCTGCCTGTGGACGATGCTGGACGAGAGCGGCACCGTCCTGGGGTTCACCGGCGCGCAGCCGTGGCCGCACGCGTGGGGGCCGGCGGGCCGGATCGAGATCGGCTGGCGGCTCGGCCGCGCGTACTGGGGTCAGGGGTACGCGACCGCCGCCGCCGCGGCGACGCTGGAGCGGGTCCGGGCGGCCGGGGTGAAGGAGGTGGTGGCGATGGTCGACGCCCGGAACGAGCGGTCCATCGCGGTCACCCGGCGGCTGGGCATGGAGCTGGCGGAGACGCTCTACACGCCGGTGTCGAAGAAGAAGTGCTTCCGCTACCAGCTCGCGCTGTAGGGGCTGTCCGCTCAGAAGACCGAGAGGCCGGTGAGCGTGGTGAAGCGGTCCAGCGCCGCCACACCGGCCACCGAGTTCCCCCGCGCGTCCAGGCCGGGGCTCCACACGCACAGCGTGCAGCGCCCCGGCACGACCGCCACGATCCCGCCGCCCACGCCGCTCTTGCCCGGCAGCCCGACCCGGTGGGCGAAGTCGCCGGCCGCGTCGTACGTGCCGCAGGTGAGCATCACCGCGTTGATCTGCTTCGCCTCGCTGCGGGTCAGCAGGCGGGTGCCGTCCGCGCGCAGGCCGTGGCGGGCCAGAAAGCGGGCGGCCAGCGCGAGGTCGGCGCAGCTCATCTCGATCGCGCACTGCCAGAAGTAGTGGTCGAGGAGGGTGGGCACGGGGTTGGTGATGTTGCCGTACGAGGCCATGAAGTGGGCCAGGGCGGCATTGCGGTCGCCGTGCGCGGCCTCCGACTCGGCGACCTCCGGGTCGAAGGCCAGGTCGGGGTTCCCGCTCTCCTGCCGCAGGAACTCCAGGAGTTCACTGCTCGCGTCGCCGGTCAGGGTCTGCAGGCGGTCGGTGACGACGAGCGCGCCCGCGTTGATGAACGGATTGCGTGGGATGCCGTTCTCGTACTCCAGCTGCACGAGGGAGTTGAAGGGGTTGCCGGAGGGCTCGCGGCCGACCTGCCGCCAGAGGCTGTCGCCGCCCTGGGCCAGAACGAGGGCCAGGGTGAAGACCTTGGTGATGGACTGGGCGGAGAAGGGCTGCCGCCAGTCCCCCACTCCGTACACCGTGCCGTCCAGATCGGCGAGGGCCATGCCGAAGCGGTGCGGGTCCACGGAGGCGAGGGCCGGGATGTACTCGGCGGGGCGGCCGCCGCCGATCCGCGGTGCGACGTCCTCGGCGACCCGCTCCAGGACGGCCTGGTAGTCCACGGCAGGTCAGGCGGCGGGATCGGCGGGATCGGCCGGCTTGGTGCCGCGGTGCAGCGCGACGATCCCGCCGGACAGGTTGCGCCAGGCCACCCGGGACCAGCCGGCCCGCTGGAGCCGCGAGGCCAGCGCGGGCTGGTCGGGCCAGTCGCGGATGGACTCGGCGAGGTAGACGTACGCGTCGGGGTTGCTGGAGACGGCCCGGGCTACGGGCGGCAGCGCGCGCATCAGGTACTCGGTGTAGACCGTGCGGAACGGGGCCCAGGTCGGGTGCGAGAACTCGCAGATCACCACCCGGCCGCCGGGCTTGGTGACCCGGTACAGCTCGCGCAGCGCCAGGTCGGTGTCGTGCACGTTGCGCAGGCCGAACGAGATCGTCACCGCGTCGAAGACGCCGTCACGGAACGGCAGCTTCGTCGCGTCACCGGCAGTCAGCGGCAGATGCGGATGGCGCTTCTTGCCCTCGCGCAGCATGCCGAGCGAGAAGTCGCACGGGACGACGTACGCACCGGCGGCGGCGAACGGGAGCGAGGACGTGGCCGTGCCGGCGGCGAGGTCGAGGACCTTCTGCGCGGGGCGGGCGTCCACGGCCCTGGCGACCTCTCTGCGCCACAGCCGGTCCTGACCGAGCGAGATCACGTCGTTGGTGAGGTCGTAGTTCGCCGCCACGTCGTCGAACATCGAGGCGACTTCGTGCGGCTGCTTGTTCAGGTATGCGCGGGTCACGCGGCCATTGTGTCCTGCGAGCCGCCGGACACGGCCCGCAGGGGGTGCGGTGTCGCCCTCCGGCGGCGGGCCCGGCGTACCGAGCAGCCCCAGGCCCCCACCTCGCGGCCCGGCACGACCCGGCCGGCCGGTGGCCGGGGCCGCGGTCGTGGCGGGCGGCCGGCAGCCGCGCAGGCGGGTCAGCGGGCTCGGTACACCAGCCGGCCGTCGAGCACGGTGGCGACGCAGCTCGCCGCGCCCGCCGCCCGCAGAGCCACCTCGTCGGGCACGTCGAAGGCGGCGAGGTCCGCGCGGGCGCCGACGGCCAGGGGGGCGTGCACCGACCCCGCCAGGTCGTGGCCCTCCACGAAAGGGTCGAGGTCCGGCCCGTCGAGGAGCATGCTGCCCGGGCCGCCCGCCGCAGAGACGACGGTCAGCCCGGAGCGCTGCACGGCGGTCCGCACCGCCGGGTCGTCGCGCAGCACCGCCAGCGCCGTGGTGCCGTGGCGCAGCATCCGCTGCAGACCGCGCCGTACGCTGCCCGCCCAGCGGGCGCCGTCCAGCTCCAGCCGCTCCAACGCCTTGCCGGACAGCGGCAGTTCGCCGAGCTCCGCGTACTCGCGGGGATCGGGGTGGTAGCAGCGCGTCAGCAGCCACGTGCCGTGCCACTGGCGGAGTCCGGGCGTCAGTACGCCGGGCCACCGCCGGACGCGGGCGTCCGGATGCGTCGCCGCCAGCTCCTCGTACGGGCCTATCGCGGCGATCCGGCTGCCGTCGACGACGACCGCACCGTCCGGCACCTGCGCCGCGCCGACCGGCAGGACCAGCGGCGCGGCGTGAATCGTCAGCACCGCGGCCTCAGTTGGTCGCGATGAGCTTCAGCTCGGGATGCGCCGTTCCGCCCGCGATCGCCGTGGACGAGATGTGCGAGGCCACGCGCTCGTCGACCGGGTCGTTCGCCGGGTCGTGGTGCACGAGCAGGTGCTCGTACGTCGTCGCGCGCTGCGCCGGCACCCGGTCCGCCTTGCGGATCAGGTCGATGATCTCCTGCCGGTTCGACCGGTGCTTGGCGCCGGCCGACGACACCACGTTCTCCTCCAGCATGATCGAGCCGAGGTCGTCCGCGCCGTAGTGCAGCGACAGCTGGCCGACCTCCTTGCCCGTGGTCAGCCAGGAGCCCTGGATATGGGCGACGTTGTCGAGGAAGAGGCGCGCGATGGCGATCATCCGCAGGTACTCGAAGAGCGTGGCCTGCGTGCGGCCCTTCAGGTGGTTGTTCTCGGGCTGGTATGTGTACGGGATGAAGGCGCGGAAGCCACCCGTCCGGTCCTGCACGTCGCGGATCATCCGCAGGTGCTCGATGCGCTCGGCGTTGGTCTCGCCCGTACCCATGAGCATCGTCGACGTCGACTCGACGCCCATCCGGTGCGCGATCTCCATGATCTCCAGCCACCGCTCGCCGGACTCCTTGAGCGGGGCGATCGCCTTGCGCGGCCGGGCGGGCAGCAGTTCGGCGCCCGCGCCGGCGAAGGAGTCGAGACCAGCCGCGTGGATACGGGAGATGGCCTCCTCGACGGAGACACCCGAGATCCGGGCCATGTGCTCGACCTCGGACGCGCCGAGGGAGTGGATGACCAGCTGCGGGTAGGCCTTCTTGATCGCGGAGAAGTGCTTCTCGTAGTACTCGACGCCGTAGTCCGGGTGGTGGCCACCCTGGAACATGATCTGCGTACCGCCCAGCTCGACGGTCTCCGCGCAGCGGCGCAGGATGTCGTCGAGGTCGCGGGTCCAGCCCTTCTCCGTGTCCTTCGGCGGGGCGTAGAACGCGCAGAACTTGCAGGCGGTCACACACACGTTGGTGTAGTTGATGTTCCGCTCGATGATGTACGTCGCGATGTGCTCCGTACCCGCGTACCGGCGGCGGCGCACTGCGTCGGCGGCGGCGCCGAGCGCGTGCAGCGGGGCCGAGCGGTAGAGGTCGAGCGCCTCCTCCGGGGTGATCCGGCCACCCTCGGCAGCGCGGTCGAGGACAGACTGAAGGTCGGCCTTCTCGGTCACCGGGGCGTCACCTTTCGGTGGTGGATCACTGTTTGTGCGGACCGATCCAGCCTACGCCAGCGCACCGACAGCCCTGCGGGCGGCCGGTCGTGCCCCGCCGGGTGCGGTGGGTGGTGGGGTGTGTCGCGGGAACCGGCCGCGTCACGGCACCCGGTTGAGGTCGCCCTCCGGGTTGCCCGCCGGCTTGTCGCCGGACTTGTAGTGCAGGCTGCCGCCCGGGTTGAGCGTGAACCGCTCGTTGGCCGAGCCGTTGGAGCAGATGCCGGGCGCCGGGTTCGTGCCGCCGCTGGTGTCCAGGACGACGGACCGCTCGGTGGCCGACACCAGCTTCCAGTCGCCGCTGCAGTCGGTCTTCGTACCGAGCAGGTCCATGACCGACTTGTCCCGTCCGACCACCTCGCCGACCCTGCCCTTCCTGAGGGTGATCTCGAACGGTGTGCTGATCCCGGCGTTCAGGGTGACGAAACCCTTCCAGGTGCCGACCAGCGCGTCCGGAACGGTGGTCCGCGCCACCCCCTGCTCCGTGTCCGAGGGGGCCGAGGACGAGGCCGACGCCGCCGGGGGCTTCGGCTTCGCCCCCGCCTTGTCGCCGCTGTCCTCGTCGACACCCGGCATCAGGTCCAGTACGAAGATCCCGCCGACCGTCACGGCCGCCAGCGCCGCCGCCACGGCCAGAGCCACCGTGCAGCTCATCCGGCGGCCGCCCCGTTCGCCGTCGCCGGCCGGCACCGAGTTCGCGGTGACCGAGACCGCGAGCCGGCCGGGCGACGCGTCGCGCGGCTCGCGCGGCTGCGGTACGCCTTGGCCGTACGACGGGTCGGGAGGCCCGAACGTACCGATCGAGGGGCCGCCGGCCATCGAGGGGCCGCCGCCCGGATCGCCACCGGCCGAAGGCCCGCCCACCGAGGGGCTGCTGAACGGCACCGGTCCGGACCCGCCCGGCGCCGACGGCTGCGGCTCCAGGTCGAGCAGCCGCACCGCGGCCCGGCTCACCTGCTCGACCAGGGGTCCCGGCAGCCAGCCCGCCGCGACCAGCGGGGCCGCGCCGCCGGGCGCCAGACGCTCGGCGATCTCGCGCGGGCCGGGGCGGGTGCCGGGGGCCTTGGCCAGGCAGTCGGCGACCAGTGCGCGCAGCTCGCCGCTCAGTCGGTCGCCGAGCTCCGGCTCCTCGTGCACCACCTTGTAGAGGAGGGTGGCCGAGTTGTCGCCGGGGAAGGGCGGAGTACCGGCCGCGGCGTACGCGAGCACCGCGCCGAGCGAGAAGACGTCGGCGGCGCCGGTCACCCCCTTGCCGAGGATCTGCTCGGGGGACATGTAGCCGGGTGAGCCGATCGAGACACCGGTCGAGGTCAGCGACGCCGTGCCGTCGGTGGCCCGTGCGATGCCGAAGTCGATGAGCCGGGGCCCGTCGAGGGTGAGCAGCACATTGGACGGCTTCACGTCACGGTGGACGAGTCCCAGTTCGTGCACGGCGGCCAGCGCCTCGGCGAGTCCGGCGCCCAGCGCGCGTACCGCGTGCTCGGGCAGCGGACCGTACTCACCGATCGCCTGCCCCAGCGCCGGGCCCGCCACATAGCCGGTGGCCACCCACGGCACGGACGCGTCGGGGTCGGCGTCCAGGACGGGCGCGGTCCAGTCGCCGCCGACCTGCCGGGCGGCCTCGACCTCGCGGCGGAAGCGGGCGCGGAACTCCTCGTCGGAGGCGAAGTGCGGGTGGACCACCTTGACCGCGACGGTACGGCCGCCCGCGCTGCGCCCCAGATAGACCCGGCCCATGCCGCCCGCGCCGAGCCGGCCGAGCAGCCGGTAGGCGCCGATGGTCTGCGGTTCGCCGGCTTCGAGCGGCTGCATGACGTCGACCTCCCCCTCGGACCCCCGACCCCCGGGGCCCCCTGGGACTTCCCAGGCTTCCGAGACTCCGAGCAGCCTATGCCCTCGCCGCTTGGCGCTGGCCGCGAAGCCTGGCGGCCCGGACGTTTATCTGGCGTTCCAGATCGGCACCAGGGAATCCGGGGTGGCCGGCCTGAAGAAGTTCGTCAGGAATTGGACGGTCAGCGCATCAGCGCAGGAGTTCGACGTTCACATCGGCCGGGAATCCGGTCGTGGGTCCGGTCCGGCGGGCGAATTCGCGTACGCCCGCGAGCTGCTCCGGCCCGAACCGGAAGTCCAGCGTCGTGAAATAGCGCTTCAGCAGATCCGCGTCGAAGGACTCCCACCGGGCCGCCTGCTCGGCGACCTTGGCGACCTCCTCCAGAGACAGGTCACGCGAGGCCAGGAACGCCTCGTGCACCTGCTCCACAACGACGGGCTCGCGCGCCAGGTACTCCTTGCGCGCCGCCCAGACGGCGAACACGAAGGGCAGCCCCGTCCACTCCTTCCACATCAGCCCCAGATCGTGCACCTCCAGCCCCAGCCGGGGCGCGTCGTGCAGGGAGGCACGCAGGGCCGCGTCCCCGATCAGTACGGCCGCGTCGGCCTCCTGCATCATCACCCCGAGGTCGGGCGGGCACGTGAAGTAGTCGGGCTCGACGCCGTACTGCTCGGTGAGGAGCAGCTGCGCGAGGCGTACGGACGTACGGGACGTGGAGCCGAGGGCGACCCGGGCGCCGTCGAGCCGGCTCAGCGGCACCTGGGAGACGATCACGCAGGACATGACGGGGCCGTCGCAGCCGACCGCGAGGTCGGGGAAGGCGACGAGCTGGTCGGCGTGGCGCAGGAACTCGACCAGGGTGATGGGCGCGATGTCCAGGTCGCCCGCCACCAGGCGCTCGCTGAGCTTTTCGGGGGTGTCCTTCGTCAGCTCGAGATCGAGGAGCGTTCCGGTCCTGGCGAGCCCCCAGTAGAGGGGCAGGCAGTTCAGGAACTGGATGTGGCCGACACGCGGCCGGCTGCGACGGTGGGCGTCGGCCGCTGTGTCTGCTTCGGTGCCGGGTTCGGTGCCTGTTTCGGTGTCCACATCGCGAGGCTAGCCCTGGCGTCTTCGTCAGCACGTCAGAGGGGTGTCAAACGTCCGGGTGACGTGATCTTTTTCCCTCTACCCCTCAGCCGATCCTGCGTGCTAGGCTCATCGCAAGTTGCAGTTTGGTTTCCCTTGCAGTACAGAGCCTGCGGAGCATGTGACCCGCAGGCTTTTGTAGTTTTCAGACTTCTTAGCAGGTTCTGGAGCAGGGCAACCCTTTGGCCCAAGGAGGGCTTATGGCTACCGGAACCGTGAAGTGGTTCAACGCTGAAAAGGGCTTCGGCTTCATCGCCCAGGACGGCGGCGGCCCGGATGTCTTCGTCCACTACTCCGCGATCAACGCGTCTGGCTTCCGCTCCCTCGAGGAGAACCAGACCGTTAACTTCGACGTCACGCAGGGTCCGAAGGGCCCGCAGGCTGAGAACGTCACCCCGGCCTAGTTGCCCGGGCCGACCGGATCGCGGTCGGAGTTAGCAGTACCCAAGGAGCCCTGTCCCCACCTCGGTGGGGACAGGGCTCCTGCCTTTGTTGCTTCCTTTTTGTCTCTTGTCTGCTGTCTGCCGCTACGGCTCGGGCGTCGGGGCGGGGGCCGACTCGGCCGGCTTCTCCTTGACCGTGAGGGTGATGTCCAGGGTGACGCCCTCGGGCGTGGTCAGGCGCAGCGTGTACGTGCCCGGCTTGTCGTCCGTGAAGATCTCCGGGAGTACGGCCTTGCCGTCGGCGCCGGTGGCCGGGAGCGTGAGCGTGCGGACCGGCTTGCCGTCCGTTTCCGCGTCCGTGGCCGTGGCCTTGAAGTACGGGCCGGTCTCGGCCGGGACCCAGTCGCCGTTCTCGTCCTTGGTGAGCACGCTCGCGGTGAGCACGGTGCCCGCGACGGCCTTGCCGTCGGCGGTCGCCAGGATGCCGACCGGTTCGGTGAAGCTGTCGCCCGCGACCGTTTCCAGCGGCTTGTCGCTCGTACGGGCCAGCGCGTCCGCCACGGGGGCGGGCGCGGGCTTGACGGTGGCGCTGAAGCCGACGGCGGGCAGGTCCCGGGCGGGGATCGTGGCGCGCACGGCGAAGGTGCCGGGCCGGTCGCCGGCCGAGAGGGCGGGGGCGGTGGCACGGCCGTCGGGGCCGGTGGTCACGAAGGCGGTTCGCTTGCCGGACGGGAAGCGGGCGTCGGTGTCGCCGACGATCTCGAACCGCACGGCCTCACCGGCGGCCGGCTTGCCGTCGCTCTTGCCCGCCTTGACCTGGGGGCGGGTGGCGAACTCGGCGCCGGCCTCGGCGGTCAGCGCCGAACTGCCGACTCGCTCCAGCTTGTTCACGGTGGGAGCGGGCGGGGTCGGCTTTTCGGGGGTGGTCGGGGGCGTCGGGGTGCCCGGCCCGGGGGGCGTGGTCGGGGGGGTGGTGGGCGGTGTGGTCGGGGGTGTGGTGGGAGGCGTCGCGGGGGTGGTGGGGGGCGGGGTCGGGACGACCGGGGTGGCCGGCGTCTCGGGGACCGGGTTGACCACGGCCGGCGGGTTGGGCACCTCGGCGGCGCCGCCCTGCTGGTACGTACGCATCCAGGTGAGGACCGTGTTCACGTACTCGCGGGAGCGGTTGTAGCTGAGGAGCGCCTTGTCGAGGTCCTCGGCCTTGGCCAGGTCGCGGTCACCGGCACACAGGTACATACCCGTGCCGAGCGCGGCGTCGTAGATGTTGTTCGGGTCCCGCTGGCCGTCGCCGTTGCCGTCCATCTCCCAGTCCGCCCACGTCGAGGGGATGAACTGGGTCGGGCCGATCGCCCGGTCGAACTCGGTGTCGCCGTCCCAGCGCCCGCCGTCCGTGTCCTTGATGAGTGCGAACTGCTTGCCGTCCAGGCGCGGTCCGCGGATCGGCTTCTCGGTCGAGCCGTCGGCCTTCAGGCCGTAGCCCGAGGCGTGTACGGACTCCACCCGGCCGATGCCGGCGATCAGCTCCCAGGGCAGATGGCACCCGGGCAGGGCGGCTGCCACCGAGGTCGCTGCGCGCTTGTACGCGTCGAGGGCCGTGCCGGGTATACCCGCGGCTCCGTCCGGACTGCCCGGTGGGGCGGGCGGGTTGACCACCAGATCCGGCAACTCCAGCCGCGCGTTGCCACGGTCCTGAGCCTGCGGGCTGTCGGGCGTGGGCTCCGACTCCCCCGCACCGGCGGTCGTGGGCGAGCCCACGACGGCGGCGGTGGTCAGGGTGGCTGCCAGCGCGGCGGCGCACAGCACTTGACGGGTGACGTTGATGAGATGGCGGCGAAGAGGCTTCACAGTGCGGAGGTCCCCCTGGGCGTACGCAGGCCGATCGGGCCGTGAACGACCTCTGTGTCTATCAGGTCGCGTGGCGCGCGTCTGCACCAACCCCCACTTCCTTTACCGAATGCCCGGACGGAATCCCTTTTGTCCACGGGGAGTTCACGAGCGCGGGGATTGAGATAGAGGATGAGATGGGGGGATTCCTCTCGGTTCGGGACGTTCGGGACGCGACGGGTTGTCAGCCGGGTGGGGGGATGGGGGCGTGGGCCGGATGGCGTCCGGCTTGGCCGGGGGTGGGTGGTGCGGGGAGGGGGCCGCCCGGTTGCGATGATGGCGGCTCCGGGCCGGCCCCCGGCGCTGCTTGCGCCCCACTTGCGGTCCGCCCCCGGCCGCAGGCCGGTGGGCAGTTCCGGGACGCGGTCTCTCCGCTGTGGGCCCGGCCCCGGCTCAGCGGCCGCAGGCCGGTGGGGGGGCATCCGCGCCCGGGAGCGAGCAGTGCGGGGAGGGGGCCGCCCGGTTGTGATGATGGCGGCTCCAGGCCGGGCGTCAAGGGCGCTCCTTCGTCGCGTCGCTGCGCGATGGCCTTCGGCCACCCTGGACTCCCGTCCCTCCACCGCTACTGCTTGTTGAGGGGGCGGCCCCCGGAGCGGGGCCCCGGGGATCCACCGGCTGCTGGTCCCGGTCGGCCCCCGGCCGCAGGCCGGTGGGCGGTTGCGGGACGCGGCAGGCCCGGGATGAGTCCGGCCCCGGCTCAGCGGCCACCGGGTGGTGGGTGGTGCGCGATCCGCCTCGGTATGGGCGCGGCCCCGGCTCAGCGGCCACCGGGTGGCGTGGGGTGCGCGATCGCCTCGGCATGGGCCCGGCCCCGGCTCATCGGCCGCAGGCCGGTGGGTGGGGGCGACAGACTCGTGGTGCGCCCGATCCGGCGCAGCGGCCGCAGGCCGGTGGGCAGGGCGCCATCTTCTCCGGCCCACCGGCCGCAGGCCGGTGGGTGATTGTCGCGTGCGGCAGGCAGGGAGGGCCCCGGGCCGCCTATGCGGCCGTCAGGCCGTTGGAGCCGAGGTGTGGCGACATCAGTCCGCATGCGGGGTCCGCCGAGCCTCAATCGTGCCCGGTTTGCCGGGGTTTGTGGCCTGCTTGCGGGCCCCCTCGGCCGCTTGGTGTCGTCCCACCTCGGATCCGGCGTTGTCCCAGCACAACAGGCGGCCGTCGGCCGCTATGCCGGGGCCCGCAGCCCCCGAACCTGGTGCGTGTCTTGCCCCGCCCACCGGGCTGAGGTCACCGACGAGAGCGCAGCCAGCGTCCCAGCTCTGGTGGGGCCCCGCTCCCCGGGGCCGCCCGACACTCATCTGCACCAGCGGGACGGGGCGGACGGTCAAGGGGGGCCGAAGGCCATCGCGCAGCGACGCGACGCAGGAGCGCCCTTGACGGTCCGACCCGGCCCGCCATACTCACAAACCGGGCGGCCCCGGGTTTCCCGTCCACCCCTCGCCCCCGGACACAGTCACCCCCCCATCACGCCGCCTCGTCCGTCTCCACAGCCCTTCCCAGCTTGTCCGCGCCTTCGGTGATCGTCCGGGCCGCGCTGCGGCAGGGTGAGTCCTTTGCATCGGCCGCCGGGTCGCCTGCGCACTATGGACAGCCCGTGGCCCACCCGTGACCGCCCGGTGAACCCCCGTCACCTCCCGTACAGCCCCTCGATCTCCTTCCCGAAGTCCCGCTCGATCGCCGCCCGCTTCAGCTTGAGCGACGGCGTCAGGTGGCCGCTCTCCTCCGTGAAGTCCACCGGTAGTACGGCGAACCGGCGGATCGACTCCGCCCGCGACACCAGGCGGTTCGCGTCGTCCACCGCGCGCTGGAGGGCGGCCCGCAGCTCCTCGTCCGCCACCAGCTCACGCAGCGGCACATCCTGCTTCTTCTTCATCTGCCGCCAGTGCAACAGCCCGTCCGGCTCCAGCGTGAGCAGCGCCGTGATGTACGGGCGGTTGTCGCCGATCACCATGCACTGACCGACCAGCGGATGCGCCCGCAGCCAGTCCTCCAGGGGCGCCGGCGCCACGTTCTTGCCGCCGGACGTGATGATCAGGTCCTTCTTGCGGCCCGTGATCGAGAGATAGCCGTCCTCGTCGAGCGCGCCGATGTCACCCGTGGCCAGCCATCCGTCGGCAGCCACCGGCACGGCCTCCGCCCGCTGCGCGTCCCAGTAGCCGCCGAACACGTGCCCGCCCGCGAGCAGCACCTCGCCGTCGTCCGCGATGCGTACGGCCGTACCGGGCAGCGGCCAGCCCACCGTACCCAGGCGCGGCTTGAGCGGCGGGGTGACGGTCGAGGCCGCGGTCGTCTCCGTCAGGCCGTAACCCTCGAAGATCTCGATGCCCGCGCCCGCGTAGAACGCGGCGAGCCGGCGGCCGAGCGGTGAGCCGCCGCAGATCGCGTACCTGACCTTGCCGCCGAGCGCGGCCCGGATCGGCCGGTAGACCAGCGGATCGTAGAGCGCGCGGGCCGCGCGCAGCCCGAAGCCGGGGCCGGGGCCCGTGCCGTGCTCCGCGGCCTCGACGGCCTGCCCGTACCGCTGGGCGATGCGCGCCGCGCGGTCGAAGGAGGAGGCCCGGCCCATCTTCTCGGCCGTCGCGCGGCCGGTGTTGTAGACCTTCTCCAGGACGTAGGGGATGGCGAGGAGGAAGGTGGGCCGGAAGCCGGCCAGGTCAGCCAGGAGATCCTCGGTCTGGATGCTGGGCGCATGCCCGAGGCGGACCCGCGCCCGCAGGCAGCCGACGGCGACCATGCGCCCGAAGACGTGGGACAGGGGGAGGAAGAGGAGCGTGGAGGCCGGCTCCTTGCTCACCGACTTGAAGACGGGGTGCAGCAGCTCGATCGAATTGTCCACCTCGGCGAAGAAGTTGGCGTGGGTGAGGACGCAGCCCTTCGGCCGGCCGGTGGTTCCCGAGGTGTAGATGAGTGTGGCGATCGCGTCGGGCGACAGACGCGCGCGGCGCGCAGTCACCACCTCGTCCGGGACCTTCGCCCCGGCCCGTACGAGCCGGGCCACGGCCCCCGTGTCGAACTCCCACAGGTGCGCGAGGTCCGGCATGTGCTGCCGCTCCGCGCTGACGACCCGCGCCTGCTCCTTGCTCTCGACCGCGCACGCGACCGCGCCCGAGTCCTGGATGATCCAGCGCGCCTGGAAGGCGGAGGACGTCGGGTAGATGGGGACGGTGACCAGGCCCGCCGCCCAGCCGGCGAAGTCGAGCAGCGTCCATTCGTACGTCGTACGGGCCATGATGGCGAGCCGGTCGCCGGGCTTCAGGCCCTCCGCGATCAGCCCCTTCGCGACGGCGAGCACCTCCCCGGCGAACTCGGCCGCCGTCACGTCCCGCCAGCTGCCGTCGGGCTGCTTCCGGCTGAGGACGGCCTCGCCGGGGGCCTGGCGGGCGTTGTCGAAGGGGATGTCGGCGAGCGACCCGCGCCGGACGGGCGGCACCAGGGCCGGCACCGACGCCTGCCGTACGACGCCGTCGACCCGGGTCAGTTCGGGCTCGACGAGGGTGGGGGGTGCCGGGTTCTGCCGTATGCGCTCTGCCTGCTTCACGTCCTGCTGTACGTCCACGAGCGGCTCCTTCACCAGGGGTTCGGGTCGTGCGGCTGTGCAGAATCGATGAACTGATCGGGCGCCAGGGGCGCCAGGGGCTTCACGAGGCAGCGGCGTCAGGGTCGTTCCAGGATCGCCGTCACGCCCTGGCCGCCCGCCGCGCAGATCGAGATCAGGCCCCGGCCCGGCGCGTCCCGTTCCGCCAGGAGCTTGGCCAGGGTGGCCACGATCCGGGCGCCCGTGGCCGCGAAGGGGTGGCCCGTGGCCAGCGACGAGCCGGCGACGTTGAGGCGGTCCCGGTCGAGCGGGGGCAGTCCCTGCTTCTCCCACGCGGCCAGCGTGGCCAGCACCTGGGACGCGAACGCCTCGTGGATCTCGTACAGGTCGAAGTCACCGAGGCCGAGGCCGGCCCGCGCCAGCATGCGCGGTACGGCGTACGCGGGCGCCATCAGCAGCCCGTCCGCGCCGCCCACGTAGTCCACGGCGGCCGTCTCGTACGCCGTCAGATAGGCCAGCGGTACGAGACCGCGCTCGCACGCCCACTCCTCGCTCGCCAGCAGCACGGTCGCCGCGCCGTCCGTGAGCGGGGTCGAGTTGCCCGCGGTCATCGTCGCCTCGGCCGGGTGGTCGGTCCCGAACACCGGCTTGAGGGTGGCGAGTTTCCCGGGCGTGGAGCCGGGGCGGAGGTTCTGGTCGCGGGCCAGGCCGCGGAACGGCACCACCAGGTCGTCCAGGAACCCGCGTTCGTACGCGGCGGCGAGCCGCCGGTGGCTGCCGGCGGCCAGCGCGTCCTGATCCTCGCGGGCGATGCCCCACTCGCGGGCCGTCACGGCCGCGTGCTCGCCCATCGAAAGGCCGGTGCGCGGCTCGGCGTTGCGCGGGATGTCCGGCACGAGGTGGGACGGACGTACCCGCGCCAGCGCCCTGACCCGGCCGCCGAGCGACGTGGCGCGGCGCGCCCGGAGCAGCAGCTTCCGCAGCTCGTCGTTGACGCCGAGCGGTGCGTCGCTCGTGGTGTCCGTACCGCCCGCGACCGCCGAATCGAGCTGGCCGAGCGCGATCTTGTTGGCGGCGGCGATGACCGCCTGCAGCCCGGTGCCACAGGCCTGCTGGATGTCGTACGCGGGCGTGCGCGGGTCGAGGCGCGAGCCGAGCACGGTCTCGCGGGCGAGGTTGAAGTCCCGGCTGTGCTTGAGGACCGCGCCGGCGACGAACTCCCCCACCTGCTGCCCCGCGAGGCCGAAGCGTTCGACGAGTCCGTCCAGGGCCGCGGTGAGCATCTCCTGGTTGGAGGCGGTCGCGTACGGGCCGTCCGAGCGCGCGAACGGGATGCGGCTGCCGCCGAGAATCGCGACGCGCCGCGGTTCCGGAAGCCTGAGGGGATCCATCTCGACCAGCTCCTGACCCTTGAGTAACCTTACTCAGAAGTAAACTCACGACCAGGCAGGGAGTTTGGACAATGGCGGATCGCTATCTTCACTTCGCGGGCACCACTCCCGGCCGGTTCCTCACCCGGCGGCTCGGCCTTCCGCAGCCCGCCCCGCTGCGCCGCTGGACAGCTGAAACGCCCGCCCTGGACGGCCCTTTGCTCCACCTCACGGCCGGCAGCTCCCGTCATACGACGGCCCTGGCCGGGCTCCTCCCGCGGATCCTCCCGACCGGAACCGGACGCCCGGCCGGAACCGGGCGCCCGGCCGCCGTCGTTCTCGACGCGAGCGGAGTCACGAGCGCCGGCGCCCTTGCCGACGTGCACGGCGCGCTCCACCCCGTCGTACGGTCCCTCGCGCCGAGCGGCCGCATCGTCGTCCTCGGTGCCCGCCCGTCGCCCGACGACCACCACCAGGCGGCGGCGCAGCAGGCGCTGGAAGGCTTCGTACGCTCTCTCGCCAAGGAACTCGGCGGCGGCCGCACGGCCCAACTCGTCCGCCTCGGCGCGTCCGTCTCGGCCGCGGAATCGACGCTGCGCTTCCTGCTGTCCCCCAAGTCGGCCTACATCAGCGGCCAGGTCATCGAGGTCGGCGATACGGAACCCACCGCTCCGGACGACTGGAGCCGCCCCCTCGCCGGCCGTACCGCCCTCGTCACCGGCGCGGCGCGCGGCATCGGAGCAGCCGTCGCCGCCGTCCTCGCCCGCGACGGCGCGCATGTCGTCTGCCTGGACATCCCACAGGCCCAGGCCGACCTCGTCCGCACCGCCGACCGGCTCGGCGCCACCGCCCTCCCGCTGGACATCACCGCCCCCGACGCGGCCGACCGCATCGCGGCGGCGCTCCCCGACGGGCTCGGCATCCTGGTCCACAACGCGGGCATCACCCGCGACCGGCGGCTGGCCAACATGCCCGCCGACCGCTGGGATCCCGTCCTCGCCGTCAACCTGGCGAGCGTGCTGGACACGACCGACGCGCTGCTGAAGTCCGGCACTCTCCGCCCGGGCGGCCGGATCGTCGCCACCGCGTCCATCAGCGGCATCGCCGGTAACACCGGCCAGACCAACTACGCGGCGAGCAAGGCGGGCATCATCGGTCTGGTGCGCTCCCTGGCCCCGCGGGCGGCCGCGGAACACGGGGTCACGGTCAACGCGGTGGCCCCGGGGTTCATCGAGACCAGGATGACCGCGGCCGTTCCTCTCCTCATCCGGGAGGCCGGGCGCAGGATGAACTCCCTCGCGCAGGGCGGCCTCCCGGCCGATGTCGCCGAGACCACCGCATGGCTCGCCCACCCCGCCTCGGCGGCGGTCAACGGCCAGGTCGTACGCGTCTGCGGCCAGAGCCTGCTGGGGGCCTGATGCTGACCACGCTGGTACGCGGCGCGCTGGCCTCCCGGCGCAAGCGGCGGGCGCTGGGCGACGGCGCGCCCGCCCTGCCGACCACCCGGCTGACCCAGCCGGCGACGGCGATCGACCCCGCGCACGTGGCGGCGTACGCGGACGTCTGCGGCTTCCCGCCGGCCCGCGGCGGCCCGCTCCCCCTCACCTACCCGCACGTACTGGCCTTCCCGCTCACGATGCGGCTGATGGCGGACCCGTCGTTCCCGCTTCCGCTGCTGGGCCTGGTCCACACGTCGATCGAGATCACCCGCCACGGCCCCCTCACCGGTGCGGACACCCCGGAACTGACGGTGTACGCATCGGAACTGACCCCGCACCGCCGCGGCACGGAGGTGAAGATCACCACGGAGGCCCGTCTGGCCGGCACCCTGGCCTGGACATCCCACAGCACCTACCTGGCCCGCCACCGACTGCCAACCGCCCCGCAGAAAGCCGGTCCGGCCGTGACCGCGCCGGGCCCGGAAACCCCCACCCCGGACCGGCCCGCGCCCCGCCCCACCCCGGACCGGCACGCGCTACGCCCGGAAACCCCGGCCCAGGACCGGCCCGCGCCCGACCCGGGCAGGCCCACCGCGCCGCCGCGCGGCGGCAGAACGGCCGCGTCCCGGCCGGGAAGCGGGCCGGAAACGCGGCCAGGGGCCACCGGCCCCGAAGCAACCCCCGGGCCGCCGAACACCACCCCGCCGAGCAACGGCACCACCGAGCCCCGGCCGCGAAGCAGGCCGGAAACCGGGCCCGGGGCCACCGGCCACGAAGCACAGGTCGCACCCCGGCCGCGAAGCGGGCCGGGAAGCGGGGCCGGGGGGCTTGCCCCCCGGGATCAGGGCGGGTGGGTGGGGGACCCGCCGCCGCGCAGCGGCGGACCCGGCTTCGCGCGGGTCGCCCAGTGGCGGCTGCCCGCCGGGCTCGGCCGGCGTTACGGGGCCGTGTCCGGCGACCGTAACCCCATCCACCTGCACCCGCTCACCGCGAAAGCCTTCGGCTTCCCCCGGGCCATCGCCCACGGCATGTGGACCGTCGCGCGCTGCCTCGCCGAGGCGGACCCCGAGGGCCGCGTCACCCACGCGCACGCCGAGTTCAAGGCACCCGTGCTGCTGCCCGCCACCGTGACCTACGCCACCGAGGGCCGGACCCTCCAGCTCCGCAGCGGCGACCGCGTGCACCTCGTCTGCCGCACCACCACTCGCGCTACGCGGACGGAGTCCACCGCTTCCCGTTCATGAGGTTCTCCAGGCCCGCCCACGCGAAGTTCATCAACGTCGCCGCGGTGTCCTTCGCCGACACCCCCGGCGTCACATTGGCCCACTCGGCCAGGGACTCCGCGGCCCCCACCAGCGCGTGGGCGAGGCCGGCCACCTCCCGGTCGGCCAGCACCGGGTCGCAGCCCGCCTCCGCCGCCGCCGCCGCGATCAGCATCGTCACCAGCGCGGTGATCTCCGCGCGCATCGCGGCGACCTCCGCCGCGAACGGCTCCCCGTGCGTACGGGCCTGATTGCTGAGCACCGCCCACCCGTCAGGGTTCTCCGCCGTGTGCGCGAAGAACGCGAGCAGTCCGTTCCACAGCTGCCGGTCGGCCGGCACCCCCGGGGTGATCCCGCCCCGTACCGCCGCCACCAGTGCCTCCGCCTCCCGGCGGATACACGCGGTGAACAGCTCCTCCTTGGAGTTCAGGTACAGGTACACGAGCGGCTTCGAGACCCCGGCCAGCTCCGCGATCTCGTCCATCGACGCGGCCCGGTACCCCCGCTGCCCGAACGTCGTCACTGCGGCGTCGAGCATCTGCTGCTCCCGCACCGCGCGCGGCATCCGTTTGCCCTTCACCGCACCTGCCACAGAAACTCCTCCGCCCCGCACGCCCTACTCGTAAGTAAGCGTACGGGGCGGAGGATTGGCACCGACCGGATCAGGACGACCAGGCAGCCGATCAGACTGCGACCGGCACCGGCACCTTCCGCTCGGACTGCTCGTTCTCGGCCGTCGACCGCAGGAGCACCCGACCGGCCACGCTCGTAACCCTATGTTCCGTATGTACGTTGAGCAGCTCGGTATTGGCCGACAGAGGGGACAAGATCATGGCCACGCCGAAGCGCGTAGGGATCTACGTCCGGATCAGTAGAGACCGCAAGGGCCAGGAACTGGGCCTTGCGCGTCAGGAGAAGGCGTGCCGTGAGTTGTGCGAACGCCTCGGGTGGGAAGTGTCCAAGGTCTACCCCGAGAACGACGCATCGGCATCAACCACCAGCAAGCGGCAGCGCCCCTTGTACGCGGAGATGTTGCGCGATGCTCGAGACGGCTTGGTCGACGGCATCGTGGTCTACTCCATCGACCGGCTCACCCGGCGGATCACCGAGCTGACGACATTCCTGGATGATCAGAATGAGCACGGTTTCGCATTCGCCACGACGGAAGGCGAGGACACTTCGACCGCAAACGGTCGGATGGTACTGACGATCAAGGGAGCAGTGGCTCAGCAGGAGACCGAGCGCATGTCGGAGAGAGTAAACAGCTCCCTGCTCCAGCGCCGCGAGAAGGGGAAGCCACATGCCGGGGGCTCACGAGTCTTCGGATTCGAGCCCGGCTCGAACTTCCAACGAGTCGTGCCCGAGGAGGTAGAGCTGATCCGGCGCGGCTACCACATGCTCGTGGGCCCGACTCAGGGGACTCCGGGTGATGTAGCACGCCTCTGGAACGAGTCCGGAGCGCGGACTCCCGGGACTCGGACCGCATGGACCATTCAGAAGGTCAAGCGGGTGTACCGGTCCGAGCGCGTCGGGGGAATCATCACGTACAAGGGTCAGGACATCGGCGACAGCATCTACCCGCACCCGCTCACGCGGGAGGAGTGGGAGAGAGTTCAGGCCCTTCTCAATGACCGCGCCACACCTGCCGCCCAGGGATCGGGCAAGCGGAAGCACATGTACTCAGGATTTCTCAAATGCGGGTACTGCAAATCCACGATGCGCATTCAATGGGCGACGATCCAGGGGCGCACGTTCCGTCGTACGTTCTGCCACTCAGGACAGGTCGGCGCGAATGGCGAACTGGGCTGCGGCAAAGTAAGCCGGGCGTACTCATGGATCGAGGAACGTCTCAACGAGGTGATGGAAGCAGCTCTCGAGACGCGCGGTCCGGAGTCACCATCCGCTCCCTCGGAAGACCTGACTGACGCCATCGCCGTCCAAGAGGGGCGTATCCGGGGACTTCGCAGTCGCTGGAAGGAGGGAGAGATGGAAGACGAGGACTACTTCGACTCCCTCAAGCATCTCCGGGACAAACTGCAGGTGCTCCGCACGCGGCAGGCCGCTGCCGCCGTCCGGCAGTCACGCGCCGAGACCGATGCCCTCGCCATCTGGCATGACAAGGACGAGAACAACCTCGAACGCCGCAGGAGCATCGTCGCCGGCGTCATCAAGGAGGTCGCCGTCTACAGCGTGGGCAGGGGGCGACGGAAGCCACCCGAGATCGACTCGATCAAGGTCACGCCGACCGGCTCAAGCCCCGGCGAATCCCGGCCCTGAGAGGGCTTGGCTGAGAGCTGAGTACCAGTCGACCACAGCCTGCACGCTCGTGTGCCCCCAAACCACAGAGATCTGGGGGCACAGGCCAAGTGGTGCGAAGGGTCATACCGTAACCGGCACCGGGACCTTCTCGGCTTCCGTCACCTCACGGTCGTCGACCGGCGATGCCGAAGCGGCGTTGTACGCGTCACGGTCGAGGATGTTCTCGCGCGCGGCCACGATCAACGGCGATACAACCTGGCCCGCCACGTTCGTCGCCGTACGCATCATGTCCAGGATCGGGTCGATGGCCATCAGCAGGCCGACGCCCTCCAGCGGCAGGCCCAGGGCCGAGAGCGTCAGCGTCAGCATGACCGTCGCGCCGGTCAGGCCGGCGGTGGCGGCCGAGCCGATCACCGAGACGAAGGCGATCATCAGGTAGTCGCCGATGCCGAGCTGGACGTCGAAGATCTGCGCGATGAAGATCGCGGCGAGCGCCGGGTAGATCGCGGCGCAGCCGTCCATCTTCGTGGTGGCCCCGAACGGGACAGCGAACGACGCGTACTCCTTCGGCACGCCGAGCCGCTCGGTGACCTTCTGGGTGACCGGCATGGTGCCGACCGAGGAGCGGGAGACGAAGGCGAGCTGGATCGCCGGCCAGGCGCCCCGGTAGAACTGGAGCGGGTTGACCTTGGCGACGGTCGCGAGCAGCAGCGGGTAGACGCCGAACAGCACCAGCGCGCAGCCGATGTAGACGTCGGCCGTGAAGGTCGCGTACTTGCCGATGAGGTTCCAGCCGTAGTCGGCGATGGCGTAGCCGATGAGGCCGACGGTGCCGAGCGGGGCAAGCCGGATGACCCACCACAGGGCCTTCTGCAGCAGCTCCAGCACGGACTCGCTGAGGGTGAGGATTGGCTTGGCGCGGTCGCCGAGCTTGAGCGCGGCGACACCGGCGACGGCGGCCATGAAGACGATCTGGAGGACGTTCAGCTCGGTGAACGGCGTGATGACGTCCGTCGGCACGATGCCGGTCAGGAAGTCGATCCAGGAGCCGGCCTTCTCGGGCTTCTCGCCGTCCTTGGGGGTGAGGCCGGTGCCCGCGCCCGGGTTCGTGAGGAGGCCGATCGTGAGGCCGATGCCCACCGCAATCAGCGACGTGATCATGAACCAGAGGAGGGTACGGGAGGCCAGCCGCGCGGCGTTGTTGACCTTGCGCAGGTTGGTGATCGAGACGAGGATCGCGAAGAAGACCAGCGGGGCCACGGCCAGTTTCAGCAGCTGGACGAAGATGCCGCCGACCTGGTCCAGGGTGGTCTTGAGCCAGCTGATGTCCTGGCTGCGGGCGAGCCAGCCGAGCAGGACACCGAGCACGAGACCGGTGACGATCTGGGCCCAGAAGGGCACCTTGAAGACGTTGGATATCCGGGACACGGACACACTCCGGGGTAAACGCACGACGAAACGGGGGCGGGGTGCGGTGCGCCGGAAAAGGGGGACGGCACCGCTGCTGTGTCGCTCAGCGGCAACAGGCCGCGGACAGGCAGCGGCAGAGATCGACATGCAGACGCGCCACGAGCGGGATGCCCGGGGTGACGCGGTTGAGGTCTGCAGTCTTCATGCCGAACACGTTAACACTTGAACTTTGAGAACCTCAAAGGCGTGCTTTGACCACCGAGGCTCCGCTCACGCGGTCCGCGCCGCGTCGTCGGCGGCGTCCTCCTGGCTGCGGTTGTCGTTCAGCTTGGCCTTCACGCTGCTCACGCGGTCGACGATCTGCTCGGACATCGCGTCGCGCTGCTTGCGCAGGAGTACGAAGCTGAGCGGCGCGGAGATGACGAGCGACAGCACCAGGACCCACATGAGGTTCGATTCGCCGAGCCCGGCCGGCACGAAGCCGAGGCGGACCAGGCCCCAGACGGCGAAGAAGCAGCCCACGAAGATGGCCAGACGCATCGCGGTGTAGCGGAACGTGGCGCTCGGCTTGGGGGGCACGGCGAGCCTTCTCTCTTCATTCGCGTACGACGATTTCTGCCCGACCAGTGAAGCACGAGTCATTTGTGATCAATTCAGTGGGAGCAGCATGACGATGTCGTCCCGGTCGTCCCCCTCCGCGACCCGGATCGCGCCCGGCACCCGGCCGACCTCCTTGTAGCCGCAGGCGGCGTAGAAGCGGTCGGCGCCGGTGCCGCCGCGGCAGGTGAGGCGGATCGCCTCGATGCCCTCGATGGTGCGGGCGGAGTCCGCGGCGGCCGCCATGAGCTCACGGCCGTACCCCTTGCCCTGGTGCCGGGGGTGGACCATGACCGTGTAGAGCCAGAGCCAGTGCGTCATCAGCCGGTGGGTGTTGAGGGTGAGGAAGGCGGTCGCGGCGACCGCGCCGTCCTCGTCGTGCCCGACGAGTAGCCGGGTGCGGCCCTCGCTCATGGCGGCGAGGTGCTTGACCAGCTCCGGCCGGACGATGCCTGGGGTGACGGGCGGCACGAAACCGACGGCCCCGCCCGCGTTGGAGACGTCGGACCAGAGGGTGAGGACGCCGTCCCGCAGAGCGCGGTCGATCGGGGGATCCAGCCGGAAGGTAAGGGCCATGAGGCGATATTAGGGATTACCGACGGTGGGGCTCAAACGCCGTCCACCACGCGAGAAGCCCCAGCACAGGGCCGGGGCTTCGGGCGCTTCGGGCGCTTCGGGCGTGAGAGTTCGTACCGCGTCAGACCCGCATCGGCTGCGGGGACTCCCGCCGGGACTCGTCCGGGCCGGGGTACTCGCGGATGATCTCGTAGCGGGTGTTCCGCTCGACCGGGCGGAAGCCGGCGTCGCGGATCAGGTCGAGCAGATCCTCGCGGCCCAGCTTGTTCGGCGTGCCGTAGTTGTCGGCGTCGTGCGTGATCTTGTACTCGACGACCGAGCCGTCCATGTCGTCCGCGCCGTGCTGAAGCGCGAGCTGGGCCGTCTGGACGCCGTGCATGACCCAGAAGACCTTGACGTGCTGGACGTTGTCGAAGAGCAGCCGCGAGACCGCGAAGGTCTTGAGCGCTTCCGCGCCGGTGGCCATGGTCGTACGCGCCTGGAGGCGGTTGCGGACCTTGCCGTCCTGCATGTCGACGAAGTCGTGCTGGTAGCGCAGCGGGATGAAGACCTGGAAGCCGCCGGTCTCGTCCTGGAGTTCACGCAGCCGGAGCACGTGGTCCACCCGGTGCCGGGGCTCCTCGATGTGCCCGTACAGCATCGTGCACGGGGTCTTCAGGCCCTTCTCGTGCGCGAGGCGGTGGATGCGCGACCAGTCCTCCCAGTGGGTGCGGTGGTCGACGATGTGCTGACGGACCTCCCAGTCGAAGATCTCCGCGCCGCCGCCGGTGAGGGACTCCAGCCCCGCCTCGATCAGCTCGTCGAGGATCTCGGAGGCGGACAGCCCGGAGATCGTCTCGAAGTGGTGGATCTCGGTGGCGGTGAAGGCCTTGAGGGAGACGTCCGGCAGGGCCTTCTTCAGCTCGCTCAGCGACCGCGGGTAGTAGCGCCAGGGCAGGTTGGGGTGGAGGCCGTTGACGATGTGCAGCTCGGTGAGGTTGTCGTTCTCCATCGCCTTGGCGAGGCGGACGGCCTCCTCGATGCGCATGGTGTACGCGTCCTTCTCGCCCGGCTTGCGCTGGAACGAGCAGTAGGCGCACGACGCGGTGCACACGTTCGTCATGTTGAGGTGGCGATTGACGTTGAAGTGGACGACGTCGCCGTTCTTGCGCGTCCGCACCTCGTGGGCGAGGCCGCCGAGCCAGGCCAGGTCGTCCGACTCGTAGAGGGCGATGCCGTCCTCACGGGTCAGCCGCTCCCCGGAACGGACCTTCTCCTCCAGCTCGCGCTTGAGCACAGCGTCCATCCGGCGCCTCCCATACGTCTGTCAATCGGGCTCACCCACCGTACTCTTACGACTCCTCCGGCAGATCGCCGACCCGGTTCTCCCACTTGGTTGACAGCACGATGGTGGTACGCGTCCGGGAGACGCCCTTCGTGCCGGACAGCCGGCGGATCGTCTTCTCCAGGCCGTCCACGTCGTTCGCCCGGACCTTGAGCATGAACGAGTCGTCACCCGCGATGAACCAGCAGTCCTCGATCTCGGCGAGGTCCTTCAACCGGCGCGCCACGTCCTCGTGGTCGGCCGCGTCGGAGAGGGAGATACCGATCAGCGCGGTGACGCCGAGGCCGAGCGAGGCCGCGTTGACGGTCGCCCGGTAGCCGGTGATGACACCTGCCGTCTCCAGGCGGTTGATCCGGTCCGTGACGCTGGGCCCGGAGAGTCCGACGAGCCGTCCGAGCTCGGCGTACGAGGCCCTGCCGTTTTCCCGGAGGGCCTGGATGAGCTGCCTGTCCACCGCGTCCATATGCCTGGAGCCTTCCATTGCTCAGCGATCCAGCAGTTTACGTATAGAATTTAAGGCATGCAGGCCTGAAGTCCTGCGAATCTTACCAATGATCAGCGACAATCTTTCAGGAGACGAGCTTCACAGCGCTGGTACAGCTAGTCCGGACGAGAGCCACCGAGCTCTCCCTCCCAACGGCGGTACAGCTGGTGCGGCACCCCGGCCGCGTCCAGCACGCGCCCCGCGACGAAGTCCACCAGATCCTGGATGTGCGTGGCTCCCGCGTAGAACGCCGGTGAGGCGGGCAGCACCACGGCGCCCGCCTCGTCCAGCGCCACCAGCTGCTTCAGCGTCTGTCCGTTCAGCGGGGTCTCCCGCACCGCGACCACCAGTCGGCGCCGCTCCTTGAGCGTCACGCTCGCCGCACGCTGCAGCAGGTCCTTCGACAGTCCCAGCGCCACCCCGGCCACGCACGCCGTGCTCGCCGGGACGATCAGCATGCCCTTGACCGGGTACGAACCGGAGGACGGCCCCGCGGCCAGGTCCCCGGCGGCCCAGTACCGCACGTCGGCGAGGTCGCCGGCGTCGGCCCCGTCGTGCCCGCCGGCCGCGTCGGGCCCGCCGGGCAGCGGGCGGGCGCCGGGATACGGCTTGCCGTCCGCGCCCCGCGCCAGCCACGCCGCCAGGTCCTCGCGCCAGTGCGCGTCCCGGAACGCGATGCCCGTCTCGTCCAGCAGCGTCAGCCGCGAGGCCCGGCTGACGACCAGGTCCACGCTCTCGCCCGCCGCGAGCAGCCCGCGCAGCACGGCGGCGGCGTACGGCGTCCCGGACGCGCCGGACACGCCGACGACCCAGGGGCGCCGCTGCGGGGGGTGTTCATCTCCGTACGTACCGGGCTTCACGCGTCCGAGCCTATCCGGCGGCGCCGGGCCGGAACCCGGCCGCCCGTCCCACGCGTTGGGCACAGCAAGGGGAAGGGGCATCGGGATGGCGTACGGACCATACGAACCGGTGGCGCCGCGGTCACCGGGACCGCCGCGAGGCGTGGCGACGACACGGACCGCCCGGATCAGGACGGCGGCCCTCCTGATGGCCGGCTGGGTCGCGCTGCTGTGGGCGCTGGAAGCGATCGACACGGCGAGCGGCCACGCCCTCGACCAGTACGGCGTATCACCGCGCGACATCGGCGAGCTGCGGGACGTGGTGCCCTCGGCGTTCCTGCACTTCGGGTACGACCACGTGGCGTCGAACACGGGCCCGCTGCTGATACTCGGCTTCCTCACCGCGCTCTCGGGCATACGCCGCTTCGCGGCCGTGGTGGCCGTGATCGTGCTGGCGAGCGGGCTGGGCGAGTGGCTGACGGCGCCGGCCGACAGCGTCTCGGCGGGCGCCTCGGGCGTCGTCTTCGGCCTCTTCGGCTATCTGCTGGTGCGCGGCTTCGTGGACCGCCGGGCTTCGGACGTCGTCATCGGCGTGCTGGTCGCCGCGGTGTACGGGTCGTCGATGCTGTGGGGTGTGCTGCCCGGCGACGCCGAGGTGAGCTGGCAGGGGCACCTGTTCGGGCTGCTGGGCGGCGTGGCGGCGGCGTTCCTGTTCCGCCGCCGGACCGCCCTGGGCGCCGACGGCGGAACCGGTGTGCCGGGCAGGGCCTACTAGCTACGACTAGGGGGTGAGACCCCGGACTACCAGGTCCAGCAGGGCGCACACGAACAGGGCGATCCCGATGAAGCCGTTGACCGTGAAGAACGCCCGGTTCAGGCGGGACAGGTCGTGCGGCCTGACGATCGTGTGCTCGTACAGGAACGCCGCCGCGACGACGGCCAGGCCGAACCAGAAGAACGCACCGGCCCCGGTCGCCAGGGCGTACCAGACGAGGAGGACCGTGGTCACGAGGTGGCAGGCCCGCGCCCCGTACAGCGCACCGGGCACACCGAAACGCGCCGGTACGGACATGACGCCCTCGGCGCGGTCCGCCTGGACGTCCTGGCAGGCGAAGATCAGGTCGAAGCCGCCGATCCACACACCGACGGCCAGCCCGAGGATCACCGCGTCCCAGGACCACTCCCCCGTGACGGCGATCCAGGCGCCGACCGGGCCGATGGCCTGGGCGAGGCCGAGGATCGCGTGCGGGTAGTTGGTGAACCGTTTCCCGTACGGATAGACGACCATCGGGATCACCGCGACGGGAGCGAGCGCCAGGCAGAGCGGATTGAGCAGCGCGGCCGCACCGAGGAAGACCACGACGGCGACACCCGCGCCCACCCAGGCGGACCGTACCGAGACCGCGCCGGTCACGAGCTCGCGCCCGGCCGTGCGCGGATTGCGGGCGTCGATCTCGCGGTCGATGATCCGGTTGCAGGCCATCGCGAACGTCCGCAGGCCGACCATGGCGACCGTGACGAGCAGCAGGGTGACCCAGTGGATGGTGCGGTCCAGCTGGAACATCGCGGTGAGCGAGGCGATGTAGGCGAAAGGCAGCGCGAAGACCGAGTGCTCGATCATCACCAGCCGCAGGAAGGCCCTGACCCTGCCGGGCGGCGCGGGTTCGGTTCCGAAGACGTCCGGAGTCGCTGAATCGGCACCCATCCTCAGAACCCGTATTCCTTCCAGCGGCGGTCGACCTTCGCCGCCGTCTCCGGGTCGGACTCGACCATGTCGGGCCACCCGCCGTCCCGGGTGTAGCCCTCCTCGGGCAGCTTCTTCGTCGCGTCGATGCCCGCCTTGCCACCCCAGAACTGCTGGTAGGAGGCATGGTCGAGGTGGTCGACCGGGCCCTCGACGACCGTGAGGTCGCGGGCGTAGTCGGTGTTGCCCAGAGCCCGCCAGGACACCTCGTGCAGGTCGTGGACATCGCAGTCGGCGTCCACGACCACGATCAGCTTGGTCAGCGACATCATGTGCGCGCCCCAGATGGCGTGCATGACCTTCTGGGCGTGCTTCGGGTACTTCTTGTCGATCGAGACGATCGCGCAGTTGTGGAAGCCGCCCGACTCCGGCAGGTGGTAGTCCACGATGTCCGGCACGATGATCTTGAGCAGTGGGAGGAAGAACCGCTCGGTGGCGCGGCCCAGCGGCCCGTCCTCGGTCGGCGGCCGGCCCACCACGATGGACTGGAGCAGCGGGCGCTTGCGCATGGTGACGCAGTCGATGGTCAGCGCGGGGAACGGTTCCTGCGGCGTGTAGAAGCCGGTGTGGTCGCCGAACGGCCCCTCCGGGAGCATCTTCCCGGGCTCCAGCCACCCCTCGATGACGACCTCGGCCTGCGCGGGCACCTGGAGCGGCACGGTCTTGCAGTCGACCATCTCGATCCGCTTGCCCTGCACGAAGCCGGCGAAGAGGTACTCGTCGATGTCCCCGGGCAGCGGCGCGGTGGACGCGTACGTCACGGCCGGCGGGCAGCCGAAGGCGATCGCGACCGGCAGCCGCTCCCCGCGCTTGGCGGCCACCTGGTAGTGGTTGCGGCTGTCCTTGTGGATCTGCCAGTGCATGCCGATGGTGCGCCGGTCGTGGCGCTGGAGCCGGTACAGCCCGAGATTGCGGACCCCGGTCTCCGGGTGCTTGGTGTGCGTGAGGCCGAGGTTGAAGAACGACCCGCCGTCCTGCGGCCAGGTGAACAGCGCCGGCAGCAGGTCGAGGTCCACGTCGTCGCCGGTGAGGACGACCTCCTGGACCGGGGCGTTGTCCGACTTCACCTTCTTCGGCGGAACGTGCGCCATCGCGCCGAGTTTCCCGAAGGCCTCGCGCACGCCGATGAAGCCCTGCGGCAGCTCCGGCTTGAGCAGCCCGCCGATCTTGTCGCTGATCTCCTCGTAGGACTTCAGGCCGAGCGCCTTCAGCAGCCGGCGGTCGGTCCCGAAGACGTTCATCGCCAGGGGCATCGCCGAGCCCTTGACGTTCTCGAAGAGAAGCGCCGGGCCACCCGCCTTGTTCACCCGGTCGACGATCTCCCCGACCTCCAGATGCGGGTCGACTTCGGCCTTGATGCGCTTGAGGTCGCCCTCGCGCTCCAGCGCCCTGAGCAGCGAGCGAAGATCGTCGTAAGCCATGCCGACCAGTTTGGCATCCTCCCCAGCGTGATCTCGCGGGGGCTTCCCCACCTCAGTAGTCCGAGGCAGTTGCGCACCGGGGATCCGGTGGCCTGGTTGACGCTTCACAGCCCCGGCTACTGCCTGGAGGGCTCCACGTCCTGTAACCGCCATGCCCGGCGGCCAGTGTGTTCTTCGCCCCGACGATGTCCGCGTGCTCCGCATGGGCGCAGGCAGTGCATACGAACTCCGCTTGGCTCTTGCGTGAGTCCGCATCCACATGGCCGCACTTCGGACACGTCTGTGATGTGTAGGCGGGGTTGATCTTACGGATCAACGTGCCGGTGGTCCGGGCGGCACTGCGCAGCGCCAGCTCCAAGCCGTACCAGCCCTTGTTCAGAATCGCGCGGTTCAGGCCAGACTTCTGCGCCACCATGCGCCCCGGCTGCTCCATGGATCCGCGCGCAGACGTCGTCATGCTCTTGATCTTCAGGTCCTCAATAACGATCAGCGCGTTGTCAGCGACGAGTGTGCGGGCGGTCTGAGCGTTGAAGTCAGCTCGGCGGTACCGAACCCGTCTCGTGATCGCGCCCATGGCCTCCTTGATGCGCCGACGCCGCTTGGAGCCCTTCTTGGCTCGGGTAAGCCGACGCTCAAGGCGCAGATAGCGTTCGGCTTCACCATCAGTGATGAACTCCCTATCGAAGAAGCCGTCTCTGGTAACCCAGTCGGCTTTCGAGGTGACAGCGGCATTGACCACGCCTCGGTCGACCCCGATTCGGCCCCGCTCCAGCGAGACCGTCGCCGGTTCCCGCCCGGTGTTCACGAGGAAGGACACGCACCAGCGCCGACCGTCCCACCGCAGAGTTGCTGAGCGGATCACGCCGCCCAAGGGGCGGGACAACCGGAACCGGACCCACCCGAGCTTGGGCAGCTTCACCTGCGCCCACTTCCGCGACAGCCGCTCCAGACGAAGACAGCGACCCTCGGGGAACCGCATCGAGGCCTGCCATCTGTCCTTCGACCTCCAATGCACCGCCCACGTGCCGTGTGTCCGACACGCCTTGTCCAGATCCATCAGCACCTGCTGCAAAACGTGTCCCGGCGCTTCCCGCAGCCACGAGAACAGCGGATCCCGCTTGGCGTCAGCAAGCTGTGCCGCCTGCTCGCGATAGCTGATCCAAGCGCCGCGACGCCGGTATTCGCGACGCTGCTCGAGACCGATGTTCCAGACCAAACGACACGCGCCGGCGTACTGTTCGGCAGCCTCGGCCTGCACACCCGTCAACTCCGCTTCATACTTGCGGCCGACGAACATGCCCGGAACACCCCCTCGCCGCTACGCAAGTCGCCCTCCTCGGCTCTCTGCGATCCGCAGCGCATCAGCGAGGCACTCGGAGAGCCGGGCGGCTGCGAAGCGCAGTTCGGCGGCAGTCGCTTGCCGGTCGGCGATCAGAGGCTGCGCGCACTGCAACACATCTGCGGCCATACCTAACTGCACGGCTTCCATCTGGTCCGCTACCCGCGAGACATAGCCATTGCCATCCGTGCTCAAGTAGCACGGGTTTCCATCGGGTCCCGTCCACGGCAGCAACCGCGCACGAGCGGAGTCGAGCTTCTTCGCATCGCCCATGAAAGCGAGACTGGACCGGTGGACCGGTCCAGTCAAGAGATTTCCAACTTCCTCATCCCATCGGGTAGTTGTCGGTCTGCTCCCAAAGGTGGGCCGGAGTCACACCCTCCTCGCACACCAAAGCGCGGCCCTCGTCGTCGTAGGCCACGTGGAGGACAACAGCCACGGCCTCGGGCAATGCAAGTCCGAGTTCTGCGGCCTCCTCGTCTCGGGCCAGGCGGACAGAGATGGTGTCTGTTCCTTCGGCAGGCGAACGCCCGAGAGTCCGCGTGATGTAGTGCGTAGTCCCTTCTGCGATCGGACCTTTCTGCGCGAGCCTCGGGCAGGCGTCTGCCACATCCTCGGGGAACCACGCCGTGACGAGGGATGAAGGAGCGCCGTCGTCCAGCAGCATCAGCCGCGCCCTCCGCAGCGCAACGTCGCCATCTTCCAAGCCCAGCGCATTTGCCACCCTCGGCGACGGCCGTTCCTTGCGTGGGGTCCCCAGCCGACGGAACGGGCCGCCACCCGCAGTACGGGGCGCGCCTGCCGCCCGGCGTCCGGCGGGCCGGGCAAGCGGAGTCTCTACGACGGTGAACCCGGAGCCCTGCCGCGCCACAACAACCCCGTCATTGCGCAGCACATCCATCGCTTTGACAACCGTGGCACGCGCAACCGACCACTGCTCACACAGGTCACGGCCGGACGGCAGCAGGTCGCCGGGTCCGAATTCGCCGTCCGAGATCCTGGCACGCAGAGACTCCGCGATCTGCTCGTACTTGAGAAGCGGCACAACTGCCTCCTGGTAACTGGACAGGTCAACCGGCTAGGTTAGTTCACCACTACGTGCGCCGGACCACTGGCCGGAGTGGGGATGGATTCATGACGATTCACCAAGTACCGCCGGGGATCATCGACTTCTACTCGTCTTACTTCAACGAGTCCGACCGTCTTTCCACTTCGGCCGATGGCGTTCTGGAACTAGTCCGCACCCAGGAACTCCTGCGCCGTCATCTGCCTCACGCACCCGCGACGGTCCTCGACGTAGGCGGTGGGCCGGGAGTCCATGCCCGCTGGCTCATGGACGACGGCTATCGGGTTCACCTCGTCGACCCGGTACCACGACATCTCACAACGGCCAGGCAGAACGGCTGCACCGTCGAGTTGGGCGACGCCCGGTCACTGACTGCCAGTGACGGCTCGTACGACGTCGTCCTCGTGCTCGGCCCTCTCTACCATCTTGTCGAACCAACCGACCGGCGCACAGCCCTCGGCGAGGCCTACCGCGCGGTCCGGCCCGGCGGACTGGTGGCCGCAGCGGGTATCAACCGGTACGCCTCTCTCTTCGAGCACACCGCCCTTGCTCATCTCGACCACGCGCCACTCCAGGCAGGCATCGCCAAGATCCTGGCCACCGGCGCACACGACGGGAAGAAAGGCTTCACCGAGGCGTACTTCCACACTGGAGCCCAGCTGGAGGACGAACTCTGCGCGGCAGGCTTCACCGAAACCACGGTTTACGGCATCGAAGGCCCTACCTGGTCGCTACTGAAGGCGACAGAGCAGTACACCGGCGAATCCCTCACCAACTCTGGAATGTTTGCATCCGCCCTGGCTGCCGCCCGCATGGCCGAGCCATACCCAGAGCTGCTTGCTGCCAGCTCGCATCTGCTGGCAGTGGGGCGCCGCCCGGACGCGAGCTGATACCCGGCCGGGGTACGGGCTCCTGACGGCGAACGCTCATAGGATCTCGCGATCGGCCACCCGCTACTCTGGCCCGGTCACCGGGGCCGGACAGGCCCGTCACCGCTCCCTGGGGGGACCTGCGCCACCATGATCAGATATCTGCCGTTCATCCTGATCCTGGCCCTGACGATCTACGCCTTCATCGACTGCCTGAACACCCCCGAGGACGAGGTCAGGCACCTTCCCAAGGTCGTCTGGGTCATCATCATCCTGCTCTTCTCCATCGTCGGACCGATCGTCTGGTTCGCGGCCGGGAAGCTGCGCCACGCGCCCGCCGGAGGCCGTACGCCCTCGGAGTGGCATCGCAACCACCGCACGAAGTGGGTCGCGCCGGACGACAATCCCGAGTTCCTGAAGCAGATCAAGGACGAGAACAAGAAGGACGAGTCGCTCCTGAAGGACTGGGAGGCGGACCTGCGCCGCCGCGAGGAGGAGCTCAAGAAGCGCGACGAGAACGGCGGCAAGGAAGACAACCCGCCCGCCTCCTGATGAACTGACCCCCATGGACCGGGCACAGGCACAGGACTGGCTCGCGACCGCCGTCGCCGAGGCGCGGGCCGGTCTCGCGGAGGGCGGCATCCCGATCGGCGCGGCGCTGTACGGAGCCGACGGCGTCCTCCTCGGCCGTGGTCACAACCGCCGCGTCCAGGACGGCGACCCGTCGCTGCACGCGGAGACGGCCGCCTTCCGGGCGGCGGGGCGACAGCGCTCGTACCGCGGTACGACGATGGTCACCACCCTCTCGCCCTGCTGGTACTGCAGCGGGCTGGTGCGACAGTTCGGGATCTCGCGGGTGGTGATCGGCGAGGCCGAGACGTTCCGGGGCGGGCAGGACTGGCTGGCCGCGCACGGGGTGGAGATCCTGCTGCTGGACGATCCGGAGTGCGTGGCGCTGATGCGCGCGTTCATCCGGGACCGGCCGGCCCTGTGGAACGAGGACATCGGCGAGGACTGACGCCCGCCGGCCCCCGCCGCGCCGTAAACCTGCCGCCTCGCCGGCCTCACGCCCGGGCCGCGTAGTCCCCCCGTAGCCGGTGCCAGCGGTCCGCCGTCCAGTCGGACCAGGCCGACGCGTCGTGGGGGCGACCGTCGAGCGCGTCCGCGAGGTACTCCAGGTGGCTGTGCCAGCCGGCGAGGCAGTCCAGCAGCTCCGCCTCCGTGGCCCGCCGCTCGTTGGTGAAGCGCACCACCGTCGAGTCCGTCCCGACCGCCTCCAGGTGGAACCGGATTCGCCCGTGGACGCTGACCGTGTACTCGGCGACATGCTCCGGGTCCCAGGCCGTGACCGTACCGGTGGCGACCGTGCTGCGGCCCTCGGCGTCGGTGTTCAGCCACCGCAGGGCGACCGCGCCGCCGATGTGGTGCTCCAGCTCGTCGGCGGCGGCCAGCCACTCCCGCAGGCCCTCCGGGGTGGTCACGGCGGCCCAGATCCGCTGTGCGGGATGCGGCAGATGGAGCTCGTACCGCAGGACGTGGTGATCACCGTCCCGCGTCTCGCTGGTGCCGTACGCGACGGTTTCTGCCATGGCACCAGCCTGACGCGAACAGGTGGGATCCGCACCCCACGCCCCTTACGCCAGCACCTTGTCGCGCCAGTGGACGAACAGGTTCTCCGGGTCTCCGGTGTACGACCACGGCACGCGCGTGGCCCGGTTGTCCAGGAGGCGGAAGACGTGGGCCGCGTCCTCCGCCATCCCGGCGTGCACGAGGCCGTGCGCCAGGTGGTTGAGGTCGGCGACGTCCTGCGCGTACGGATTGATCCGGCGGGCGATCCACTTCTCCACGGCCGTGCGCAGGTCCCAGCGGGCCCGCTCGCCGCTCCAGTGGTACGTCAGGCCGATCGCGGTCCGGCCCTCCGTCTCCGTCTGGTGGCGGTAGTGCTCGGCCCGCGCCACCTGGGGCAGCATCGCGAGCGGCGAGCCGGCCGGGACGTACGCGGCCGTCTCCCACGCGAAGTTGTACGCCTCGCCGTTCGAGCCGTGCCAGCGGGCGGACAGGTAACGCAGGGCCTGGTGGTGGCCCTCGCGGTGGTACGGGTCGCGGTTGCGGAGCTCCTTCCACCAGTGCGCCATGTGCGGATCCCCGCCCGCGTAGAGCCGGCCGAGCGTCACCAGGGACACCCAGGGGTGCGGGTCCTCGGGGGCCAGGTCGGACGCCTGGAGGCAGACCCGGGACACCCGGTCCAGGCTGTCGTGGGCCGGCATGGTCCCCGAGCGCGCGGCGGCGAACATCCGCATCACCTCGGTCTCCGCGCGCAGGACGGCCGCGTCCGGGTTGCCGGGGTCGGACGCCTGCCAGACGTCCACGGTCCGCCGGTTGGCAGCTGCGTCGGCGAGCAGACGCAGCCGGTGCGCGCGCCGGTCCCAGTCGTCGCGGGGCCCCTCGGCCAGCAGGTCGCGAGCGCCCTCCCAGCGGCCCATGACCATGTCCTGGCAGCCGTCCGCGAGGCGGGCGTCGCCGAACGCCTGGTCGTAGAGCGGTGCTCCGGGGCGGCGACGCAGCCAGGCTGACATGGGCGGGTCCTCCTTGGGGGCGGACTGAGACGTGAGGCGGACGCGTGTCGGACGGGTCAGAAGTCGGTGAGGACTTCGTCCCGCCGCTGGGCGGCCGCGGGGGCCGGTCCGGCCCCGGGGCCCGCGTAGTGGTCGTCCATCGCGTCGGCCTGCTCGGGATCCAGCGGAGTCGGCCGGAAGTACGAGCTGCCCCGGAACCAGGCCAGGAGCATCGGCACGACACCCAGGGCCAGCGCCCCGAGGCCGATGCCGAGCGCGCTGCCGCTGAGTTCGGGGATCGACCTGGCGAAGATCCAGGCCATGAAGACCGCGCCGCCGAGCGGCCACAGCCCGATGAAGACGAAGTTGCCCGCGGACCGGAACAGCACCTTGCGGTACGCGACGACGACCGACAGCCCGGCGAGAGCGTAGTAGAACGCGATGTGCAGTCCGATGCCGCTGACGGCGTCCCGGACGAACTGCGCTCCGGAACCCGCCGAGGCGGAGACGACGATGAGCAGCAGCGCCACGGCGGCCACGGCGGCGGTGGCCACCCACGGGGTCTGCCACTCCCGGTGGGTACGGGCGAACACGGCCGGGACCGTGCGGTCGCGGCCCATGGCGAAGAGCGTGCGGGTGGCCTGGAGGAGGGTGGTCTCCAGGGTGGCGATCATGGACAGCATCACGGCCAGGACGAGCAGCCGGCCGCCCCAGCCCGGCCAGATGACTTCGCCGAGCAGGGAGAGGAAGCCCTCGGGGTTCGCGCGTACCGCGTCCGAGCCGATGACGACGTTGGCGGCGACGGTGAAGAGGACGAAGACCGTGAGGGCCACCAGGACGCCCATGAGACCGCCGAGCCCGAAGCCGCGGCGGCTGCCGCGGGTCTCCTCGCTGAGGTTGCTGGTGACGTCCCAGCCCCAGTAACTGACGCCGGCGATGAGCGCGCCGCCAACGAAGGTGTGGGTGTCGTCGAAGTGGCCGAAGCCGAACCAGGAGAGGGAGAAGTCCGCCGCCGTGGCCTCGTGGGTGAGGGCGGCGACGGCAAAGGTCACGAGCAGCGCGAGCTGCGTGCCGGTGAGGATCGTCCGGGCGTACGGACTGATCCTGGCCCCCAGCGCGACCACGCCGGCCATGAGCAGGAACCAGCCGACGCCCACCCCGGTGGCCAGGCCGGTGTCACCGGCCAGCTCGGGGTCGACGAGGGCGAGCGTGGCGGCGCCGGCGGGCAGCGTCGCGGACACCAGGAAGACGGTGGTGGCGACCACCAGCGCCCATCCGCTGAGGAAGCCGAGGAATGGATGGAGGGCGCGCGCCACCCAGGTGTAGGTGGCGCCGGCGTTGACGTCGAGCCGGCCGAGGTGGCGGAAGGCCAGGGCGATGCCGACCATCGGGATCGCGCAGTACAGGAGCACCGCCGGGCCGGCGACACCGACGGCGACGACGAGCGCGGGGATCGTCGCCGCGATCGTGTAGGCCGGGCCGCAGCCCGCGACTGCCATGACGATGGAGTCGAACGTCCCGAGGGAGCCGGCGCGCAGGCCGCCCCCCTCGGTGCCGGGCCTCTTGCTCAACGGTCGCACCTTCCGATTACGTACGGTGGCCAGATCTTGCCCGGAGTGGCAGGGGTGACGCAAGTGGGAACCTACGATTTCTTTCGTCGCAGGGTTGGTTCGAAGTGCCGATACTCCTAAGTAGGGATGGTCAGCTTCGGATTTCGTTGCGAAGGAGCCTGAAACGCAAAAACGGAGCCCCCTGTTTCCAGGAGGCTCCGCCGAGAGTCCGCTCGCGGGGGTCAGACGCCCGCGTACGAGTGCTTGCCGGTGACGAAGATGTTCACGCCGTAGTAGTTGAAGAGCCAGCAGCCGAAGGCGAGCAGCGCCAGGTAGGCCGCCTTGCGGCCCTTCCAGCCCGCCGTCGCGCGTGCGTGCAGGTAGCAGGCGTACGCGACCCAGGTGATGAAGGACCAGACCTCCTTGGGGTCCCAGCCCCAGTAGCGGCCCCAGGCGTCGCCGGCCCAGATCGCTCCCGCGATGATCGTGAAGGTCCACAGTGGGAAGACGGCCGCGTTGACGCGGTACGCGAACTTGTCGAGCGAGGCGGCCGACGGCATCCGCTCCAGTACGGAGGTGGCGAAGCTGCCCGGCTTGCCGCCGCGGGCGAGCTTGCTCTCGTAACCGTCGCGGAAGAGGTACAGGAGCGTGCCGACGGCGCCCAGATAGAAGACCGCGCCGCAGAAGATCGCGGTGGAGACGTGGATCCACAGCCAGTACGAGTCGAGCGCCGGGACCAGCTGGTCGCTGTCGGTGTAGAGCCATGTGGTGGCGATGCCCAGGTCGAGCAGGACCGTGGTGACCAGGGCCAGTCCGAGCCAGCGGACGTTCTTCCGGGCGGCCAGGAAGGCGAGGTACGCGCCGACCGCCACCGTGGAGAAGGTGATGGAGAACTCGTACATGTTGCCCCACGGCGCCCGCTGCACCGACAGCGCGCGGGCCACCACCCCGCTCGCCTCGACGAGGAACGCGAGGGCGGTCAGCGAGACGGCGATACGGCCGTACAGGTCGCCCTGGGCGTCCCCGCCGGCCGCGCCCGGCCCGTCCGGGACGTCCCGGGTCCCGGCGGCGGAGCGGGTGACGACCTTCGGCTTGTCGAGGACGGCGGTCCCCCCGCCCTGCGCGGCGACCTTGACCGTGATCGCGGGAGCGGCGGCGGACCCGCCGGTCAGCGCGGCCGCCGTACGGCCGACCTTGCTACGGCTGCCGAACACCCACTCGGCGATGTGTGCGAAGAAGGCGAGCGTGTAGACCGCCATCGACGAATAGATCAGAACGTTGCTGATGTTGGCCAGGTTCTCGTTGGCCGCGGCAGCGAGAGTCACGCGCGCGCTCCTTCGACAGGATCCTCGGAATCTGCGGAATCGGTTGCAGGCGAATCCGCGGCCGGCGCGGTGGGCGCCTCCGCGTGCACTGCTGCGGCCAGATCGGCCAGCTCCTCCGGGAGCTTGGCGGACTCGCTGCGGCCGAGGCCCGCCATCTCGACGACGGTGACGCCGTCCGCGCCGCGCACGGCCCGCACCCACACCCGGCGCCGCTGGATGAACAGCGATCCGACGAGTCCGGCGATGGCCGCGATCGCACCGGCGAGGGCGAGGCCGCTGCCGGGCTGCTGGGAGATCTGGAAGGTGGCCCAGCGCTCCACACCCTCGAACTTCACCGTGCCGGCGCCGCCGGGCAGGGTCATGGACTCACCGGGCAGCAACCGCTGCTTGAACAGCTTGCCCTCGGAGTCCTTGAACTCCTTCATCTTGCTGGTGTCGAGCTGGTAGACGTTCTGCGGCAGGCCCGAGTCGACACCGAGGCTGCCGTGGTAGGCGCTCAGCGCGAGCACCGGGAAGTCCAGTGCCGGGAACTGCGAGAACATCTGCCCCTTGCCCTCGCCCGCGAAGGTCGGCACGAAGAACGCGTTGAAGCCGAGCTGCTCGTCCTTGCCGCTCTTGTCGCGGTAGCCGTCGGTCACCTTGACCGCGCCGGTCGAGGTGATGTTGGAGTCGATGGGCAGCAGCGGGACGGCACTGCGGAAGACCTTCTTGCCGCGCGCGTCGGTGACCGAGACGACGGGTGCGTAGCCGTGCCCGAGGAGGTAGACCTTCGTACCGTCGACCACCAGCGGCTTGTTGACCTCGATCGCGGCCTTCCGCGGCTCGCCGTCGGCGCCCTCGGCGATGGTGACGTGCGCCTTGAAGGTGCGGGGCGTGCCCTTCTGGGGCCCGCTGCGCTCGTACGTCGCGTCGAAGCGGTCCAGGGTGAAGCTGAACGGCGGCAGGTCGTCGGTGTTGAAGAGGCTGCCGGACTTGAAGTCGTCGTACTGGGTCAGCGTGTTGGCGAAGCCGCTTCCCCTGAGGACCAGTTTGCCGCCCTCGGACTTGAAGAGCTGTCCGGCGGCGAAGGCCACCAGCATCACGATCAGAGCGAGATGGAAGAGCAGATTGCCCGCTTCGCGCAGATAGCCCTTCTCGGCGGCGACCGCGTCACCGACCGTGTCGGCCCGGAAGCGACGCTTCTTCAGCAGCCCCTGCGCGGCCGCGAGTACCTCCTCGGGCTCGCTCGCGGTGCGCCAGGTCGTGTACGCGGGCAGTCGCGTCAGCCGCTTCGGCGCGCCCGGCGGGCGGCCGCGGAGCTGGCCGACGAACTGCCAGGTGCGGGGCACGATGCAGCCGATGAGGGAGATGAACAGCAGGAGGTAGATCGCCGAGAACCACACCGAGCTGTAGACGTCGAAGAGCTGGAGCTTTTCGAAGAGCGGCGTCCAGAACTCGTTGGCGGCCTTCCAGTCGGCGACCTTGAGCTCGTCCACGCTGGTCTGCGGGATCAGTGAGCCGGGGATCGCCCCCAGCGAGAGCAGAAAGAGCAGGATCAGCGCGACCCGCATCGACGTCAGCTGCCGCCAGAACCAGCGGGCCCAGCCAATGACGCCCAGCGCGGGAACCTGGCCGAGCTCTTCCCGGGGAGCGGTGGAGAGCTGGGAACCGGCGGCGCCGAGGTCCTGCTCGTCCGTCGTGTCTGTGTTGCTCATGGAGTCAGATCCCCACCGTGAAGCCGTCGGACCATGCCTGCATTTCGCCCACCATGCTGTCCCATACGCCGGTGACGAGCAGCAGACCGGTCGCGATCATCATGACGCCGCCGATGCGCATCACCCACGCGTAGTGCTGCTTCACCCAGCCGAACGCGCCGAGCGCCTTGCGGAACGCCACCGCGGCCACCACGAAGGGCAGGCCGAGGCCGAGACAGTACGCGACGGTCAGTACGGCCCCGCGGCCGGCGCTGGCCTGGTCGATGGCGAGGGTCTGCACCGCGGAGAGCGTCGGGCCGATGCACGGGGTCCAGCCGATGCCGAACATCACGCCGAGCAGCGGGGCACCCGCCAGACCCGCGACCGGCCGCTTGTGGAAGCGGAATTCGCGCTGGGTGAGCCCCGGGATCAGGCCCATGAAGAACAGGCCCATCAGGATGACCAGTCCGCCGAGCACCTTGGAGATGATCCCCCGGTTCTCCTGGAGGGTGGAGCCGAAGTACCCGAACAGCGCGCCGCCCGAGACGAACACCGCGGTGAAGCCGAGGACGAAGAGCCCCGCGCCCGCGACCATTCGGCCGCGTCTGGCCTCCGCCAGGTCGGCCCCGCTCACCCCGGTGACGTACGAGAGGTAGCCGGGGACCAGGGGAAGGACGCAGGGGGAGAAGAAGGAGACGAGTCCGCCGAGCACGGCGACCGGCAGGGCCAGCAGCAGGGCCCCGCTGAGGACGGTCTCGTTCACGCCGGGGGTCGAGGCGGCAAGGGCGAGCACAGGATCACTTCTCCGCGATCAGCGGGTCGATCATCTTGCGCAGCTTCGTGTCGTCGATGGCGGCCAGCGTGCGCGCCGCGATCTTTCCGTCCCGGTCGAGGACGATCGTCGACGGAATGGCCTGCGGAAGCAGCGTGCCCTTGGGGAATCGCAGCATGAGCTTGCCGATCGGGTCGTACAGGCTCGGGTACTCGACGCCGAACTTCTCCTCGAAGGCGAGCGCCGGCTGCTTGTCGTTGTCGCGGGTGTTGATGCCGACGAACTCGACGCCCTTGGCCTTGGTCTCCTTGGCGACCTTGGCGAAGTGCGGAGCCTCGGCCCGGCAGGGCGGGCACCACGAACCCCAGACGTTCAGCACGACGACCTTGCCCTTGAGGGCGGTGACGTCGAGCCGGCCGCCGTCGAGGGTCTCGCCGTCGAGCTTGGGGGCCGCCTGGCGTTCACCCTTCTTGACCGTGGAGATGCCGTCGGGCCCGGTGACGAAGTTCGTGTTGCCCGAACCGCCGGACTTGACGCCCGACCCGCCCGACTCGCCGCACGCCGAGAGCGTCAGCGCGCCGGCCGCGGCAACGGCGGTCAGCAGTGCGGCGCGGCGGCGGTACGAGCGGCGGTGGGGGGCGCTGTTACGGCTCATGTGAAAAGTTTCGCATGGGCGTTTTGGGGATCTTGCGCGCCCCCCGGAGGAAACGTTCAGGCAGCGGGAGTGGAGGCCGGCGCCGAGCCGAGGAAGCCGCTCCATCCGCCCGCCGGCTGCTGGCCCGGGGCGAGCGTGCGGAGTTTGGCGAGGACCTTCGGGTCCTGGACATCGAGCCAGTCGGTGAACTGCCGGAAGGAGACGAGCCGTACGTCCTTTTTGTCCGCCATGCCCTTCAGTGCCTCTTCCACGGCGTCCATATAGATGCCGCCGTTCCACTGCTCGAAGTGGTTGCCGATGAAGAAGGGCGCGCGATTGGACTCGTAGGCACGCCGGAAGCCGTTGAGATAGGCGCCCGTCGCCTGCCTCTTCCAGTGCGGATAGTTCGAGGGCACGCCGTTCGTCGAATTCTTCGACTGGTTGGCGAGGATGTTGTAGTCCATCGAGAGAACCTCGAAGGAATGCCCCGGGAACGGGACGGCCTGCAAGGGGAGATCCCAAATGCCCTGCTTCTTGTCCGGCCATGTCTGCAGACCGCCGGAGGAGCTGGCGTCATAGCGCCAGCCGAGCTTCTTCGCCGTCGGGAGCAGTTTGTCCTGACCGAGCAGACAAGGGGTCCGGGCGCCGGCGAGTTCCTTCGTGTAGTCGAAGGGAAGCGGTTCGAGATCGGTGAAGCCGGTGTTCGTACGCCAGTTGGTGACGAAGGACACAGCCTGGTCGATCTCGTTCTGCCAGTCGTCGGGAGACCAGTTGCCCACCGAGCCGGAACCGCCGCAGAAGTGGCCGTTGAAGTGCGTGCCTATCTCGTGCCCGTCGAGCCATGCCTGACGGACGTTCTTGATCGTCTCCTTCACGTGGTCATCGGTGAGATAACCGATGTCCGAGGCGCCCACCGGATTGTTCGGCGGCTTGTACAGGCTTTTCTTCGACTCGGGCAGCAGATAGAGCCCGGAGAGGAAGAACGTGTACGCGGCGCCGTGGTCCTTGGCGAGTTTGAGGAAGCGCGGGAACAGGCCGTTGCCCACCTCGCCCGCCCCGTCCCAGGAGAAGATCACGAACTGCGGCGGGGTCTGGCCGGGTTCGAGCGGCACGGGCTTCTCGGGCTGGTTCGGCTGCGGACCGGTGTCGGCGGTGGAGCCGTCACCGATCAGCTTCACGTCGTCCCCGGTCGGGCCGCCCGTCCCTTTGCCCTCACCCTTTCCGGGATCCGAGGAGCCCTGCCCGGACTCTCCGCCGGAGCCGCAGCCGGACATTCCCACAGCCGCTGCCGCACCGAGTCCCAGGCCGAGCAGGCCCCTTCGACTGAAGTCGCGCATCTGACCGTCCCCGCCCCTCGGCTCGCCCGCTCAAGTTCCGTCCCGCACAAGGACAATGACTGAGAGGCGGCTGAGGGCACAGCGGTTCCGCGCTACTTCCACATCTTTCGGTAAAGCGATGACGATCCCGGAAAGATCTAGGTTCTGTCCGAACCCGGGCCTAGGCGCCGAATGCCTTCGACTTGCCCTTGACCGGCTTGGCGCCCGCGAGCAGATGCGCCGGAACGAGATCCCGGGCCGGCTCGCTGTATCCGACGGACACGATGTTGTCGCCGCGGTACGTGAAGGACGTCAGCGAAGCCAGCGTGCACTGCCGCCGGCGCGGGTCGTGCCAGAGCCGCCGCCGCTCGACGAAGCTCCGTACGATCCAGATCGGCAGCTGATGGCTGACGCACACCGCCTCGTGCCCACGGGCCGCCTCACGCGCCGCGTCCAGGGCGCGGATCATCCGTACGACCTGGTCGACGTACGGCTCGCCCCAGGACGGCCGGAACGGATTGGTCAGGTGCTTCCAGTTCTCGGGCCGGCGCAGCGCGCCGTCGCCGACCCCGAAGGTCTTGCCCTCGAAGACGTTGCCCGCCTCGATCAGCCGCTCGTCGGTGACCACGTCGAGGCCGTGGATCTTGGCGATCGGCTCGGCGGTCTCCTGCGCGCGCTCCAGCGGCGAGGACACGACATGCGTGATGTCGCGGCCTTCGAGGTGCCCGGCGACCCGGTCGGCCATCCGGTGGCCGAGCTCGGACAGGTGGTAGCCGGACCTGCGCCCGTAGAGCACGCCGTCCGGGTTCTCCACCTCGCCGTGCCGCATGAGGTGGACGACGGTGATCTCGGCGCTCCCGCTGCCCCCCGGCCCGCTCCCCGTCGTCCCGCTCGTCCCGCTCATGCCGTTGCCTCCGTGGCCTCGGCGGCCGCGCGGGCGGCGGCGGGCAGGGCGGCGGCGATGCGCTCGACCGCCCGGTCGTCGTGGGCCGTCGAGACGAACCAGGACTCGAACGCCGACGGCGGCAGGTAGACGCCCTGCGCAAGCATCGAGTGGAAGAAGGCGTTGAAGCGGAAGGCCTCCTGCTTCTTCGCGTCGTCGTAGTCGCGGACGTCCTCGGCGGTGAAGAACACCGAGAACATGTTGCTCGCCGTCTGCAGCCGGTGGGCCACGCCCTCCTTGCCGAGCGCGTCCGTGACCAGGTTCTGGATCTCCCGCGAGACCGCGTCGACCTTCTCGTACGCCGCGTCGTCGAGCAGCCGCAGCTGCGCCAGGCCCGCGGCCGTGGCGACCGGGTTACCGGAGAGCGTGCCCGCCTGGTAGACGGGCCCGGCCGGGGCGAGGTGGGCCATGACATCGGCACGGCCGCCGAAGGCCGCGGCCGGGAAGCCGCCGCCCATGACCTTGCCGAAGGTCATCAGGTCGGGCTCGACCCCGTCGACGCCGTACCAGCCGGCCTTCGACGTACGGAAGCCGGTCATCACCTCGTCGGAGATGTACAGCGCGCCGTTGTCCGCACACAGGTCCTTCAGGCCCTGGTTGAAGCCGTCCCGCGGCGGTACGACGCCCATGTTGCCGGGCGAGGCCTCGGTAATCACACAGGCGATCTCGCCGGGGTGCGCGGCGAAGGCCTGGCGCACCGCGTCGAGGTCGTTGTACGGCAGGACGATCGTGTCGCCGGCCTGGGCGCCCGTGACACCGGGGGTGTCGGGCAGCGCGAAGGTCGCCAGGCCGGAACCGGCCGCGGCCAGCAGAGCGTCCACATGACCGTGGTAGCAGCCGGCGAACTTGACGACCTTGGCGCGGCCGGTGAAACCGCGGGCCAGCCGGATCGCCGACATGGTCGCCTCGGTGCCGGACGACACCAGACGTACCTGCTCGACGGGGCCGATCCGGGCCACGATCTCCTCGGCCAGGGCGACCTCGCCCTCACCGGGCGTACCGAAGGAGGTGCCACGGGCGACGGCGGCCTGAACGGCCTCGATGACGGCGGGGTGGGAGTGGCCGAGGATCATCGGCCCCCACGAGCAGACGAGGTCGACGTACTCGCGTCCATCGGCATCGGTGAGGTACGGACCGGTACCGGACACCATGAACCGGGGCGTACCACCCACGGCACGGAACGCGCGCACGGGAGAGTTCACGCCGCCGGGGGTCACGAGGGACGCGCGGTCGAAAAGCGTCTGCGAAACTGGGGCTTCGTACGGATAGCTCACACAAGCCATGGTGTCAGAGGCTCGGACGGTCTTGCGGACAGGTGTTTCACTGCCCGGCCGTGGGGGAGGTCACTGACACGATGATCGGGTTGCGCGGCGGGTGCTGTGCCATCTACAAAGCATTCGGGTGAAAGTTATGCATCGCGGTGGCGGACTGGGCGAGGGGACCGACGACCTGGGTCCCGAGCGTGCCCGGCGCGGCGGGCGGCACCGGCGTGGGCGCGACGCGGAGGCCGCGGAGACTGCTGACGCGGAAGCCGTGGGAACGGGGAGCAGGAGTGGCCGAGTGGGGGTGACCTACAAGTACTTCGGTGCTCCCGACGGAGCCACGGCGGCCCGCGTGCCCATTTCGATGCGCCCGGAGGAGCTCGGCGGTGACGAGCTCGGCATGGGCGGCATGTTCACCAAGATCAAGCCGGAGACGATGGCCGCGATGGTCCTCACCGGCATCGAGGGCATACCCCTGCACAAGGTGCCCCCGCTCGAGCTCGTCGTACTCCACCCCGACTACGCGGTGGTCAAGCTTCCGATGACGGTGGTCGACCCGCTGCGCGGCATCGGCGAGGAATCGGTCGGCGCGGCGGCGTTCATCTGGTCGACGGTCCCGGACCGGGGCGGTCCGCGGGACGCGTTCAACGTGTACCAGCTGCTGCACGAGTGGCAGGACTTCTCCCACCGGCTGCACGAGGCCGGCCACCAGCCGTACTGCCTGGTCTGGCCCTGATCCTCGTCCGGCCCTGATCCTCGTCCGGCGCTGACCCCTGTCCGGCCCTGATCCCCGTCCGGCCTGGTTGCCGTCCGGGCCTGCCCGTCCGCCGCTGATGCTTGTCCGGCCCTGATTCTCGTCTCGCTCCCGTCCTCCGGCCGGTCCAGGGTGACCGACCGTGCGGCAATTGCCCGGTCTCGTCTCCTCGGTCAACGCACTCGGGCGTGGGGCCGGCCCGCCTACTCGGCCGTGAAGGCGGGCCTGATCGCGCTCGCCCGCACGCTCGCCGTCTCGACCGCTCCCGCGGGCATCCGGGTCAACGCCGTCGCTCCCGGAAGCGTCGCCGCCGACGACGGCTCGGTGGGGCGGGAGCAGGACCCGGCCGTCGTCGCGGAGCTTCGGAGGTCCGTCCCGCTCGGGAAGCCGGCCACGGCGGACGATGTCGCCCGCGTCTTCGCCGCGCTGGCCCTGGACCTCACGCACGTCACCGGCCAGACGCTCGTCGTGGACGGCGGCCAGGACGCGCGACGGTGGATACGACCGACGCGATCCGGCCATTTTTGGCCGGGGAAGATCTCTTGCCCCCACTCCAGGCATGCCGATGCAAAAAACGTCGACCCGAATCGGTACGGGCATCGGCATCGGCATCGAGGGAGACGCGCCGTGGGCGACATTCTGCTGGCTCTGTGCATTCCGCTCATGGTGTGCGCGAGCGGGATCTACGCCGGCTGCGAGTGCCTGTGGCGGCGCCGGCATCCGGCGCCGCCACTCCCGTACAGCCGGGACGCCGCGAGATCGGCCGAGCGGGAGCTGATCGCCGCCGCGGAGGCCATCGTCGCCGAGTCCTACGCCGCGATCGGCGGCCTGTACGTCAGGGCGTCCAGCGTGGGTCCCGGCCGGTCGACGCCAGCAGCTCCTCGAACGGAGTCGCCCCGTCCGGAGCCGGGTACGGCTCCGCGAACATCTTCATCCGCCGGGCCGTCGGACCCGTCTCCGCCACCAGCGCGCCGAGCGCACTGACGACCGCCGCGTCCGGCGTGAAGTCCTGCCCGGTCGCCCGGGCCAGATCCCAGACGTGCACGGTCAGGTCGAGCAGCACCATCGAGCCGACCGTCCGGGCCGGGAGGTTCATCGCTCCCGTGGTGCCCTCCTCGGCACCGGGAACCGCCCAGGCGTCGACGAGCAGCCGGGTCTCCGCGGCGAACCGGCCCCGCCAGTCGCGCGCAGGCTCCGGCCCCAGATAGTCGGGCGTGTGCGAGAAGTCGGCTTCCTTCCGGGCCGCGAGCGCCTGGAAGCCGACCACCACATGCATCAGGTGGTTGAGCAGGTCGCGTACGTCGTACTCGGCGCACGGCGTGCGCGCACCGAGCTGCTGGTCGTCCACGCCGCGCACCACGGGCTCTGCGTGTGCGGCGGCTGCTTCGAGCAGGTCACTGATCTTGTCGGTCATACGAGCGACGCTACGAACGCCCGGCCCCCGCGGCTTGAAGAAACGCGACATAGGATCGCCGCCATGGCTGGTCCTCGGCGCGACACCCGGGGCATCGTCGATGCCCGGGAGCTCTTCGCGCGCGTGCGCTTCCGCCGCCGTGAGCCGGCCGGGCCGCTGCGGCCGTATCTGGAGCACTACTGGCTGATCGACTGGGACCTGGCGGAGCCGTTCGTGTCGCACGTCGTCCCGCATCCGTCCGTGAACATCGTCTTCCAGCGCTACGGCGACGGGCCCGCCACCGGGGAAGTGGCCGGGGTCGGGCTGGAACTCTTCACGCAGAAGCTGGAGGGCCGCGGCCGGGTGTGCGGAATCCAGTTCCGGCCGGGCGGCTTCCGCCCGTTCCTGACGGGCCGGCTGGCGGCGGGCCCGGGGCCCGTGCCAGGGCGGATGTCAGGGCCGATGTCCGGACCGGTGTCGGAGCTGACCGGCCGGCGGATCCCTCTGCCGGAGGTGTTCCCCGGCCTGCCCGGCACGCCCGGCCTGGTGCTGGGGCCGGAGCCGGACGACGCCCGCGTCCGCGCGCTCGACGACTTCCTGCTCGCCCTCGGCCCGGCACCCGACCCGCAGGCCGACCGCGCGATGGCCCTGGCGGACCGGATCCGGCGGGACCGTTCGATCCGCCGGGTCGGTGAACTGGCCGACGCGGCGGGCCTCTCGCCGCGCTCGCTCCAGCGGCTGTTCGCGGCGTACGTGGGAGTCAGCCCGAAGTGGGTCATCCTGCGCTACCGCATCCACGAGGCCCTGGAACGCGCCGAGTCGGACGCGGCGGTGGACTGGGCCGGACTCGCCGCCGACCTCGGCTACAGCGATCAGGCCCACCTGGTCCGCGACTTCACGGCGCGGGTGGGCGTCCCACCGACGGCGTACGCGCAGCCCATCGGCGGCAGCCGTGGTTCGGGGCCGCCGACAGGCGGGAAAACCATGGGCCCGGCTCCGCGGCCGGTGGCATGCTGGCGGCGTGAACGGACCGGAGATCCACCTCACCTTCGCCCCTGAGCTGCGACTCTTCGCCGCCCCCGAACGCCGCCTGGGCCCGACGAAGACCGTCACCGACGGATCATCCAGCCTCGGCCATGTCGTCGAGTCGCTGGGCGTGCCGCTGACCGAGGTCGGCCGGCTGCTCGTCGACGGGCGCGAGATGCCGGTCTCGCACGTGCCGCGCGCGGGCGAATCGGTGGAGGTGTGCGGGGTGGTACGGCCGCAGCAGGTGCCGGGCGCGCCGCTGCGCTTCCTGCTCGACGTCCACCTCGGAACGCTCGCACGGCGGCTGCGGCTGCTCGGTGTCGACGCGGCGTACGAGAACGAGGACATCGGCGACCCGGCGCTCGCGACGTGCTCCGCGGCGGAGCGGCGGGTCCTGCTGTCCCGGGACCGGGGACTGCTGCGACGGCGCGAGATCTGGGCCGGCGCGTACATCTACAGCGACCGGCCGGACGAGCAGCTGCGCGATGTCCTGGGCAGGTTCACACCGGAGCTCTCCCCGTGGACCCGGTGCACCGCCTGCAACGGGTCGCTGCGGGACGCCGACAAGGAGTCGGTCGGCGGGCACCTGGAGCGCGGCACTCAGCGTACGTACGACGTCTTCGCGCAGTGCGCGAGCTGCGGGCGGGTGTACTGGCGCGGCGCCCACCACGCGCGTCTGGAGGCGATCGTCGAGGACGCGCTGCGCGAGTTCGGCGACGCGGCGGCCTGAGCCGGCCGGGCGCCGGCCCGCTGCCCCCTGCTCCTACGGCACGTCCGGCCGTCAGGGCTGCTCCGCCGTCAGGTACCGCTGCACGGTCGGCGCGAGCCAGGCGATCACCTCGTCCCGGCTCATCGCCACGGCGGGCGGGAAGCGCAGCACGTACCGGGCCATCGCCATGCCGAGGATCTGTGAGGCGGCGAGCGCGGCGCGGGCCGGGGCCTCGGCGGGGTCGGGGCAGACGCCGGCGGCGAGTGGGCCGAGCTGCTCCCTGAACACGGCCTGCATGCGCTCCGCGCCCGCGGCGTTGGTGACGCCGACGCGCAGCAGCGCGGTCAGTACGTCGTCCCGCTCCCAGCGATCGAGGAAGTGGCCGACGAGCACCGCCCCGATGTGCTTGCCGGGCAGTCCGCCCAGCTCCGGGAGCCGGAGGTCGATCTCGGACGCGGCGGCGAACAGCCCCTCCTTGTTGCCGTAGTAGCGCATCACCATCGACGGGTCGATGCCGGCATCGCGCGCGATGGCGCGGATGGTGGCGCGCTCGTACCCGTCGGCGGCGAAGCGCTCGCGGGCGGCGTCGAGGATCGCGGCCCGGGTGGCGTCCGAGCGGCGGGGGGCGGGCGGGGCTTCCTTCATGCCAACGACTGTAGGCCAACAGGTGTTGACATGCCAGGGCGGGGCGTTCTACATTTGCCAACAAGCGTTGACCAACACTTGTTGGCCCACGAACGTTGACCGCCACTTCAGGAGGCAGCCATGAGCGGCAGGCCCAGCAAGGAGAACGGCACCGGCACGAGCATCACCACCAGGACCGGTACAGACGCCGGCACCGGCACCGGCGCGACCATCACCGACGTCCTCGTCGTGGGCGCGGGCCCCACCGGGATACTGCTCGCCGGCGACCTGGCCGCCGCCGGGCTCTCCGTCACCGTGGTCGAGCGCCGCCCACACGAAACGAGCAACATCACCCGGGCCTTCGGCGTGCACGCCCGCACCCTCGAACTGCTCGACGCGCGGGACCTCGCGGACGACCTCGTCAAGACGGGCAGCAGGATCACCCGGCTGCGGCTCTTCCGGCGGCTGTCCCTCGACCTCACTCGGCTGCCCTCCCGCTTCCCGTACCTGCTCATCACCCCGCAGTACGAGGTCGAGCACCTGCTGGAGCGCCGGGCCCTGTCCGCCGGCGTGGACTTCCGGTACGGCGTCGAACTGCGCGGCCTGCGCCAGGACGCGGACACGGTCACCGCCGAGGTGACGGACGCGTCGGGCGCCGAAACCACCGTTCGCGCCCGCTACCTCGTCGGCACCGACGGGGTGCGCAGCTCCGTGCGCAAGGCCCTCGGCCTGCCCTTCCCCGGCGTCTCCGTGATCCGCTCGATCGTCCTCGCCGATGTGCGCCTCACCGAGGAACCGGAAGGGCTGCTCACCGTCAACGGCGTCGGCGACGCCTTCGCCTTCATCGCCCCCTTCGGCGACGGCTGGTACCGGGTCATGGGCTGGAACCGCAGCCGCCAGGTCGACGACAGCGAGCCCGTCGACCTCGACGAGGTCCGGGAGATCGCCCGCCTCGCCCTCGGCACCGACTACGGCATGCACGACGCCCGCTGGATCTCCCGCTTCCACAGCGACGAGCGGCAGGTCCCCGAGTACCGGGTCGGCCGGGTCTTCCTCGCCGGAGACGCCGCGCACGTCCACTCCCCGGCCGGCGGCCAGGGTATGAACACCGGCATCCAGGACGCGGCCAACCTCTCCTGGAAGCTCGCCGCCGTCCTGCGCGGGCACTCCCCCGCATCCCTCCTGGACAGCTACCAGGCCGAGCGCCACCCGGTCGGCCGGGCGGTGCTGCGCAGCAGCGGCACCATCGTCCGCCTGGCGATGGCTCACAACCCGCTGCAGCGAGCGGCCCGTTCACTGGTCGCCCGCATCCTGAACACCGTCCGCCCGGCAGCCGCCAAGGCGCTGGGCATGCTCTCCGGAATCGGCATCGCGTACGCCGCGGAGCGCGGAGCCCACCCCCTCGCGGGCAGGCGCGCCCCCGACCTGGCGCTCACCGAAGGGCGTCTCTACGAACTGCTGCGGGCCGGGTCGTTCGTCCTGGTCACCCCGCCGTCCACCGCGGTGGACGCGCCCGCGCACGTCATACCCGCCCACTGGGCGGGCGACCGCCGTACCGCCCTGCTCGTCCGCCCCGACGGATACATCGCCTGGGCGAGCGACAAGCCGGACGACGACGGACTGCGTACGGCACTGGCCCGCTGGACCGGCGGGACCCGGTGAGTCCGGAACGGCACGGCCGGCATGGCAGGGTGATCCCATGCTCGTCGTCCGTTCCGCCGCCCTGTTCGCCCTCGCCGCCCTCTTCGAGATCGGTGGCGCCTGGCTCGTCTGGCAGGGCGTGCGCGGCAGCGACACCGGAGGCGGGCGAGGCTGGATCTGGATCGGCGCGGGCGTCATCGCCCTCGGCGCGTACGGCTTCGTCGCCACGCTCCAGCCCCACAGTGAGTTCGGCCGCATCCTCGCCGCGTACGGCGGGGTCTTCGTGGCCGGCTCGCTCGCCTGGGGCATGGTCGCCGACGGCTACCGTCCCGACCGCTGGGACGTGACGGGCGCCCTGATCTGCCTCGCCGGGATGGCCGTGATCATGTACGCCCCACGCGGCCACTGATCCGGCTGCCTATTCTGACCGCGTACCGATCGTACGAACGAGGAGCTGCCCCATGACCGCCGCCGCACGTACCGCAGTCGTCACCGGCGCGAGCAGCGGAATCGGCGCCGCCACCGCCCGGCAACTGGCCGCCGCCGGCTACCACGTCGTCCTCACCGCCCGCCGCAAGGACCGCGTGGAGGCACTCGCCGCGGAACTCAGCGACGCCGGCCACCGCGCCACGGCATACGCCCTCGACGTCACCGACCGCCCGGCCGTCGACGCGTTCGCCGCCTCCCTCGACCGCTGCGACGTACTGGTCAACAACGCGGGCGGCGCACTCGGCGCCGACCCGGTCGCGACCGGCGATCCGGCCGACTGGCGCACGATGTACGAGGTCAACGTCATCGGCACCCTCCACACCACCCAGGCGCTGCTCCCCGCCCTCACCGCCAGCGGCGACGGAACGATCGTGATCCTCTCCTCCACCGCGGCCCACGCCACCTACGAGGGCGGCGCCGGCTACGTCGCCGCGAAGAACGGCGCCCGCGTCCTCGCCGAGACCCTGCGCCTGGAGATCCTCGGCCAGCCGGTCCGCGTCATCGAGATCGCCCCCGGCATGGTCAAGACGGACGAGTTCGCCACCACCCGCTTCCGCGGCGACACCGAGAAGGCGGCCAAGGTCTACGCCGGCGTGGCCGAACCCCTCACCGCGGACGACGTGGCGGACACCATCACCTGGGCGGTCACCCGCCCGAGCCACGTCAACATCGACCTCTTGGTGGTCCGCCCCCGAGCCCAGGCGTCCAACACAAAGGTCCACCGCGAACTCTGACACCGGACCGGGCCTGCCGCCCGCGTGAAGGGCCGGTATCAGCCCTTCACGCAGACGACCTGCTTCAGCTTGGCGACGACCTCCACCAGGTCCCGCTGCTGGTCGATGACCTTCTCGATCGGCTTGTACGCGCCCGGGATCTCATCCACCACGCCGGAGTCCTTACGGCACTCCACGCCCCGCGTCTGCTCCTCCAGGTCCCGCGTCGAGAACCGCCGCTTCGCGGCGTTCCGGCTCATCTTCCGGCCGGCCCCGTGCGACGCGGAGTTGAACGACTTCGCGTTGCCCAGACCGCGGACGATGTACGACCCGGTACCCATCGAGCCCGGGATGATCCCGTAGTCGCCGCTACCGGCCCGGATCGCACCCTTCCGCGTGACCAGCAGGTCCATGCCCTCGTACCGCTCCTCCGCAACGTAGTTGTGGTGGCAGGAGATGACTTCGCCAAAAGTAACTTTTGCCTTCTTGAACTCACGGCGGATGACGTCCTGGCTGAGTGCCATCATGATCGCGCGGTTGTACTTCGCGTACTCCTGCGCCCAGAACAGGTCGTTCCGGTAAGCGGCCATCTGTGGAGTGTCCGCGATGAAGACGGCCAGGTCCCGGTCGATCAGTCCCTGGTTGTGCGGCAGCTTCTGGGCCTGGCCGATGTGGTACTCGGCCAGCTCCTTACCGATGTTCCGGGAACCGGAGTGGAGCATGATCCAGACGGAGTTGTCCGTATCGATGCAAAGTTCCCAGAAATGGTTTCCGCTTCCGAGCGAACCCATTTGCTTGACCGCCCGCTCCTGGCGGAACTTGACCGCTTCCGCGATCCCGTCGAACCGCTTCCAGAAGTCGTCCCAGCCCGCCGTCGGGAATGCGTGCAGCCGTCCCGGCTCCACCGCGTCGTCGTGCATCCCGCGGCCGACCGGGATCGCCTGCTCGATCTTCGACCGGAGTCGCGACAGATCCCCCGGGAGGTCGTTGGCCGTGAGCGACGTCCGCACGGCCGACATACCGCAGCCGATGTCGACGCCGACCGCGGCCGGGCAGACCGCCCCGTGCATCGCGATCACCGAGCCGACCGTCGCCCCCTTGCCGTAGTGGACGTCCGGCATCACGGCGAGACCCTTGATCCACGGCAGCGTGGTGACGTTCCGCAGCTGCTGCATCGCGCCGTCCTCGACGGACGCCGGATCGGTCCACATCCGGATCGGGACCTTCGCGCCCGGTACCTCTACATACGACATAACAGCCTCATTCCCCCGAAAAGTATGAAAACGCAAAAGCCTCGCATCAGCCCGTAAAGGAGACAACGGACCGGCGTCCACAGCAGTGCGTGCGATACACATTGTGTCCACCGGCCGCCATCGGGCGGCAACCGTTTTTCCTGTCGAAGGGAGCCAGGGACCGTGCAGCGAAAGGCGTACGTACCGGGCATCGCGCTCCTCGCAGCGCTGGTCACCGGCTGCACGGGCGGCTCCGGAACCGATGACGCACCGGCCGATTCCAAGCCGGGCGAGACGACCGTCGCCGCACCCCCCGGCAAGTACCGCACCCTCCCCGAACCGTGCGGCTCCATCGAGTCCGAGCGGCTGAAGGACATGCTGCCCGGCACCGAGGAGCTCACCCCGGAGCAGCAGGAGCAGGCGTACCAGGGCAGGGCGGACGCCACCCACGACGGTGACCGCCGGGTCGGCTGCCGCTGGAAGGTCGAGTCGGCGGAGGCCACCCGCCACCTCTTCGTCGGCTTCGAGCGCGTCGTCTCGTACGACCGGGCCGTGAGCGACGACGACCGGGCGCAGGAGGTGTACGCGAAGAAGGCGGCCTCCGCGAACCTCGACCAGCCCATCGACCCGCGGGACGAACTCGGGAACAGCGCCACGAAGTCCCCCTCCGGTACGGCCACCCCGGTCACGCCCCCGGCCCGCACCCCGTCCGGGACCCCGACCCCGGCCCCGCCGCAGAACCCGTCCCAGGCCCCGGCGGAGGGCCTGGAGCCGCGCCTGCTGGAGGGACTGGGCAACGACGCCTTCCTGAACGACGTCCTCGCCGCGTCCGGCTCGACCTCGCAGACGCGCACGGTCACGGTCGTCTTCCGTACCTCGAACGTCATCGTGACGGTCGAGTACGCCGAGCAGCCCGCCCTCGTCTCGGCCGCCGTGCCGGACAGCAAGTACATGCAGGACAAGGCACAGGGCCTGGCCCGCAAGCTTTCCGAGCAGTTCGACGAGGACCAGTAGAGACCCATGAGTGAAGGAACCATGCACCGATCAGCCCAGCGACTCACCCGCATACTCGCCTGCGCAGCCGTTCCGGTGATGCTCGTCGCCGCCGGCTGCTCGTCCGACTCCGGCTCCGGCTCCGACGGCAAGAAGGGCTCGGACGCCTCGTCGCCGGCGAAGTCGCCGAGCGTGAAGCCGTCCCCGACGGTCGAGAAGGCGGTGTTCGACAAGCTTCCCGACCCCTGCAAGTCGGTCACCGCGAAGACCGTCGAATCCCTCGTACCGGAGGCGAAGGACAAGTCCGGTACCAAGTCCAAGTCGAACGACATCTCCAGCCGCGGCAGCTGCTCCTGGAACGGTCTCGAGGACGACGGCCTCAAGGGCTCGCAGTACCGCTGGCTGTCGGTCTCCCTCACGCGTTACGACTCCGACCAGGCACTCGGCAGCGGCAACAAGCGCGCCGAGGAGCAGTACGCCAAGCAGGTCGCGGCGGCGAGCGCCGCGCAGGGCGCCCGGAGCCTCAAGACCGAGAGCGTGTCCGGCATCGGCGACCAGGCGACGGCCGTCACCTACACGATGCGTAAGACCGTGGACTTCCGGAACCAGACGATCGTGGCGCGCACGCAGAACGTCGTCCTCACGCTCGACTACAACGGCACGTCCTACGAAGGCGGAAAGATCCCGTCCACCGCGGATCTGCTGAAGGACGCCCAGAAGGCCGCGAAGGAGGTCGTCGCGGCCGTCGCGACGACCAACAAGCCGTAGCGTTCTGCGCCGGTTCACGGAGCTCGGTCCCCCTACGGGGCCGGGCTCCGGCCGTCCCCACGCGACGCGTTCGGCGACCATGTGCCAGGCTGTGCCCCGCCAGATGTCGAAAGTGGGAGGGGATCGCGGGTGGCCGCGATGCAGCTGACACGCACGCACCGGATACTCATCGGCGTCGTCGTAGCGGGCGCGGTGATCATCGCCGCGATCGGTTTCGCCGGGTCGTACGCCGCTGTGCGCGAGCTCGCCGAGCAGAAGGGCTTCGGCAGGTTCTCCCTCTTCTTCCCGATCGGTATCGACGCGGGCATCTGTGTCCTGCTGGCCCTGGACCTGCTGCTGACGTGGATACGGATTCCGTTCCCGCTGCTGCGCCAGACCGCCTGGCTGCTCACGGCGGCGACCATCGCCTTCAACGGCGCCGCCGCCTGGCCCGATCCGCTCGGCGTCGGCATGCATGCCGTGATCCCGGTGCTGTTCGTCGTCTGCGTCGAGGCCGCCCGGCACGCCGTCGGCCGGATCGCGGACATCACCGCCGACAAGCACATGGAAGGCGTCCGCCTCACCCGCTGGCTGCTCTCCCCGGTCCCCACGTTCAAACTCTGGCGCCGGATGAAGCTCTGGGAGCTGCGGTCGTACGAGCAGGTCATCAGACTCGAACAGGACCGGCTGATCTATCAGGCCCGTCTCCAGGCCCGCTTCGGCCGCAACTGGCGGCGCAAGGCCCCCATCGAGTCCCTGATGCCGCTGCGGCTCGCCCGCTTCGGCGTCCCGCTGTCGGAGACCGCCCCGGCCGGTCTCGCCGCCGCCGGCATCGAGCCCGCCCTGCTGCCCCCCGCTCCCGCACAGGCCGGTCCGCAGGCTCAGCCGGCGCGTGCGGAAGCGATCCTTCCGGAGCAGGCCGGCACCGCCCCGGCGCTGCCGTCGGGCCCCGCCGAGGAGCGGCCGCGCGACACGGACACCCCGCAGGAAGCGGCGGACGCCGAAGGGCCGGGGACGCACGAGAGCCCCTGGTTCGCGGCGCCCTCGGCGGCCCAGGCGGCGTACGACAACGGCTACAACCCGCAGTACGTCGAGGGCCTGGAACCCACCCCGGTCATGGTCCCGTCGGGCCCGGGCCGTACCCGCCCGCTCGGCGGGTACGGGCCGCAGCCTCAGCAGCAGCAGTACGAGCAGCCGTACGAGCAGCAGCCCGCGTACACCGAGCCTCCGTACGAGCAGCCGGAGTACGAGGAGCCGCAGTACGAGCAGCCGGACCCGGAGCCCGATCCGGACGCGCTGCCTCCCGAGGAGGAGTACTACCTCGCGTTCCGCAAGTTCATAGGAGAGAACGGCACCATCCCGAGCCCCCGCACCCTCGGCGCGTACCTCCACGACCTCGGCTACACCCACACCCTGCTCGACAGCGAGCTGAGCCGCTACGCCAAGCGCTTCGAGGTCCGGTACCAGCAGGAGCTGGACGCCGAACACATCGCCTAGGCGCATCCGGACATGCGTCAGGGCCGCCACCCGCCGATGCGGAGGCGGCCCTGACGAACGTACGGCCGTACGTACCGGCTACGCGCCCAGCAGCTTCCGCACCCGGTCCGCGCCCACGGCCAGCAGCAGCGTGGGCAGCCGCGGGCCGGTGTCCTTGCCGACCAGCAGGTGGTAGAGCAGCGCGAAGAACGACCGCTGCGCCGTCTTCAGTTCGGGCGTCGGCTTGGCGTCCGGCTCCAGGCCCGCCATCACCTTCGGCACCCCGTAGACGAGCGTGGTCAGCCCGTCCAGGGACCAGTGCGTGTCCAGCCCCTCCAGCAGCAGCCGCAGCGACTCGCGCCCCTGCTCGTCCAGGGAGCCCAGCAGCTCCTTGTCCGGCTCCTCGCGTACGAGCGTGCGCTGCTCGGCCGGGACCTGGGTGGTGATCCAGTTCTCGGCGCGGTCGAGCCGCGGACGGGCCTCGTCCAGCGAGGAGAGCGGGTTCGCGGGGTCCAGGTCGCTCAGGATCCTCAGCGTCTGCTCGTCGTGTCCGGCCGTGATGTCGACGACCGAGGCGAGCGTGCGGTACGGCAGCGGGCGCGGCGTGTGCGGCAGTTCGCCGGCGGCGGTACGGGTCGCCCGCGAGTACGCCGCCGCGTCGGCCGGCAGTACCGAGCCGTCCGCGACCTTGCGCTCCAGCGAGTCCCACTCGTCGTACAGCCGCTGGATCTCCTGGTCGAACGCGATCTTGAAGGCCTGGTTCGGCCGCCGCCTGGCGTACAGCCAGCGCAGCAGCGGCGCCTCCATGATCTTCAGCGCGTCGGCCGGAGTCGGCACACCGCCCTTGGACGACGACATCTTCGCCATCCCGGAGATCCCCACGAACGCGTACATCGGGCCGATCGGCTGCACGCCGTCGAACACCTCGCGCACGATCTGCCCGCCGACGACGAACGACGAGCCGGGCGAGGAGTGGTCGACGCCGGAGGGCTCGAAGACGACGCCCTCGTAGGCCCAGCGCATCGGCCAGTCGACCTTCCAGACCAGCTTGCCGCCGTTGAACTCGCTGAGGAGGACGGTCTCGGAGTGACCGCAGGCGGTGCAGGTGTACGCGAGCGCCGTGCTCTCGTCGTCGTACGCCGTGACCGTCGTCAGGTCCTTCTGGCAGACGGTGCAGTACGGCTTGTACGGGTAGTAGCCCGCGGCGCCGCCGCTGCCGTCGTCCTCGCTCGCCGCGCCGGAGCCCTCGGCGGCCTCCAGCTCGGCCTCGTCGACCGGCTTCTGCTGCTGCTTCTTCCCGCCCTTGGCTGCCGCCGGCTTGTCCTTGGTCCGGTAGCGGTCGAGCACAGCGTCGATGTCGGCACGGTGCTTCATCGCGTGCAGGATCTGCTCACGGTAGACACCGCTGGTGTACTGCTCGGTCTGGCTGATGCCGTCGTACTCGACACCCAGCTCGTCCAGCGCCTCGACCATGGCGGCCTTGAAGTGCTCGGCCCAGTTCGGGTACGCGGACCCGGCCGGCGCGGGCACGGACGTCAGCGGCTTGCCGATGTGCTCGGCCCACGAGTCGTCGACCCCGGCGACTCCGGCGGGCACCTTGCGGTAGCGGTCGTAGTCGTCCCACGACAGGACGTGCCGCACCTCGATGCCGCGCCGCCTGATCTCGTCGGCGACCAGGTGCGGGGTCATGACCTCACGCAGGTTGCCGAGGTGGATCGGCCCGGAGGGGGAGAGTCCGGACGCGACGACGACCACCGGAGGGGTGGCGGCTGAGTGTTTCGCGCCAGGCGCACGTCGCTCCGCCTCGGCGATGACCTCGTCCGCGAAACGGGAGACCCAGTCGGTCTCGGTGCTGCTCTGAGCCACGATCGGCACGTCCTTCTTTCTCGATAGTTGGCGCCAGGGGGTGCCCGCCGCCATTCTCCCAGACGGAAGAGCCCTCTCCGGGGTTGTTTATTTCCCAGCGAAACGGGTGGCGCCCCCGTGGGATACTCAAGACCCATCCCTACGTACCGACAGGAACGGCACCTCATGGCCTCGGTCCCTTCCCTCGCTTCAACCGTCCACCAGCGCGTCGCGGACGCCCTCTCGGCTGCCCTGCCGGAGGCCGGCACCGCCGACCCGCTGCTGCGACGAAGCGACCGGGCCGACTTCCAGGCCAACGGGATCCTGGCGCTCGCCAAGAAGGCCAAGGCGAACCCGCGCGAGCTGGCCGCGAAGGTCGTCGAGAGCCTGCCGGCCGGCACCGCGACCACGGACGGCGTGATCAAGGACATCGAGGTCTCCGGCCCCGGCTTCCTCAACATCACGGTCGCCGACCGGGCGATCACCGAGACCCTCGCCGCGCGCGCCGCGGACGAGCGGCTGGGCGTCCCGTACACCGAGACCCCGGGCACCACGGTCATCGACTACGCCCAGCCGAACGTGGCCAAGGAGATGCACGTCGGCCACCTCCGCTCCGCGGTGATCGGTGACGCGATGGTGCAGATCCTGGAGTTCGCGGGCGAGAAGGTGATCCGGCGCCATCACATCGGCGACTGGGGCACCCAGTTCGGCATGCTCATCCAGTACCTGATCGAGCACCCGCACGAGCTGGACCACGAGGGCGGCAAGGCGGTCTCCGGCGAGGAGGCCATGTCCAGCCTCAACCGGATCTACAAGGCGGCGCGGGTCCTTTTCGACTCGGACGAGGAGTTCAAGGACCGGGCGCGCCGCCGGGTCGTCGACCTCCAGGCCGGCGACAAGGAGACGCTCGCCCTCTGGCAGCGGTTCGTCGACGAGTCGAAGATCTACTTCTACTCGGTCTTCGGCAAGCTCGACATGGAGATCCGCGACCCCGACGTCGTCGGCGAGTCGGGCTACAACGACATGCTCGAGGAGACCTGCCGGATCCTGGAGGAGTCGGGCGTGGCGGTCCGCTCCGAGGGCGCGCTCTGCGTGTTCTTCGACGACGTCAAGGGCCCGGACGGCAACCCGGTCCCGCTGATCGTGAAGAAGTCGAACGGCGGGTACGGCTATGCCGCGACCGACCTCTCGGCGATCCGGGACCGGGTGCAGAGCCTGGGCGCGGACACGCTGGTGTACGTCGTGGACGCCCGCCAGTCCCTGCACTTCAAGATGGTCTTCGAGACCGCGCGCCGGGCCGGCTGGCTGAACGACCAGGTGCACGCCGTCCAGCTGGCCTTCGGCACGGTGCTGGGCAAGGACGGCAAGCCGTTCAAGACGCGTGAGGGCGAGACGGTCCGGCTGGTGGACCTGCTGGACGAGGCGGTCGAGCGGGCGGCGGCGGTCGTCCGGGAGAAGGCCCAGGACCTGACCGAGGAGGAGATCGCCGAGCGCGCCACCCAGGTGGGCATCGGTGCGATCAAGTACGCGGACCTGTCGACCTCTGCCTCGCGCGACTACAAGTTCGACCTGGACCAGATGGTGTCCCTCAACGGTGACACGAGCGTGTACCTCCAGTACGCGTACGCCCGTATCCAGTCGATCCTGCGCAAGGCCGGGGACGCGAAGCCGGCTGCCCATCCGGAGCTCGGACTGGCCCCGGCCGAGCGGGCGTTGGGGCTGCACCTGGACCAGTTCGCGGAGGTGCTGGCCGAGGTGGCCTCGTCGTACGAGCCGCACAAGCTGGCCGCGTACCTCTACCAGCTGGCGTCGCACCTCACGAAGTTCTACGACCAGTGCCCGGTCCTGAAGGCCGAGACGTCTGCGCACGTCGAGAACCGTCTGTTCCTCTGCGACCTGACGGGACGCACGCTGCACCAGGGCATGGCGCTGCTCGGTATCAGGACCCCTGAGCGCCTCTGATCCGCCTCTGATCACGGCACTCCGACCGCATAGGGCGATGCCCCTCACCGGGACCGGTGGGGGGCATCGCCGTGGTGCGGTCCGCGTCAGCGGGAGTCACGGTCGCCCGCGACCTCGTCGATCTCCGCGTGCGCCTTCTTCAGCAGCTGCGACGAGAGGTCCATGAGGGCCCGAGCGCCGGCGATCTCCTCGCCCACGCGCAGTTGTTCCGGATCCGAGGGGTGGCGGCTGGCGGTTCCGTGGGCCCGGAACTCCGTGCCGTCGCCGAGGCGCACCATCGCGGCCGCCTTGGTCTTCTCGCCCTCCTCCCGGAACTCCATCTCGATGTGCCATCCGACGAGTGTCTTCATGTCCGATCACCTCCGGGGTTGCCCTTCCAGAGTGCGCCGCCGGAGCCCCGAACACCACCACACATATTGGTCTACACCCTTGACTGGTACATACCAAAGCGCTTGAGTGTTCCGCGCAACCCCCCACCGCGGCCCCGCCCGGACGCAACGCCGCCTCCGGGTGCGGCCGTTGCCGCGCAAAGGAGTCATCGAGTGCCGAAACACCGAGCGCTGAAACATCGCATGGTCGCGCTGCTCGTCGCGATCCTCGCCGGAAGCGGACTGGCGGCGACCCTCCTGCCCGCCTCGGCCGCTTCCGCCGCCGGCGTCTGCGACACCGCCCCCACCTGGGTGCAGGGCAGGTCCTACATCGCTGGCAACGTTGTCAAATACAGCGACGGCAGGTTCTACGTCGCCGAGCACGACAACCCGGGCTACGACCCGACCATCAGCACCTGGTACTGGGACCCGTACACCTGCGAGGGCGGCACCACCCCGAACCCCTCCGGCTTCGTCGTCAGCGAGACCCAGTTCAACCAGATGTTCCCGAACCGGAACTCCTTCTACACGTACAGCGGCCTGACCGCCGCACTCAGCGCCTACCCGGGCTTCGCCAACACCGGCAGCGACACCGTCAGGAAGCAGGAGGCCGCGGCCTTCCTCGCCAACGTCAGCCACGAGACCGGCGGCCTGGTCCACATCGTCGAGCAGAACACCGCCAACTACCCGCACTACTGCGACTGGGGCCGCCCGTACGGCTGCCCGGCCGGCCAGGCCGCGTACTACGGCCGCGGACCGATCCAGCTCAGCTGGAACTTCAACTACAAGGCCGCGGGCGACGCGCTCGGCCTCGACCTGCTGGGCAACCCCTGGCTCGTACAGAACAACGCCGCGGTCGCCTGGAAGACCGGCCTCTGGTACTGGAACACCCAGACCGGCCCCGGCACGATGACCCCGCACCACGCCATGGTCAACAGCCGTGGCTTCGGCGAGACCATCCGCAGCATCAACGGCAGCCTGGAGTGCAACGGCGGCAACCCCGGCCAGGTGCAGAGCCGGGTCACCAAGTACCAGCAGTTCGTCCAGATCCTCGGCGTCGCCCCCGGCAGCAACCTGTACTGCTGACGCCCCCCACCCGACCGCATGCGAAAAGCGGGCCACCGACCCGGTGGCCCGCTTCCATGCACAGCTCTCACAGCCTCACAGCCCGCGCGCGACCTCCGTCGCCCAGTACGTCAGGATCATGCTCGCGCCCGCGCGCCTGATCCCGGTCAGGGACTCCAGGATCGCCTTGTCCCGGTCGATCCAGCCCTTCTCCGCCGCCGCCTCGATCATCGCGTACTCGCCGGAGATCTGGTACGCGGCCACCGGCACGTCCACCGACTCCGCCACCCGGTACACGATGTCCAGGTACGGGCCGGCCGGCTTGACCATCACCATGTCGGCGCCCTCTTCGAGGTCGAGCGCCAGCTCCCGCAGCGACTCCCGGGCGTTCGCCGGGTCCTGCTGGTACGTCTTGCGGTCGCCCGTGAGCGACGAGCCGACGGCCTCCCGGAAGGGCCCGTAGAAGGCCGAGGAGTACTTCGCGGTGTACGCGAGCACGGCCACGTCCTCGTGCCCGGTCTGGTCCAGCGCGTCGCGGATGACCCCGACCTGACCGTCCATCATGCCGCTCGGGCCCACCACGTGGACGCCCGCGTCGGCCTGGACCTGCGCCATCTCGGCGTACCGCTCCAGCGTCGCGTCGTTGTCGACCCGGCCGTCGGCGTCCAGTACGCCGCAGTGGCCGTGATCGGTGTACTCGTCCAGGCACAGGTCCGACATGATGACGAGGTCGTCACCCACCTCGGCGCGGACATCGCGGATCGCGACCTGGAGGATGCCGTCCGGGTCGGTACCCGCCGTGCCGGCCCCGTCCTTCTTCTCGTCCTCCGGCACGCCGAACAGCATGATCCCGCCGACACCGGCCTCACGGGCCTCGACGGCGGCCTTTCGCAGCGTGTCCCGCGTGTGCTGGACGACGCCCGGCATCGCGGAAATCGGAACGGGCTCGCTGATCCCCTCACGCACGAACGCGGGAAGAATCAGATCGGCCGGATGCAGCCGGGTCTCGGCGACCATGCGCCGCATGGCCGGGGTGGTCCGCAGCCGCCGCGGCCGCGCGCCGGGGAAGGATCCGTACACAGTCATACGGCCACGCTACGCCCGTCCGGACCGGGCAATTACCGACAGGGCGTCGGAGGGGCAGAGCCCCGGGACGCCGGAGGGCGGGCAGGGAATGAACCCCACCCGCCCCGGAGACACATGCCCCCGACAGCGTCAGGTGGTGCGCCGGCGTCGGGCTCCCGGGCGGCGCTCGCTCGGCCGGGTGACCGGCTCGCCCGCCTCCTTCGCCGCCGCGCGGCGCTGCGCGCCGAACTCGGCGAGCGCCTCGGCCAGCCTGTGCACCGACGGCTCCGGCGAGAGTACGTCCACGCGCAGCCCGTGCTCCTCGGCCGTCTTGGCCGTGGCGGGCCCGATGCAGGCGATCACCGTGACGTTGTGCGGCTTGCCCGCGATCCCGACGAGGTTGCGGACCGTACTCGAAGACGTGAAGAGCACGGCGTCGAAGCCGCCGCCCTTGATCGCCTCGCGGGTGTCGGCCGGCGGCGGCGAGGCCCGCACGGTCCGGTAGGCCGTCACGTCGTCGACCTCCCAGCCGAGCTCGATCAGCCCGGCCACCAGCGTCTCGGTGGCGATGTCGGCACGCGGCAGGAAGACGCGGTCGATCGGGTCGAAGACCGGGTCGTACGGCGGCCAGTCCTCCAGCAGTCCGGCCGCGGACTGCTCACCGCTGGGCACCAGGTCCGGCTTCACGCCGAACTCGATCAGCGACCGGGCGGTCTGCTCGCCCACCGCGGCCACCTTGATGCCCGCGAAGGCGCGGGCGTCGAGCCCGTACTCCTCGAACTTCTCCCGGACGGCCTTCACGGCGTTGACCGAGGTGAAGGCGATCCACTCGTAGCGGCCGGTGACCAGGCCCTTGACCGCGCGCTCCATCTGCTGGGGCGTGCGCGGCGGTTCGACGGCGATCGTCGGGACCTCGTGCGGCACCGCGCCGTACGACGTGAGCTGGTCGGAGAGCGAGGCCGCCTGCTCCTTCGTACGCGGCACGAGCACCCGCCACCCGAAGAGCGGCTTCGACTCGAACCACGACAGCTGGTCGCGCTGGGCGGCAGCACTGCGCTCGCCGACCACGGCTATGACGGGCTGGTGGCCCTCGGGCGACGGCAGCACCTTCGCCTGCTTCAGGACCTGCGCCACTGTTCCCAGCGTCGCGTTCCACGTCCGCTGGCGCGTGGTGGTGCCGGCGACGGTGACGGTCATCGGGGTGTCCGGCTTGCGGCCGGCCGCGACCAGTTCGCCCGCGGCCGCGGCGACCGTCTCCAGCGTCGTCGAGACCACGGCTGTCGCGTCGCTGGCGCCGACCTCGGTCCAGCAGCGCTGGGAAGCCGTACGGGCATCGACGAACCGGACGTCCGCGCCGTGCGCGTCACGCAGCGGCACACCGGCGTACGCGGGCACGCCCACCGCGGTTGCGACACCGGGCACGACCTCGAACGGGATGCCCTCGGCGGCGCAGGCGAGCATCTCGTCACCCGCGTTGGCGTCCAGACCGGGGTCGCCCGCAACCGCACGGACGACCCGCCTGCCGCTGCGCGCAGCCTCCATGACAAGATTGGCGGCGTCCCGGATCACCGGGACTCCGGCGGCTACTGACGCCTCGTCAGCGACCGTCAGCTGATGCGTGTCGACTCCCGCCCGCGCATGCGTACGCACCACGTCGAGCACATGCGGCTCGGCGACCAGTACGTCCGCACTCGCGAGCGCCTCGACGGCGCGCAGCGTGAGCAGTCCCGGATCTCCGGGTCCGGCACCGAGGAAGGTGACGTGCCCGGATGCGGGGAAGGCAGGGTTGGCGGTGGTGGGGCTCAAAGTGCTCGCTCCCCCATAAGACCGGCCGCACCCTTGGCGAGCATCTCGGACGCGAGTTCGCGACCGAGCGCGAGGGCGTCGCCGTGCGACGTGGGTACGGGACCGGTGGTGGACAGCTGCACCAGCGTGGAGCCGTCGGTCGTGCCGACGACGCCGCGCAGGCGCATTTCGGTGACAACCTGTCCGTCGGCCAGCAGGTCGGCGAGCGCACCCACAGGTGCGCTGCAGCCGGCCTCCAGGGCGGCGAGCAGGGCTCGCTCGGCGGTCACGGCGGCCCGGGTGAACGGGTCGTCGAGCTCTCCGAGCGCGGCGGCGAGGTCTGCGTTGGCCGCAGTGCACTCGACCGCCAGGGCTCCTTGGCCGGGGGCGGGCAGGACGGAGTCGACCGAGAGGAACTCGGTGACCTCGTCGGTCCTGCCGATGCGGTTGAGGCCGGCCGCGGCGAGAACCACCGCGTCCAGTTCCCCGTTCCGCACGTACCCGATGCGCGTGTCGATGTTGCCGCGGATCGGCACGGTCTCGATGCGCATGCCGTGCGAGCGGGCGTACGCGTTGAGCTGCGCCATCCGCCGCGGCGAACCGGTGCCGACCTTCGCGCCCGCCGGCAGCTGCTCGAACGTCAGCCCGTCGCGGGCGACCAGCACATCGCGGGGGTCCTCGCGGCGCGGGATCGCGGCCAGCACCAGGTCGTCCGGCTGCGCGGTCGGCAGATCCTTCAGCGAGTGCACGGCGAAATCGACATCGCCCCTGACCAGCGCGTCGCGCAGGGCGGTGACGAACACACCGGTCCCGCCGATCTGCGTGAGATGCTCGCGGGAGGTGTCGCCGAACGTGGTGATCTCCACCAGCTCGACGGGACGCCCGGTGATCCGGCGCACCGCCTCGGCGACATGCCCGGACTGGGCCATGGCGAGCTTGCTGCGCCTGGTTCCCAGCTTCAAAGCGGCTTGGGTCATGATGCCCGCCCTCGGTTCTTGACGTCCACGTCGTTCAGGTCGGCCCGGCTGACGGCGGCGACCGCCAGCGGGTCGAGATCGAAGAGTTCACGCAGCGCGTCCGCGTACCCGGCGCCGCCGGGCTCGCTCGCGAGCTGCTTGACCCGCACGGTGGGCGCGTGCAGGAGCTTGTCGACGACCCGGCGCACGGTCTGGGTGATCTCCGCGCGCTCCTTGTCGTCCAGTCCCGGCAGCCGCCCCTCGAGCCGCGCGACCTCGTTCGCGACCACGTCGGCGGCCATGGTGCGCAGCGCGACCACGGTGGGGGTGATGTGCGCGGCACGCTGAGCGGCGCCGAAGGCGGCGACCTCGTCGGCCACTATCGTCCGCACCTGGTCGACGTCGGCCGCCATCGGGGCGTCCGCGGACGCCTCGGCGAGCGACTCGATGTCGACCAGCCGTACCCCGGGGATGCGGTGCACGGCGGCGTCGATGTCGCGCGGCATGGCGAGGTCGAGCAGCGCGAGCCGTACGGGAACCCCGTGGCCCGCCCGGCGTGCCGCCGTACCGGACACGATCCGGCGGTCGGTCGTGCCCCGGTCGGCCCATGCGCCGTGCAGTTCCATGGAGTCGGCGTCGGTACCTGCACCGGCACCGGCCCGCGGCGCGTCGGCGATCAGCGCGGCCCGCTCGGCGAGCCCGGCCACGAGGGCCTCACTGTCGGCGCCGGGGTGCATGTCGTCCAACCCGACGGGACACCCGGCGTCGCCGTCCGGCCGGCCGTCACCACCGAAGTCCTGCCCGACGGACGCACTGTCCGCACCGGCGTACCGGTCGCCGCCACCGGCGGCGGAACCCCGCCCGCCGGGGCCCCCGAACGCGCCGCCCGGCGCACCGGCACCGGCGCTGGGCGCCCAGCCGGCGCCGCCCGGCGCTTCGGCGATCCGGCCGTGCCGTGCCGCGGCGGCGGCCGCGAGGCGCGCGACGAGCGCGTCGTCGGGCAGCCGAAGCTCATCGGCGGCCGCGCTCGCACCGGCCGGGGCCGAGCCGTCGGCCGGCTCGGCCGGGGACACCGGGTGGTCGTGCGGCGCCGGCTCCGGCTCCAGCCCCAGGGCCGTACGTACCGCGGCAGCGGTCAGCACCAGGCTCGTCGCGCCCGTGCAGGAGATCGCGACGTCGACTCGTGTCAGTTCGTCAGCGACGGCGTCCATCGCCACCGCGCGCGCCGCCACCCCGGTACCGCTCTGCTCCGTCAGCAGGGTCGCGAGCCGCTCGGCCCGCTCCGGCGTCCGGTTCGCGACGACGACCTCCGCCACCCCGGCCCGCGCCAGCGTCGCCGCGGCCAGCGACGACATCGAGCCCGCGCCGATGACCAGCGCGCGCTTGCCGCGGGCCCAGCCCGCGACCTCGCTGCCGGTGCCCACCGCGAGCTGTTCGAGCCCGAAGGTGACGAGCGACTGCCCGGCGCGGTCGATACCGGTCTCGGAGTGCGCCCGCTTGCCGACCCGCAGCGCCTGCTGGAACAGGTCGTTCAGCAGCCGGTCGGCGGTGTGGAGCTCCTGCCCCAGCGCGAGCGCGTCCTTGATCTGGCCGAGGATCTGGCCCTCGCCGACCACCATCGAGTCCAGCCCGCACGCCACCGAGAAGAGGTGGTGGACGGCCCGGTCCTCGTAGTGCACGTAGAGATAAGGAGTGAGCTCTTCCAGCCCGACCCCGCTGTGCTGCGCGAGCAGCGTGGACAGCTCGGCGACGCCCGCGTGGAACTTGTCCACGTCGGCGTACAGCTCGATGCGGTTGCACGTCGCGAGCACCGCCGCCTCGGTGGCCGGCTCGGCGGCCAGCGTGTCCTGAAGCAGCTTGGCCTGCGCGTCGGCGGCCAGCGAAGCCCGCTCCAGCACGCTCACCGGTGCGCTGCGGTGACTGAGTCCTACGACCAGGAGGCTCATGCCGGCATCACGGCGGGGACGTCCCCGTCGGGTCCCTTCCGGCCCGCGGCCGAAGCGCTCCGCACTGAGGGCGGCGCGACGCCGGCCGCCTCCGCGGCGGCCTCCTCGCCGGCCTTGCGCTGCTCGTGGAAGGCGAGGATCTGCAGCTCGATGGAGAGGTCGACCTTGCGCACGTCCACCCCGTCCGGCACGGACAGCACGGTGGGCGCGAAGTTCAGGATGGAGGTGACACCAGCCGCGATCAGCCGCTCGCACACCTGCTGCGCGGCGCCGGCGGGCGTCGAGATGACACCGATGGACACGCCGTTGTCGCTGATGATCTTCTCGAGTTCGTCGGTGTGCTGCACGGGCATCCCGGCGACCGGCTTGCCCGCCATCGCGGGGTCGGCGTCGATCAGCGCGGCGACCCGGAAGCCTCGGGAGGCGAACCCGCCGTAGTTGGCGAGCGCGGCGCCCAGGTTACCGATGCCGACGATGACGACCGGCCAGTCCTGCGTCAGCCCGAGCTCACGGGAGATCTGGTAGACGAGGTACTCAACGTCGTAGCCCACGCCACGGGTCCCGTACGAACCGAGGTACGAGAAGTCCTTGCGCAGCTTCGCCGAGTTGACGCCCGCGGCGGCCGCGAGCTCCTCGGAGGAGACCGTGGGGACCGAGCGCTCGGACAGCGCGGTCAGGGCGCGCAGATACAGCGGAAGCCTGGCGACAGTGGCCTCGGGGATTCCTCGGCTGCGGGTCGCCGGTCGGTGTGTTCGGCCAGTTGCCACGGTGCTCCTGCGGGATGAGCGGGGCTGCAGGCGGCCGCTTGTCCCAGGACCGCCCCGTCGAGGCCAGGCTATGTCTTTGTGAACGCGTGCACAAAGATGGTGTCCGTTTTGTCCGTGCAAAGTGACCGGGGTCACGCGGCCCGGAGGCCTGATCTTGGAACTACGGGCGTGGCACACCCGTTGAAGACCCGAAGGGCGCAAAACCGTACACACTCCTCACGACTACACCCCCGAGACCGCCCAAATCGCCCACGATGGTAGCCCGATTACGGGTCAGGCCCCCAGTGCGCGGCGGAGCCGGTCCGCGTCCACCCGCCAGAACGTGTGCTGCTCCCCGTCCACGAGGACAACCGGAATCTGTTCCCAGTACAAGCGGTTCAGCTCCTCGTCCTGGGTGATGTCCTTCTCCTCCCACGGCGTGCCGGCCTCCCCGCACACCCGGGAGACCACCTCCCGCGCGTCGTCGCAGAGGTGACAGCCGGGCTTGCCGACGAGTGTGACCAGACGCTCACCGGGCTTCTTGCCCGAACGCCGCAACAGGGGACTCATGCCCTCCATTCTCAACCCGCCCGGGCCCCGGCCGGCTCCGGCCGGCAGCGTCCGATCGGTCCCTTTAACAGGCCCGCCGCGCACTGTTCACGCCAACGCACCCTCGTGAGGCGGGAAGTACCGAACAGAATGGCTATGCTCACGGCCATGGCCGCACTGGGATGGCTCACCCCCCGCAGGCGCTCCGCGACAGCACGGAGCGTGCTGGCAGGCGAGGCCGCCGCCGAGGCGGCGCGCAAGTCCGAGCAGGAGATCGACGCGAGCACGCCGGCGCCGGCCGGCGACGCCGCCGCACCCGATTTCCCCGTCCTCGGGGACGACCGGGCCGCCGCCTTCTTCGACCTCGACAACACCGTGATGCAGGGCGCCGCGATCTTCCACTTCGGTCGCGGGCTGTACAAGCGGAAGTTCTTCCAGCGCCGCGAACTGGCCCGGTTCGCCTGGCAGCAGGCCTGGTTCAGGCTCGCCGGCGTCGAGGACCCCGAGCACATGCAGGACGCGCGCGAGAGCGCCCTGTCCATCGTGAAGGGCCACCGCGTCTCCGAACTGATGACCATCGGCGAGGAGATCTACGACGAGTACATGGCCGAGCGCATCTGGCCGGGCACCCGCGCCCTCGCCCAGGCGCACTTGGACGCGGGCCAGAAGGTCTGGCTGGTCACCGCCGCCCCGGTGGAGACCGCGACGATCATCGCCCGCCGCCTCGGCCTGACCGGCGCGCTGGGCACGGTCGCCGAGTCCATGGACGGCGTCTATACCGGCAAGCTGGTGGGCGAGCCGCTGCACGGCCCGGCGAAGGCCGAGGCCGTCCGCGCGCTGGCCATGGCGGAGGGCCTGGACCTCTCCCGCTGCGCCGCGTACAGCGATTCGCACAACGACATCCCGATGCTGTCGCTCGTCGGGCATCCGTACGCGATCAACCCGGACACGAAACTGCGCAAGCATGCCCGGGACCGCGAATGGCGGCTGCGCGACTACCGCACCGGCCGCAAGGCCGCCAAGGTCGGCATCCCGGCCGCCGCCGGCGTGGGCGCCCTGGCGGGCGGCACGGCCGCCGCGCTCGCCATGCAGCGCCGCCGCCGTTAGCACGCCGCTTGCACTCGGCCACAACACACCCCTGAAGCAGACAGATCGCGAACCGAACCGATCAACAACCGGTCACGATCTGCGACTCGTTGCGCCCTCGATCAGTAACAGAAGCGACGTAATCGATGATTTGAGCAACTGGGTGTAGCACTGCCTGTACGAAGCGTTATTCTCCTCAGACGCATACGGGCCAATTCCTCGCCACTCCATGGCGACCGAGTGTCAACGGTCCCGCACTGCACGTGTTGGAAGCTCTGCCTCTGGGAGTCCCGTGTACCCACACGTCGGGGTTGACGCCTCGGGCCTGGCTACGCTGCGCGCAACGGTCCTCGACCACTTGCGCGGCTTCGTCCCCACCGCGTACGCCGTCCCCGCATTTGCCACGCCAGCCCCTGCCGCAATCGGCCCTGCCGGTCCTTGCTACGCCTTGGCCGACGGTGGTGCGACGGTTGGCAGACGCGGCCGTGGCGGCACCGGCACATCCACCGCCCGCCGCCCGAGCGCCGACAGTGACAGCGCCCGCATGATGGACCTGGTCGAACGCGCCCAGGCCGGCGAAGCCGAAGCCTTCGGCAGGCTGTACGACCAGTACAGCGACACCGTCTACCGCTATATCTACTACCGCGTCGGCGGCAAGGCGACGGCCGAGGACCTCACGAGTGAGACGTTCCTGCGCGCCCTGCGCCGCATCTCCACCTTCACCTGGCAGGGCCGCGACTTCGGCGCCTGGCTGGTGACCATCGCCCGCAACCTGGTGGCGGACCACTTCAAGTCCAGCCGCTTCCGCCTGGAAGTCACCACCGGTGAAATGCTCGACGCGAACGAGGTCGAGCGCAGCCCGGAGGACTCGGTCCTCGAAGCCCTCTCCAACGCGGCCCTGCTGGAAGCCGTACGGAAACTCAATCCGCAGCAGCAGGAGTGCGTGACCCTGCGCTTCCTGCAAGGCCTGTCCGTCGCCGAGACGGCCCGGGTGATGGGGAAGAACGAGGGCGCGATCAAAACCCTCCAGTACCGGGCGGTCCGCACCCTGGCCCGCCTCCTCCCGGACGACGCCCGCTGACCCCGGCACCTGCCCAGTACCCGCCCGACGCCCGCTCGACACCACTCCCATACACACCCGGTGACGCTTCGATGACGCTGTGGTCCGATCATCTTTCCTGCGTAACCCAAGTGCCGCGCCGCTCGTTGTGCGGGATGCAGGCTCCCTGTGGACACGCCATGCCCACAGCCACTCACTCGATCGAGTGGATGTGCTCAAGGTGTGCAACCTTCCGGAACCCCCGGGGAGTCGATCGTCATGACGAGAGGAGGTGCCGCCAGTGATCGGACAAGTTTCGGCGCACCGGCGGGCGAACGCCTTCGCCCGGGCCCTGGAGGATCAGAGCCTCGAGGAGAGCGCAGCCTCGGCGGCCGAGCAGCCCGAACCACCTGAGCACGTACGCCTGTTGGCCCTGGCGAACGGTCTGGGCGAGCTGCCGCGGCCGGAGTTGGACCCCGAGGTCAAAGTGGTGCAGCGGGCACAGCTCGTTGCCGCCATGGAGGCCATGGTCGCCGAGGGCGGTGCGTCCACGGGCCCTCAGGTGCCCGAACAGCGGACCGGCCGCGGCGCCCACCGGGCGGCCCCGCTCCGCAAGCTGCGGCCGCGCTCCCGCTGGTCGAAGGGCATCGCGGCGGGCGGACTCACCGTCGGTGTGGCCGCGGGGGCCTTCAGCGGAGTGGCCGCTGCCAGTTCCGACGCCCTGCCGGGTGATTCGCTGTACGGACTCAAGCGCGGCATGGAGGACATCAAACTCGGCATGGCCGAGGGCGAGTCCGACCGCGGCGAGATCTATCTCGACCAGGCGTCGACCCGGCTCCACGAGGCACGCCGCCTCATGGAGCGGGACCGCGCGGGCGAACTCGACCACGAGTCGCTGGGCGAGGTCAGACGCGTCCTGTCCGGGATGCGGCACGACGCGGCCGAGGGTCATCGCCTGCTGCACGAGGCGTACGAACGGGACGGCTCGCTGGGCCCCATCCAGACGCTGTCCTCGTTCTCCCGGTCCCACCGGGCATCGTGGAGCCAGCTCCGCGACCGGCTGCCGGCGCAGCTCACGGACGTGGGCGACGAGGTGAGCTCGGTCTTCGACGCCATAGAGGACGAGGTCGCTCCGCTGCGCTCGCGACTGCCGCGCCCGCCGCAGCAGCGACGCACGTCCGAGCAGCCGGGCTCCGGTCCGCACAGCTCGGGTCAGGCCGACAAGGACCGCCCGGCGCCCTCCTCGACGGCCTCGGACGACGGCCGGACGGGCGACACCGACCGGCCCCAGCCCTCCAGCTCCGGCACCGAGGAGGACGGCCTGCTCGGCGGCGGTACGAGCGGCCTGCTCGACCCCCCGTCGAGCGGCACCAGCCCCACCCCGTCCGCCGGCAGCAGCGACCCGGAACCGGACATCACCCTCCCGCCGATCCTCCCGGGCCTGATCGGAGGCCTGGGCATCGACAGCGAGGACGCGAACTAGGGCCCGTCCGCGAACAGCAAGAGTGCGGGACGCTCCGGGGGAGCGTCCCGCACTCTTGTGTGTCGGTGTGCGTCGCTGGGTGTCGGGTCAGAAGAACACCGACCTCCGCTGGACCAGCAGCTTGTACAGCGTGTGCTGAATCTGCTCGCGGACCTGGTCCGTCAGGTTGAACATCAGCATCGGGTCCTCCGCCGCCTCCGGCGGATACCCGTCCGTCGCTATCGGCTCGCCGAACTGGATCGTCCACTTCGTCGGCAACGGCACCGCCCCCAACGGCCCGAGCCACGGGAACGTCGGCGTGATCGGGAAGTACGGGAAGCCCAGCAGCCGCGCCAGCGTCTTCGCGTTGCCGATCATCGGGTAGATCTCCTCCGCGCCCACGATCGAGCACGGCACGATCGGCGTGCCCGCCCGCAGCGCCGTGGAGACGAAGCCGCCGCGGCCGAAGCGCTGGAGCTTGTAGCGCTCGCTGAACGGCTTTCCGATGCCCTTGAAGCCCTCCGGCATCACCCCGACGACCTCGCCCCGCTCGAGCAGCCGCTCCGCGTCCTCCGTGCACGCCAGCGTGTGCCCGGCCTTCCGCGCGAGTTCGTTTATCACCGGCAGCATGAAGACCAGATCGGCGGCCAGCAGCCGCAGATGACGGCCGGCCGGGTGGTGATCGTGCACCGCGACCTGAAGCATCAGCCCGTCCAGCGGCAGTGTCCCGGAGTGGTTGGCGACGATGAGCGCCCCGCCCTCCGACGGGATGTTCTCGACGCCCTTCACCTCGACCCGGAAGTACTTCTCGTACAGCGGCCGGACCATCGACATCAGGACCTGGTCGGTGAGGTCCTTGTCGTACCCGAACTCGTCGACCTCGTACTCGCCGGTGATCCGGCGCCGCAGGAACGACAGCCCGCCCGCGATCCGCCGGTCCCAGCCACCGCCGCCCCCGTCCGCCGCGGAGCGGCCCGTCGCGTCCGCGTGCAGGGCCGTCGGCGCGGCCCCGCCGTCCTGGCCTGCGCCGTCCTGGTCCGCGTCGTGCTGCGCCGGCAGGGCGCTCACCGGCGCCTCGCGCACACCCGAGGGCACGCCGGCGGGCTCCGGTTTACGACGGCCCGCCGGCCGGCGCCGCGGCGGCCGGGCCGCACTGCCGCGCGAGCGGTCGTCGTCGAACGGAATGACCTTGGCGTCCGCCATTATCGGTGCGCTCCTTCTTCGGCGCTCTGCGTCGGCTGTCCTGGCCCGCGTCCTGGCCCGCGTACTGGTTCAGGTCCGGTCCCGCGTCCACCGCCCGCGAGGGGCAGCGCCGCCATCCGGTCGACCGCCCTCGCCAGGGAGTCCGGCGGCAGCAGACCCGGCCCGCGGCTCCGCGCGAAGTCCGCGAAGGTCTCCGGGGTCGTGAACCTGGGCGCGAACCCCAGCGTCTCGCGCATCTGCGTCGTACGGACCACCCTGCCGTGGGTGAGCAAACGAATCTGCTCCGGGGAGAAGTCCGTGACACCCACGGTGCGAAGCGCGGAACCGACCCACGTGACCGCCGGCAGGAACACCGGCACGGTCGGCCGCCCCAGCCGCCGCGAACACTGCGACAGCAGCAGTACCCCGTCTCCCGCCACATTGAACGTGCCGCTGTTCAGCGTGCCGCGCCGGGCCTCGTGCGAAGCGATCCTGAGCACATCGATGACGTCGTCCTCATGGACGAACTGCAGCCGCGGGTCGTAGCCGAAGACCGTCGGCAGGACGGGCAGCGAGAAGTACTCGGCGAGCGGCGAGTCCGCGCACGGGCCCAGGATGTTCGCGAAGCGCAGCACGCACACCGCGACATCGGGCCTGCGGCGCGCGAAGCCCCGTACGTACCCCTCGACCTCCACCGCGTCCTTCGCGAAGCCGCCGCTGGGCAGCGACTTGGGCGGGGTGGTCTCGGTGAAGACGGCCGGGTCGCGCGGCGCGGAACCGTACACGCTCGTACTGGACTTCACCACGAAGCGCTTGACCGACGGCGACTTCTGGCAGGCACCGAGCAGCTGCATGGTGCCGATGACGTTGGTCTCCTTGACCGTGGTGCGCCCGCCACTGCCCAGCGGAGTGCCCGTCACATCCAGATGGACGACCGTGTCGACGGCGTGCTCCGCGAGCACCCGCGCGATCGCCGGCTGCCGGATGTCGGCCCGGATGAAATCGGCGCCCCCCAGATGATGCGCCGGTTCGACGGCGTCCACACCGATCACCCGGTCCACCTCGGGGTCGCGCTGGATGCGCCGCACGAAGCGGCCGCCGAGCTGCCGGGCCACCCCGGTCACGAGCACGACCTTGCCCAAGATCAGCGCCTTCCCTCAACCCGAATCCCGTAGTCGTCACCGTAGCGGGTGGACGTTGCGCTGTGATGACCACTCGATGCCTGAAGTGACAGCTCCCACAAACGGCCGCATACGCACCGCAGCCCCTCCACCGGATGGGTGGAGGGGCTGCGGAGACACGTACAGCGCCGCTTACTTCTTGTTGCGACGCTGAACGCGGGTGCGCTTGAGCAGCTTGCGGTGCTTCTTCTTGGCCATCCGCTTGCGCCGCTTCTTGATAACAGAGCCCACGACTACCCTCGCTCACTTCTCTTCACTCGGTGCGGGGCGTCTGGGCCCACACGACCTACGTCGGCCTAGCCTACCCGCCACCGAGTGAGGGACGTAATCCGAGTGCACCGTCAGGCGGACTCCACCCCCACATACGACTCGCGGAGGTACTCGTGTACAGCGTTCTCCGGGACTCGGAAGGACCTCCCCACCCGGATCGCGGGCAGATGGCCGTTGTGCACCAAGCGGTACACGGTCATCTTGGACACGCGCATCACCGAGGCGACTTCCGCCACGGTCAGGAACTGAACCTCGCTGAGAGGCCTCTCGCCAGCAGCCATGACACACCTGAACCTTCCGCAAACGACGGGCACCGGCTTCCCCTTCCGGTGACTCCTCGTCGCTGTTCGCTCACTCCCCAGACTAGGGGCGGGTGATACGAGTGGGGAAGAGGAGCAGCGATCGGCCGCCTACTGTGACAGACACGCTCGATTGAGTACATAGCGAGTAAGCGGCCGGTAGTAATCGGACCGCACAGCGTCATCAAGCGGAACGGCGACGGACACCCGCCCCTCCGCCTCTCCCACGAACAGCGCCGGATCGTCCGTGTCCGCGAGCCCGATGGCCTCGATACCCAGCTGACCTGCCCCGCAGACCCAGCCGTGGTCGCCGACAACGAGCTCGGGGAGCGGGCCGCGGCCCTCGGCCAGGCCGGCCAGTGCGGCCCGAACCGGGAGCGGCGAATGGGTGTGCGCGCCGGTCTCACTCCCGGCTCGCCGGGCACCCGGTTCGCGCACCAGCGCGACTCCCTGTACGTAGTCAAGGTTGTACGTGCGTACCCCGAACCGGGTCGTTATGTCGACAGAGCAACCCTGCGCGGGGGTGAGAACAGCACATCCCGCCGCCGAGAGAGCGTCTGCCAGCGCGGCGTAGAACCCGAGCAGCCGATGCGGATGCCCCGTCCCGAGCAGCACCGGAGCCCGCCGCGCCGCGACCTCCCGCAACCGCTCGCCGAACGCGTCCAGGGCCGCCAGGGTCCGCTCCGGATCAATGACGTCGGGCCCGCTGACGTGGGCGGGATCCGCCGACACCCCGCACTTGTCCGCCATCAGCGCCATCACATCGCGCTCGCCCCACGCCCATTCGGGGTCCAGGCCGAGCAGCACCCGCGGGTCGCGCGCCGCGAAGAGCCGATAACTGCGCAGGCTCTCCTCCCTCGAGGTGGCCACGGGCCCGGCCAGCCGGGCGGCCAGCAGATGCGCTCGCAGCGCGCCGGTGCTCAACACCCTGCCGATGCTGCCCCACCCGGCGACGCGAGGTGCCAAAAGGCCGGATACGCCGCACTGTTGGCGTAATCCGCGCAGGCGGCGGCAGTCAGCGGCAGGCAGCCGCTACGGGAGCAGCCCGCGCAGCGGGAACACCGCCCGCCGCGTCGCCAGTACCGCCTGGTCCAGCCGGTCCGCCGGATCGTAGCCCGCTTCCCACTCCGCCCACTCGGGCGTCCGGCCGTCCGTCATCCGGCTCGGCGCCAACTGCCGTGTCCGTGCGAACACTTCGTCCCGCCACGAGGACGGGATCACCGATCCCGGCTCGACCGGCCGGTGCGCGGCGATTCCCACCAGGTGCGTCCACGACCGCGGCACGACGTCCACGACCGCGTACCCGCCGCCGCCGAGGGCGAGCCAGCGCCCGTCGGCGTGCGCGTGCGCCAGGTCGTGGCAGGCCTCCTGCACGGCCCGCTGCGCGTCCAGCGAGACCGCCAGATGGGCCAGCGGGTCCTCTACGTGCGTGTCCGCCCCGTGCTGGGTCACGAGCAGCTGCGGCCGGAAGCCGGCCAGCAGCTCCGGTACGACGGCGTGGAAGGCCCGCAGCCAGCCGGCGTCCCCGGTGCCGGCCGGCAGCGCCACATTCACCGCGCCGCCCTCGGCGGACGCCCCGCCGGTCTCCTCCGGCCATCCGGTCTGCGGGAAGAGCGTCCGCGGATGCTCGTGCATCGAGATGGTCAGCACGCGCGGATCGTCCCAGAACGCCGCCTGGACCCCGTCCCCGTGGTGCACGTCCACGTCCACGTACGCGATCCGCTCGGCCCCCAGCTCCAACGCCCGGGCGATGGCCAGCGCCGCGTCGTTGTAGACACAGAACCCGGCGGCACTGCCCGGCATCGCGTGGTGCAGGCCGCCCGAGAAGTTCACCGCGTGCAGGGCCTCACCGCGCCAGACCGCCTCGGCCCCGGCCACCGACTGGCCCGCGATCAGGGCCGACGCCTCGTGCATCCCGGCGAAGGCGGGGTCGTCCATCGTCCCCAGCCCGTACGACCCGTCGGCCCCGCCCGGGTCCGCCGAGACCTCCCGTACCGCGTTCACGTAGTCCTCGCGGTGGACCAGCCGCAGCGTCGAGTCCCCGGCCGGCTTCGCCGCGACGACGTCCATCGCCGCGTCGAGACCGTACGCCCGCACCAGACCCATGGTGAGCGCGAGGCGCACCGGATCCATCGGATGGCCAGGCCCGAAGTCGTACTTCGTCAGCGCCTCGTCCCACATCAACACGTTGCGGCCGTTCATCCCTCAACCGTATCGGGCGGGCTCGACGCCGCACGGGTGGGCAGGGGGATCACCCCAACAGTCGGCGATCACAGGCGATCACACCAGCAGTCGGGGCAGCTCGCCCATGTCGGAGAAGAACGCGGTCGCACCGGCCAGCTTCTCGGCGGACATCATGGCAGTGAAGCCGTACACGTCCATCCCGGCCGCCCGCGCGGCCTGCACCCCCAGCGGGCTGTCCTCGATGACCACACACCGCTCGGCCGGTACGCCCATCCGTGCGGCCGCGTGGAGGAACAGGTCCGGCTCCGGCTTGCCCCGCCCGACATCCTCCGCGCTGAAGATCCACTCCTGCTCGAACCACTCGCCGAGCCCGGCCGCCCGGTGTCCGACGGCGATCCGCTCGTGGGTCCCGGACGAGGCCACGCAGTACGGCACTCCGGTGGCGACGAGCCAGCCGAGAACATCACTGACACCGGTGACGGGCTTGAGTTCACGCTCGAAGGCGGTGAACACGCGGGCGTGGAGGGTGTCGTCGAAGTCGTCGGGCAGCCGGCGCCCCGTCCGGTCGAGCACAAGATCGTGCACCCGGTGGACGGCAGATCCCATGTAGTCCCGGAGCGACTCCTCATAGGTGGTGGGGTGCCCGAGCTCGGAGAGGTAGCCGGCGAGGATGGTGTTGGAGATCGGCTCGCTGTCCACCAGGACGCCGTCATTGTCGAAGATCACCAGGTCATAGCTCATGAGCTGACCCTAAACGCAGAAAAGCCCCGCACCATGACGGTGCGGGGCTTTCCCACAATGATTGTTCGGCGGCGTCCTAC
>NZ_JBSOPZ010000029.1:0-99347 GCF_053763515.1 Streptomyces mabaensis
GCACCCCCGGACGGAGTCTGGGGGAGGTAGCTGGGGGAGCGTCGTGGCCCCGGCCAAGATCCGCCGGACAGGCCCTAGCTCGGCGACGGCGATGCCTGCCCGGCGTCGTGCAGCGCGCATCGCTCTCCGCCCGGTTACAGACGGCCGCCGGTCAGGCGCGAGAGGGGACCGCGGCTACGCAGGCCCGCCCGGCGTCCCAGCGCGTAGGAGCCGGCCACCACAGTGGCCACACCCGCGCCCGCACCGGCCGCGATCGCCTTCCGGGCCTTGACCAGCGACCAGGCCGTGCCGGCCTTGGCTCCGGCCCGGCCAGCCGCGGAACCGACGGTCCGCTGAACCGTCCTGGCCTTGTCGGCGGCGGCCCCGCCGAATCCGACGAGCGCCTCCTTGCCGCCCTGCGCGGCCGACCGGGTGGCGTCCTTGGCCTCTCGCGCAGCCGTGACGGTCGAGGCCTTGGCGTCCCGTGCGGATGCTGTGGCGCCGTCGGACACGGCGGTCTTCGCGGACCGCGAAGTCGTGTTCGGAATGGTCGAGTTGGTGGACTTGCTGGATTCAGCCATGGGATCCGTGTAACCGGTCATCCCGATGGCAAACCGAAATGACGGGCGGTCGGCGGCCGGCCCTGCGAAGGACGCATGAATCCCGTTTGCCGGTGTGATGGCGGGCAAGGCGTGCAGGGACAGGTCGCGGCAGGGCAGTAAGGAGCAGCAGTGATCACCCAGGAGCAGCTTGCCACGCTGATCGGCACCACGGTCCAGGACGCCGACGGGCTCGACATTGGCCAAGTGGACTGCCTCCTGCTCGATGACACCACGGGCCGGCCCGAATGGGCACGGGTACGGAGCAGCTCGGCCAGGTCCGGTGACGCGTTCGTCCCCCTGCGGGAGGCCGTGGTCTTCGGGGACCGCCTGGAGGTCGCGTTCGCCGCCGCCACGGTGAACGAGGCTCCCGAGGTGGGCTTCGAGGGCGAGGAGGTCCTTTCCGTGACCGACGAGCAGACGCTGTTCGCGTACTACGGCGTGCAGGATGTGCGCGAGCAGGTGAACGCCGACGCGGGCACCGGCTGGGCCGAGATGGACCGGGCGCAGCACATCCGGGACGGCGTGAGCGGCCGCGAGAGCACCCGCACACGCCTGCGGGTCTACCGCGGGGCGTGACGCACGGGGGGTACCAGGGCTGTGTACCGCCCCGGTACCCCCTCAGCGCGTGACGCGTCCCGCAGTACCCGAGATCCCCGAATCAGCCGGTGATCCCGCCGGGAAACGGGGCAGATCCATGGATGGCCCCGAGAGGACGGCCACGGCAGCCGAGACGCGTTCACGCGAGGAGTTTTCATGACCACATACGTCATCACCATTCCGGGCACGTTCCTGAGCGAAGTCACGGATACGTCCCGGGCGGCTCTCGTGCAGCGACTGCGTCCGGCGGACCCGCAGCACACGTCCCTGGGCCAGGAGGAGGATCTGGATCTCCTCACCGTCCACGAGAACGGCACCTTCAGCATCCGCCTGGAGGTGGAGGCGGATGACAGCAGCAGTGCCGAGGCGGATGCGAAGCAGAAGGCGGCGGCCGCGCTGAACGGGGCCGGCTTCGCGGAGAACCAGGCGACGCTGGGCCCGGCGGCCGTCACGGGTATCGACAGCCGGCCCTGACCGCGGGACCGCGCCCTCTCGAACGAGCGGCGGCCCCACGACCGGGGGGAGGGTCGTGGGGCCGCGAAGCGGGACGTCGGGGGGATGTCGTCCCTGCTCATCAGTGCGCATGCCCCGTAACGGGGCTCTCATGCGTAAAGAATCAGCACCGGTGCGAAGGGCCGCGGTCAGGTCGTGTGCGGGGCCTGCGCGGGAGGTGCCATCGCCCAGCGGATCGCCCTGGTCAGCGCGCGTCCGGACAGGCGCACGCAGGTTTCCTCGACGCCCGGCAGGTACGGCAGCCGGAGCGGCCTGCGGGCCCACAGCGGGAGCGTGGAGACCGCGTTCGCGGCGAGGACCGCGTACGGGGCACGCGCGATCCGGGGCAGGGGTGGGTGGAGAAGGAGGAAGCGCGCGGTGTCGCGGGCCTCTTGCGTGGCGCGCAGCTCGGGGCGGTAGGCGGCCAGCCGCTCGGCCAGTTCGGCCCGGTCGCGTGGCGGGTCGATGACACCGAGTGCGGCCGCCACCCGGGATGTGTCTGCGATGTACTCGTCGCAGCCGGTGGTGTCCAGGGGATGGGCGCCGTAGCGCTGGTGCGCGCGCAGGAAACTGTCGACCTCGGCGATGTGTACCCAGGCGAGCAGATGGGGGTCGGCGGCGTAGTAGGCCTCTCCGGCCGCGGTGGTCCCCCGGACGCGCTCGTGCACCGCCCTGACCCGGTCCACCGCCTGCTGTGCGTGGTCCGCTGTGCCGTAGGTCGTCACGGCGAGGAAGGTGCTGGTGCGCTGGAGCCGCCCCCACGGGTCGCCCCGGTAACCGGAGTGAGCGTCCACGGCGGCCATGGCCAGGGGGTGCAGCGACTGCAGCAGCAAGGCCCTGAGCCCGCCGATGAACATCGACGCGTCTGCGTGGACGGTACGGATGGGCCGGTCCGGACCGAACCAGCGGGGCCCCGGCGTGCCGTGGATGCGGGCGCGGTTCTCCCTGCCCGCCGGCCCCGCCACGCGGGTGAGCAGACTGCTGCCGAGTTGCTCCCGCAGGTCGCGGACCCGGGGTGCGGACAAGCCCATCCGTCAAGTATCCGCCGCGACACCCGGCACGTCAGCAGGCCGGCCGGGATCTGCCGTCCCGGACCGACGCACGTCGGCCGGGGCAGAGGTCAGGGCTTGTTGGCGATGGCTCCGAGGCACTGGTTGATCTGCTCCAGTCGCGCGTCCACGCTCCTGGCTCACTCCACCCGTATGCCGATGAGGCAGGTGTCGTCGTCCGTGTCGGACTTGCTGTGGGTGAGGAGGCGGTCCAGTCGGTGTTCGAGGGTGGGGGACGGCGACTGCGCGGTCACCAGCAGCTGGGTGAGGGACTCCTGGACGGCTGTGTCCCTGCGCTCGACCAGGCCGTCGGTGTACATCAGCAGGGTGTCGTCCGGCTCCAGTTGGATCTCCGCCTCCTCGTACTCCGCCTCCGCGAGGGCGCCCAGGAGCAGTCCGCTCACCAGAGGCAGGGTGGTGGCCTCCTGGCCGCGCACCAGTACCGGTGGCAGGTGACCGGCCCGGGCCCAGCGCAGCGTGCGGGTGCCGGGGTCGTAGAGGCCGCAGACCGCGGTGGCGGTGACCTGTCGGGTGAGGTGGTGGGCCACCATGTTGAGCCAGGCCAGCAGTTGCCCCGGACCGGCGCCGGTGACGGCGAGCCCTCGCAGGGCGTTGCGCAGGACCACCATGCCGGTGGCCGCTTCGATGCCGTGACCGGCGATGTCGCCGACGCAGAGCAGAATCCGCTTGGACGGCAGGACCACGGCGTCGTACCAGTCCCCTCCCACCAGCGACTCCGACTCGGCGGGCCGGTAGCGCACGGCGACGTCCAGGCCGGGGGCGTCGAGCGGATCCCGGGTCGGGGGCATGATGGCGTGCTGCAGTTGCAGCGCGAGTCGGTTGCGCTCGGCCGACTGCTGCTCGGTGTGCGCGAGCTGGTCCCGGGTGGCGGCGAGCGCCACCTCCGTCCAGTGCTGCGACGAGATGTCCTGGTACGCACCGCGCACGGCGAGGAGCCGGCCATCGGCGTCGAGGACGGGTTCCGCGATCACCCGGATGTGCCGGGTGACTCCGTCGGGGCGCTGGAGACGGAAAGCGGCCGAGGCGGGGTGCCGGTGGTGGAGCACGGCGCGCAGGAAGCGGCCGAGGGCAACCGCGTCGTCCGGATGCGCGTGGGCGGTGATGTCCTGGAGGGGCACGGGGGCGTCGCTGAGCGGCCGTCCGTACAGGTCGAAGAGCTGGCCGTTCCAGGTGATCTCACCCGTCGAGATGTTCTCCTCGAAGCCGCCGATCCGGCCGAGGCGCTGTGCGTGCTGCAGCAGGCTGGCGAGCCGGGCGGTCTCGTCCTCGATACGCCAGATGAGCAGCACGCTGCCGCCGTGGCGGCTGATGCTGATGTCGGCGACTGCGGCCAGCGGTACTTGGTCGACCAGGGCGGTCAGGGTCATCCGGCGGGCGCGGAACGGCTCACCGGTGGCATGGACCCGTTCCACCTTCTCGAACAGCTCGCTGTCTCCGGCGGCCATGGGGTAGGCCTCCAGCAGCAGCGCTCCGTTGACGGCGCTCCTGGGCCGTCCGGCCGGGTCCATGAAGTGACTGTTGACGTGGTGGACGCGGAAGTCGGTGAGTTGTCCGTCCGGACCGAGACACGGCGTGAGCACCAGGGCCGGGTCGTACAGTCCGTCCGCCAGATCCACCAGCTCGCCGACGTCGGGGAGTTCCCGCTCGGTCGCCCGGGCGTGCACGCCGGCCACGGGGAGTGTTTCGAGGGTGTGGGCGCACAGCTCGGCCAGGGCTTCGATCTGGCGCACGATCGCCGGCGGCTGCGGGGGCAGCGGCCGGGGCCAGCAGATCTCCAGGACGCCGTGGATGCGGCCTCCCGTTCCGGCGGGCAGGGCCACTCGGCCGCCTTCGGGGTGCTGCGTCCGGCCGATGGAGGGGATGCCCGCCTCGGAGAGGGACGCGAACGACATGGTGCGGCGTTCGCTCAGCGCCTGACGGGCGACGGTGGCCACGCCGGGCGGCACGTACCGCCAGCGTCCCGCCTCGTCGGCGGGGAATCCGGCGTGGCCGGAGAGGGTCAGCGAGCCGTCCGGGCCCGCGGTCCAGACCGCGACGGCTGTCGCTCCCAGGGGGGTCAGCGCGTGTTCGAGGAGCGATTCGGCGACGGCCTGGGTGTCGCCGGCTGCCAGCGCGGCGCTCTCCGCCGTACGCAGTCGTACGGCGACGGAAGCGTGGTCGGCCGTGTCGGAGCCGCGGTCGTCGCCCGCCTGCCGGACGAATTCACCGGCGGCTTCGGCCACATGGTCGCGGGCTGCCTGGTTGATGATGTCCGCCGCCAGGTCCAGCTGGGACACGCCGGCCTGGTCGGCGAGTTCGGCGAGCTGTCGCGCCGCCTGCGCCGGGCCGCAGTTGAGCCGCTCGATCATCACGCCCTTGGCGAGTTCGATCAGCGCACGGCCGTCGGCCGCGGCGTGGGCCGCCCGTACCTCGTTGCGCAGCCGTTCCACCGTGGCGGCCAGTCGGCCAACGGGGGAGGTCTGGTGCGTCGTGTCCGGCGGGGGCAGGTCGGCGGGCGTCAGCAGCACGTCGTCCCAGCAGGGTTCCCCGTTGTGTTCGGCGGTGCTCATACGGACACCTGGTGCGGGCCCGTCGGGTCGGCGTCGGGCTGCGCGTCTGTTCCGAGCGCGTCGGTTCCGGGCTGCACGGCGCTGAGCCAGCGGCGGACACGGTTCATGAGGTCATCGGCATCCACCGGCTTGGTGACGTAGTCACTGGCGCCGGCGGCGAGGCTCTTCTCCCGGTCTCCGGGCATCGCCTTCGCGGTGACGGCGATGATGGGCAGTTCGGCGTGCGCGGGCATCTGCCGGATCTCGGCGGTCGCGGCGTAGCCGTCCATCTCGGGCATCATCACGTCCATCAGGATCAGATCGATGTCCGGATGCTCGGCGAGGGCCTCGATTCCCTTGCGGCCGTTCTCCGCGTGCTGGACCTGGATGCCGTGCAGCTCCAGGATGCCGCTGAGGGCGTAGAGGTTCCGCGCGTCGTCGTCCACGACGAGTACGGTGCGGCCCCGGAAGCCGTCGTCGATGGGCAGGGAGTCCTGCCGGCCCGGTTCCTCCGGCCGTACCAGGGGCACCACGTCACCCGGCTGCTCCGCGGACAGGTGCAGCGCGACGCGCTCGCGGAGCTCGTCCAGGCTGGAGATCAGTTCCAGCGGCCGGGTGCCGGCACGCGACTCCAGCATCCGCTCCTGCGCCGCGTCGAGGCGGCGGTTGTTGTGGGCGAGCACGGGGACGGTCCGCAGGGCGGCGTCGCCGTCCATCGCGTCCAGGAAGTGCAGCGCCTCCCCGCCCGGCATGTCCAGTTCGAGGACCACGCAGTGGAACGCTTCGGCGGCGAGCGCACCGGCGGCTTCCTGCGGGCCGATCGCGGTGATGACCTCGATGTCCTCACGGCGGTCGGCCAGCTCGGGGCTCCCCGTGATCTCGGCGACCGCACTCTCGGCAACGAGGGACAGCAGTCCGCGGGGGCGCTCCTCGATCACGAGCAGCCGGCGCGTCTGCCGGGGCACCGGGGCCGCGGGGACGGCTGTCCGCCGCCGGCTGCCGGAGGCCTCGATGGCCGGATGCGTGGGTGCCTCGCCGATCTCACGGTCGTGGAAGTCGGCGCGGGCGACGGGCAGGTAGAGGGTGAAGGTGCTGCCCTGGCCGAGTGAGCTCTCGGCGGTGACGGCGCCGCCGAGCAGATGCGCGATCTCGCGGCTGATGGACAGGCCGAGCCCCGTGCCACCGTACTTCCGGCTGGTGGTGCCGTCCGCCTGCTGGAAGGCTCCGAAGATCGCTTCCAGCTGCTGTCCGGCGATGCCGATGCCGGTGTCCTTGACTCGGAAGGCGACGATCGCGCCGCCCCGGTGCACGGCCGGCGGGAGCTCACCGTCGGCGGCCGGCTCGATCCGCAGCTCCACGCTGCCCCGCTCGGTGAACTTGACCGCGTTGGAGACCAGGTTGCGCAGGACCTGCCGCAGCCGGGAGTCGTCGGTCAGCAGGTCGACCGGTACTCCGGGTGCGGCGGTGATGGTGAAGTCGAGGCTCTTCTGCGTGGTCATCGGGCGGAAGGTCGCTTCGACGTAGTCGATCAGCTGTCGCAGCGCGACCCGCTCCGGGCTGATGTCCATCTTTCCGGCCTCGACCTTCGACAGGTCGAGGATGTCGTTGATCAGCTGGAGCAGGTCGGAGCCGGCCGAGTGGATGATGCCGGCGTACTCGACCTGCTTGGGGCTGAGGTTGCGGGTGGGGTTCTGGGCCAGCAACTGGGCAAGGATCAGCAGGCTGTTGAGGGGGGTGCGCAGCTCGTGGCTCATGTTCGCCAGGAACTCCGACTTGTACTTCGAGGCCAGGGAGAGCTGCTGGGCGCGGTCCTCCAGCTCCTGGCGCGCCTGCTCGATCTCCAGGTTCTTGGTCTCGATGTCGCGGTTCTGGGAAGCCAGCAGCGCTGCCTTCTCCTCCAGCTCCGCGTTGGAACGCTGGAGTTCGTCCTGCTGGACCTGCAGTTCCTCGGAGCGCGCCTGCAGTTCGCCGGTGAGCCGCTGGGACTCGCCCAGCAGTTCGTCGGTGCGGGCGTTGGCGACGATGGTGTTGACGTTGACACCCACCGTCTCCATCAGCTGTTCCAGGAAGCCCCGGTGGACTGGCGTGAACGGAGTGAAGGAGGCCAGCTCGATGACTCCGAGGACCTGGTCCTCGACCAGGACGGGCAGCACCATCAGGCTGCCGGGAGTCGTCCGGCCGAGCCCGGAGGAAATGCTGACGTAGTCGCCCGGCACTCCTTCGGCGGCGATGGTGCGGCGGCTGCGGGCTGCCTGGCCGACCAGCGACTCGCCGAGCTTGAAGCGCTCGTGCGCGGTGCTTCCGGCGGGCCGGCCGTACGAGCCGACGAGCCTGAGCTCGGTGCCTTCGGGCGTCTCCTCGGCGAGATAGAACGCGCCGTACTGGGCGGAGACGAGGGGCGTCAGCTCGTCCATGACGAGTTCGGCCACGACGGCCAGGTCGCGGTGCCCCTGCATCAGCGAGGAGATACGGGCGAAGTTGGACTTCAGCCAGTCCTGCTCCTGGTTGGCCCGGGTCGTTTCCCGCAGGGAGCCGACCATCGAGTTGATGTTGTCCTTCAGCTCGGCGACCTCACCGGAGGCGTCCACGGTGATCGAACGGGTCAGGTCGCCCTCGGCGACGGCGCTGGCGACCTCCGCGATCGCCCGTACCTGCCGGGTCAGGTTCCCGGCCAGCTCGTTGACGTTCTCCGTCAGGCGCTTCCATGTGCCGGAGACGCCCTCGACCTCGGCCTGGCCGCCGAGGCGGCCCTCGCTGCCCACCTCCCGTGCCACCCGGGTGACTTCGGCGGCGAACGAGGAGAGCTGGTCGACCATCGTGTTGATGGTGGTCTTCAGCTCCAGGATCTCGCCCCGCGCGTCGACGTCGATCTTCTTCGACAGGTCACCGTTGGCGACGGCGGTGGTGACCAGGGCGATGTTGCGGACCTGCCCGGTCAGGTTGTTCGCCATGGAGTTGACGTTGTCGGTCAGGTCCTTCCAGGTGCCCGCGACATTCGGTACCCGGGCCTGGCCACCGAGGCGGCCCTCGGTGCCGACCTCGCGACCCACACGGGTCACCTCGTCCGCGAACGCGGAGAGGGTGTCGACCATGGTGTTGATGACCCCGGCGAGGGCGGCGACCTCGCCCTTGGCCTCGACGGTGATCTTCTGCGACAGGTCGCCGCGCGCCACGGCGGTCGCGACCTGGGCGATGGAACGCACCTGGCTGGTCAAATTGGACGCCATCACGTTGACGTTGTCGGTCAGGTCCTTCCAGGTGCCGGAGGCGCCGCGTACGGTCGCCTGTCCCCCGAGGTTGCCCTCGGTGCCGACTTCGCGGGCGACTCGGGTGACCTCGTCGGCGAAGGCGGAGAGCTGGTCGACCATCGTGTTGATGGTCTCCTTCAGCTCAAGGATTTCCCCCCGCGCGTCGACACGGATCTTCTGCGACAGGTCTCCCTGGGCGACCGCGGTGGTGACCTCGGCGATGGAGCGCACCTGCGCGGTGAGGTTGTCCGCCATCACGTTGACGGACTGGGTGAGGTCCTTCCACGTACCGGAGACGCCCTTGACGTCCGCCTGGCCGCCGAGGCGGCCCTCGGTGCCGACCTCACGGGCCACGCGGGTGACCTCGTCGGCGAACGCGGAGAGCTGGTCGACCATCGTGTTGATGGTCGTCTTGAGTTCGAGGATCTCGCCGCGCGCGTCGACGTCGATCTTCTTCGACAGGTCGCCCTTCGCGACCGCCGTGGCCACCTGGGCGATCGAGCGCACCTGGGCGGTGAGGTTGCCGGCCATGAAGTTCACGGAGTCGGTCAGGTCACGCCAGGTTCCGGAGACGCCCTTGACGTCCGCCTGGCCGCCGAGGCGGCCCTCGGTGCCGACTTCCCTGGCCATGCGGGTGACTTCGTCGCCGAACGAGGACAGCTGGTCGACCATCGTGTTGATGGTGTTCTTCAGCTCCAGGATCTCACCGCGGGCGTCGACGGTGATCTTCTGCGAGAGGTCGCCCTTGGCGACCGCGGTGGTCACCTGGGCGATGTTGCGGACCTGATCGGTGAGGTTGCCGGCCATGAAGTTCACGGAGTCGGTCAGGTCACGCCAGGTTCCGGAGACACCCTTGACGTCCGCCTGGCCGCCGAGGCGGCCCTCGCTGCCCACTTCCCGGGCGACGCGGGTGACCTCGTCGGCGAAGGCGGAGAGCTGGTCGACCATCGTGTTGACGGTGTTCTTCAGCTCCAGGATCTCGCCCCGCGCGTCGACGTCGATCTTCTGCGACAGATCGCCCTTGGCGACCGCGGTGGCCACCTGGGCGATGTCGCGGACCTGGGTGGTGAGGTTGCCGGCCATGGCGTTCACCGAGTCGGTCAGGTCCGCCCAGGTACCGGAGACGCCCGGAACGTCGGCCTGCCCGCCGAGAGTCCCCTCAGTGCCGACCTCGCGGGCCACCCGGGTCACCTCCGAGGTGAACAGGGCGAGCTGGTCGACCATGCCGTTGAACACGGTCGCGATCTCACCGAGCAGGCCGTCCGCCTCGTCCGGCAGCCGCGTTCCGAAGTCTCCGTCACGTACCGCCGTGAGCCCGGCCAGCAGCTGTCTCAGCTCCGGCTCCCCGCCCTTCGCGCCACCGCGTCCCGACCTTGCCCGGGGTGCGGGACGCGAGCTCTCGACCGTCGTCTCAGCCATGACTCAATCCTCGTTCCGCTCACCAGGCACCCCGCCGGAAGGACAGGACGCCGCCACGCCCCTGGGCGCTTGGCCGTATGCGCACGACCTTCGACGCCGGCTCATGACCATTGTCATACGACAAATGCCAAGGCAGACTACCCTGACGTAGCTCACCGACGGAAGCGAGGCCCCCGCGCCCGCTCCCCCGGCGGGGTTCACGGGATCCGCCGGGCGCACAGGACCTTGACGAAACACGTTGTCTTGCCGTGTGCATGAAGTCGCGGTTCCCGGGTATGCGGCGCTCACCGCCTTGGCGGGGAGTGACTCGGCGGCGGTCTCGGGAGGGGCACATGAGCGTGAAGACGGCATCCACGGCGCAGGCGACGGAACAGGTGGCAGTGGAAACGGGCGTGGGTGTTCTGCCCACGGTCACCGACCCGCAGAAGATCGCCCCGAAGGACGCCCGCGCTCTGTCGAAGCTGTTCTTCGACCAGCTGGCCTCCCTGGAGGAGGGCACGCACGCGTACCAGTACGCGCGCAACACCCTCATCGAGATGAACATGTCGCTGGTGCGCTACGCGGCGGCGCGCTTCCGCAGCCGTGGCGACGACATGGAGGACATCGTCCAGGTCGGCATGATCGGTCTGATCAAGGCCATCGACCGGTTCGACCTCTCCCGTGAGGTCGAGTTCACCACCTTCGCCGTCCCCTACATCGTGGGCGAGATGAAGCGGTTCTTCCGCGACACCTCATGGGCCGTGCACGTCCCGCGCCGTCTGCAGGAGGCCCGCGTCGAGCTGGCGAAGGCCACCGCGGAGCTCAGCAGCCGACTGGGCCGCGCCCCCAAGGTCGGCGAACTCGCCACGTTGATGAACCTCACCGAGGAAGAGGTCATCGAGGCCCGGATCGCTTCCAACGGCTACACGTCCGCCTCCCTGGACGCCGCCGTCGGCGGCGACAACGAGGACGGCGAGTCGGCACTCGCCGACTTCATCGGCGCCGAGGACCCCGCGATGGAACTCGTCGAGGACTTCCACGCGCTCGCGCCGCTCATCGTCGGGCTGGACGATCGCGACCGGCAGATCCTCCACCTGCGGTTCGTCGAGGAGATGACCCAGTCCGAGATCGGGCGGCACCTCGGCGTCACCCAGATGCACGTGTCCCGGCTGCTCTCCCGCACGCTCGCGCGGCTGCGCGAGGGCCTGCTCGCCACGGGCTGACCCTCAGGCAGGTACGTTCACCCCGCCGGCCGCTCTGAGCGCGGCCGGCGGCCGGCGTCATCGGGTGGGAGAGGAACGCCGGCGTGCCGCGGCGCGGCGCTTCAGCAGACGGCGCTCGTCTTCGCCGCGGCCGCCCCAGACACCGATGTCCTGACCCGTCTCCATGGCCCACTCCAGGCACTGCCGGATTACCGGACAGCGTCGGCACACCGCCTTGGCCTCCTCGGTCTGCAGCAGCGACGGCCCCGAGCCGCCGACCGGAAAGAAGAGCTCAGGGTCCTCGTCACGGCATGCCCCGTCGTGTCGCCAGTCCCTCATGAGGTGGTGGCCCTCCCTTTCTCCTGCGGTTCTCCTGCGGTCGTTTCTGCTGCGGTCGTCAGGGCCGCGGGCCGGCTTCGTGGCCGTCCCAGGGCGAAGGGCCGGTGCCGTCGGTCCAGGCGACGAGGTCCTGATGGTCGATACAGCGGATCCCGCACTGTTCGGCGTAGTCGGCGGCGGGCTGAGTGAACTCGCCCGTGGTCACGACGGCCGCGACATGCGCCTCGTGCACCGCGAAGCAGGTCCCCCCGAAGCGTTGTACGTCCTGCGAGCCGACCTTGTTCAACGGGCCGTAGCGCTTGCACTGAATGACGATGCGCCGGCCGTCGGGTGTGGTCGCCAGGACATCCGCACCGAGGTCCCCGGCACCGCCCACGACCTCGACGTCCTGACAGCCGTCCCGCTCGCACAGCGCCGCTATGGCCTGCTCGAAGCTCTCCGGGTCCATGGCCGCGTAATCGGTGGACGCGAAGGCCCCGGCGGGCGCCCCTTCTTCCACCCCCGCCGGCGGATGGGTGCGTACCGCTTCGGCGGTGCCGGTCTCGACGAGGTGGTACGTGGCATCGACGACCGCGTCGGCGACCCGGCCCGCACCGCGACGGCGGCGTGCGCCGCGGAAAACCGTCGCGGCCGCCACCACTGTCACGGCCGCCACGACGGCGACCGCCGGGTGGTCGCCGGCCGCTCTCACGGCCAGTTTCAGGGTGAGCCCCGCACCGCACAGAACGGCGGCGGCCAGCCCGAAGAACAGGACCGTCTGCCGGAGGCTGAAGGCCGGTCCGCGCTTCGCGAATCGGGACCTTCGGACGGGTACGGTCATATGAGGCGCCCACCCCTGCGTGCGACGGCTCCGGCTACGACGGCTTCAAGATCACTCATGGCTGCCGTCTGCCCCGCTGCGCCGGGTTAAACAGATGGATCCAGCACAACGTGAAAGACGCTCGGGGGCGATCCCGTAATCTTCTGACCAACGTTTCCGGTCCGGCCGAGGATCCCATGCGCAAAGGCAGCCCGAGAGAGCCCGATGACAGCGTGAGTGACCGATGACCGACGTCCCCGCCGGCGGTCACGGCTGGCGCGTCGCTCAAGGGCCGGGCGCCTTCGCCCACGCCCGTGACCTCGCCCGGGAAGCGCTGGAGAAGTGGGGCTGGCCGCCCGAACGCATCGAGGTGGTGGTCCTGCTCGTCTCCGAGCTGGTCACCAACGCCCACCGCCACGCCGGTACGGACGCCTGGCTGCACCTGCACCCGATGGCGGACGGCGTCCGCCTGACGGTCCGCGACGCGAGCCCGGAGCTCCCCGACCGGCGGATCCCGGACCTCTGTACCACCGCCGGCGGCTTCGGGCTGAACCTGCTGGATCACTTCACCGCCGGATGGGGGGTCGAGAAACTCGCCGGCGGCAAGCGCATATGGGCACATGTGCTCAAGTGCCTTCCACATCCGGGGAACTGACGCCCACAAGAGATATTTCGGTGGCCGGACATGTTCCGGGGTGACCGGGGCATGCGGGGTCCTGGACGAATCAGAACTTGGCGAGGATGGGGACATGATGGCGACCTCTACACGTGCCGCTGGTGACCAGGCGGAGGCGGCGGTTCTGTCGCAGCCGGGTGCCCCGACCGAGGTGGGCGAGCTGCCGTGGATCGAGGACGCGGGGAAGATCGCTCCCAGGGATGCCCGGGCCCTGTCCAAGCTGTTCTTCGACCAGCTGCAGGTCCTCGAGGAGGGCACGCACGAGTACCAGTACGCCCGCAACACCCTCATCGAGATGAATCTGTCCCTGGTCAAGTTCGCGGCCAACCGCTTCCGCAGCCGGGGCAGCGGCGAGATGGAGGACATCGTCCAGGTCGGCACCATCGGTCTGATCAAGGCCATCGACCGGTTCGACCTCTCGCGTGAGGTCGAGTTCGCCACCTTCGCCGTCCCGTACATCGTCGGTGAGATCAAGCGGTTCTTCAGGGACACCAGCTGGGCCGTGCATGTGCCGCGGCGCCTGCAGGAGTTGCGCGTCGAGCTCGCCAAGGCCAAGGAGCATCTGGCCACGGTCCTCGACCGCGATCCGACCGTGCGTGAGCTTGCCGAGCATCTTCGGCTGAGCGAGGAAGAGGTCATCGAAGGCCTGGTCGCCGCCAACGGCTACTCCGCCGGCTCGCTCGAAAGCCCCCTCGACAGCGGCGACGAGGGTCAGAACGACCGCGGGGGCCGGGCGTACGCCGACATGCTCGGCGACCGGGACCCCGCGATGGAACTCGTCGAGGACATGCAGGCCCTCGCCCCGCTGCTGGGCGAACTCGACGACCGCGAACGGCACATCCTGGAGATGCGCTTCGGCCGCGAGATGACCCAGTCGGAGATCGGCCAACAGCTCGGCTGCTCCCAGATGCACGTCTCCCGCCTGCTCTCGCGCACCCTGGCCAAACTGCGCACCGGCATGCTCAGCAGCACCTGACAGTCCGGCCGTCACCATGCCTACGACGGGGGTTTCATGAGGAGTCGGAAGGTGAAGACCGCCGCTTTCGTGGTGGTGGTGTGGGCCGGTGCGGCCCTGCTGCTGCGATTCGAGAGCGGTGCCGGCTGGGAAGCATCGGTGCTGCTCGGCGCGGTGGTCGCTCCGTTGGCCCTGTGGATGGGCTGGCTTCGGCGCCGTATGAACGAGCGGGCGCGGGAATGGGGACGTCGCCGAACGCAGCCGTGGCCGGACGAGAAGCGGTGATCGGGCGTAGCCTGCTGAGGGGGATGTGTACCTGTTCGTGGGGAGTGACGGCCAATTGGACCGCGTCGCGGGACCAGCAGAAGATCCCCTGCATGACGTCGCCCGGCAGGTGGCCGAAGCCGCGGAAGCGTTGATGTCGACGTGGGCCAAGGCTGCCCAAGCCGCTCTCCCGCGCCTGTCGAGTCTGCAGTCACAGGCGCTGTTGATCGCCCGGCGATCGCCCGGCATCAATCTCACCGGACTGGCTGCGGAGGTCGGTGCGGCGCCACCCACGGCCAGCAGGCTGTGCGACCGGCTAGAGGCGGCGGGTCTCCTGCGCCGGGAGCGTGCCCCCGGCAATCGGCGGGAGGTCGGGCTCACGCTGACGCTGCACGGCCATGAAATGGTGGACGCGTTGTTCGCCCGGCGCACCGCGGCGATCTGTGAGGTCCTCAGCCGGGTGCCGGCTGCGCGGCGCGGAGAACTACTGGCCGGACTGCGCGCCTTCGCCGAGGCCGCCGTCGACCCAGGCGACTTCATGCCCTGAGAGCCATGCGGCGTGCCGTACATCCAGACCGGTCCCTAGTGGCTCATACCCGACTGACGTGCGGAAACCGGGGTATCCGACGGACCGGAACATCAGCCCCGCTGCCTGAGGAGTCATCATGTCGCCCACCACCCACACCGCCGACGTCGTGGAGCTGATCCTGCAGGATCACCGCCGGATGGAGGAGCTCTTCCGGACGATGCGCAATACGGAGGCCGACCGGGCCGGCGCACTGGCGGAGTTCGCCGCCCTGCTCGTCGCCCACGCCTCGGCCGAGGAGTCGAAGGTCTATCCCGCCCTGAGGCGCTACAAGAAGGTGGATGACGCGGACGTCGAGCACGGCGTTCACGAGCACGAGGAAGGCAACAAGGCACTCCTCGCCCTGCTCGAGGTGGAGGACACCGCCTCCGAGGAGTGGGACGAGAAGCTCGAAGAGCTCGTCACGGCGGTCAACCACCACGCGGACGAGGAGGAGCGGACCCTGCTCAACGACGCGCGGGAGAACATGAGCGACGATCGCCGCACCCAGCTCGGTACGGCGTTCATCGAAACGCGGGCGGAGGAGTTGGCCGCCGGCTGCGGCAGCATCGAGAGCGTACGCAAGATCGTCGCCGCCGCCGGCGGCTGAGAGCCGGCAGTCGGCGCGCCTTTGGAGAAGTATGGGCGGATTTTCTGGGCAGGCGTGGCCATGCGACCGGAGTGGGCGCCGACTGCAGGGAACCTGCACCTCCGAACGGCACCCGCTCCGGTCGCTCAGTCGTGGTGGGCGTGCGCTGCCAGGGCCGCTTCGGCGTCGGGGTGGGCGGGCATCAGCTGGCTGACGCCGGTGAGGTCCAGCAGACGGGCCAGCCGGTCCGGCACGGCGGACAGGGCCAGCGATCCGCCGGCGTCCCTGGCACAGCGCAGGATTCCGATCAGTGCGTTGAGGCCCGAGGAGTCGCAGAACGCCACCGGAGAGAGGTCCAGGATCAGGTGCGGGTGGCCCTGATCAATCAGGTCCAGCGCCCCGGCCCGCAGGACGGGGGCCGTTTCGATGTCGATGTCGCCGGTGACGCTGACCAGTGCCAGCGGACCCGAGGCCTGCTGGACGGTCAGGGTGAGCGTGTGGATCTGTGTCACGTCAGTTCTCCTGACCGGCGCGGGCGCCACCGGCCGGCGCGGCGGCTGTGTGAGCCGTCGCGCTGATCCCCGGGCTGCTGTCCGAAGGGCCTGCGGGTACGGACAGGGCCAGCAGCGCGACGTCGTCGCCGACGCCGTTCGGCAGGTCCTGAATCAGAGCAACGGCGTCATTGACGAGTGCGGTGGCGTCGGCGGGGCCGGTACGCCGGGACAGGAAGGCGGCCACGCCTCTCTCACCGAGCATGGTTCCGTCCGCGAGGCGGGCTTCGATCAGCCCGTCGGTGTACATCAGCAGCCCGTGCCCCGGAGCGAGGTGGAAGGTCTGAGAGGTGAACGCGGCCTCCGCGAAGGCACCGACCAGCATGCCGCCCTTGGTGTGGACTGCGTCCACCTGGGCCGGGCCGGCCGGGCGGCTGCGCAGGCGGTAGGCGGGAGGATGCCCTCCGGACGCCACCGTGACGGTGAATCCGCCGCCCGCGGCGGGCTCCAGGAAGCCGAACAGGCAGGTGCAGAAGCGGCTGCCGACCGAAGCGTCCAGCAACAGCGCGCTGTTCAGTGCGGCGAGCACCGCTTCGGGCTGCGCGCAGTGTTGCGCGGCCTCGCGCAGGGTGTAGCGGGTGAGCGAGGTCACCACCGCGGCCTCGGCACCCTTACCGCATACGTCGCCCAGGAAGAAGGCCCACCTCTCGCCGCCGAGCGGGAAGACGTCGTAGAAGTCGCCGCCGACGTCCCGTGGTGAGTCGGTCTGGTAGTGACAGGCCAGTTCGAGCCCGGGTACCGCCGGCAACGCCGGGGGCAGCAGGGTGCGCTGCAGAGTCGAGGCGAAGGCGGCGACGGCGGCCTTGTCCCGCTCGGCCTGGGCCCGGGCGTCCTGCTCGGTCTTGAGCCGCTCCTGCTCCGCGCGTACCGCGTGGAGTGCCGAGAGCCGCAGCTCCAGTTCGTCGAGGACGATCGCGGCCAGATCCCGGAGCGTGGCCATGTCCTCCTGGGTGATGACCCGAGGGCGGGTGTCGAGAATGTTCACCGTGCCCAGCCGGTTTCCCTCGGGCGTCACGATCGGGGCGGCGGCGTAGAACCGTACGCCCATCTCGCCGGCGACCAGCGGGTTGGAGCAGGCCACCGGGTCGGCCAGGGCGTCGGGGATGACGAGCGTCTCATCGGCGAGGATCGCCGAGGCGCACAGCCCCGGGTCACGGCCTATCTCGCTGACCCCGTCCAGCCCGTGGGTCGCCTTGAACCAGATCCGATCGCTGTCCACGATCGTCACCGTCGCGACGGGGGCCCCGAACAGCCTGGCCGCCAGCCCCGCCACGCGGTCGAACGCGCCGTCGGGCGGGGTGTCGAGAATGTCGTAGCGGCGGACGGCCTCGATGCGAGCCTCCTCGATGCGCTCAGCCTCGATGCGGACCACCCCCTCGTTCGCGGTCGACAGTGGTGGTCGGCACGCGCCCCCGTCCGGCGAGGGCGCCGGTACCGATGCTGGCATCGCCTGGAGTTCTCCTCGTGCGTCGGGAATCCCGTCGGCCTCGATGCGTCCGACGTCACCGGCGACCCTACGCCACGCCGGAAGTCATGGATCCGGCCGCCCTCATGGGCGGCCGGTCTCTTTCGTTGCCCCGAGAACGGCGTAAGAAACGCATAAGATCGAACGCATGGCGGGATTGCTTCGGGGCACACGATGCCCTGGAGGTAAAAACACTATGGTTCCCCTGCTTATCGTCCTTCTGCTCGCTCTGATCCTCTTCGGTGCGGGCTTCGCGCTCAAGGCCCTGTGGTGGATCGCGGTCATCGTGCTGGTCGTATGGCTGCTCGGCTTCGTCATCCGGCCCGCGGCGAGCGGAGGCAAGCGCGGCCGCTGGTACCGCTGGTAGATCCCGGGCGCCGACGCCCTGCCGGGTGGGGGACCAACACATCTGTGGCGGTCCCCCACCCGTCCCCCCTCAGCAGCAAAGGAAGTACCCGTGGTTATTGCCATTGTCGCCGGAATTTGCGTTCTTCTCCTCATCATCGGATTCCTGGTACCCAAGCTCTCGCACGGACCGCAGCGCGGTACTCAGAAGTCACTGGGATTCGGGGCACGCGGCGCCAACAAGGCCCCCGGGGTCCTGGGACGGTGGCTGAGCAAGCCGTTCCACAGCAGCAGCCGAGCGGTGGGTCGCAGTGGCAGTGCCGGCCGCAAGGGCCGTTCGCGTATGCCGTTCTGAGCGCCGCTCAGAACACGAATCACTGCTCTTCCCAGCGAGCTCCGGTCGCGTATACGCGACCGGAGCTCTGCGCTGTCCGGGCCGCCGGCCGGTGCAAGCGGGCTATCGCCGCTTCCATCGGCCCTCCGTCGTACTCGAGTTCACCCTGCAGGCATTCCAGCAGGGCCAGCCCCAGCGCGTAGATGTCGGCTGCCGGGCCGACCGTCGTACCGAGCACCTGCTCCGGCGCCAGGCAGGCGGCGGTCCCGATAAGCGCTCGCTCAGCCGGTAGCGGTCGGCGAGGGTGCCGTGACAGTTCGCCGGATCACCTCGATGGGCCGGTTTGCAGACCGTCATGAGCCTCCCGTCCAGGGGCGCAAGTGCCGCGCGCCTGAACACGCCGACGTCAGAGGGACATAGGTGCGGCTATCCCCGGCTGGGCACCGCATCCCCCGGTCGTCCGGGATCTCGACGGCAGGCGACGCGTGGGTTAACCTACCAAACACTTGTTAGGGAGGAGCGCGGATGCCTGTCGCCTCCGTGTCCCCCTCCTCCCCGGCCCGCGCTCCACCGTCCCTACCGCACAAGGGAGTCAGCCATGTCGTCCGCACCGTCCCCGCAGAGACCCGAGAGCTCCGGGACCTCCGGGAGACCCTCCGCCGCTCCGGACCCCGCTCTGCTGCGCAAGGTGGCACTGTCGAGCCTGCTCGGCACCGTCATCGAGTACTACGACTTCCTGCTCTACGGCACGATGGCCGCCCTCGCCTTCGGCCCCTTGTTCTTCCCCCAGTCGAACCCCACCGTCGGCACGATCGCCGCGTTCGGCACACTGGCCGCCGGCTACGTCGCGCGCCCGGTCGGCGGTGCCGTCTTCGGGCACTTCGGCGACCGGATCGGCCGCAAGTCCATGCTCGTCCTCACGATGGTCCTCATGGGCACGGCGAGCTTCCTCATCGGAGTGCTGCCGACATACGGGACCATCGGCGTCGCGGCTCCCGTCCTGCTGGTCCTGCTCCGGCTCGTGCAGGGCATCGCCATCGGCGGGGAGTGGGCCGGCGCGACGCTGATGGTCGTCGAGCACGCCGACGCACGGCGCCGCGGCCTGTGGAGCGGGGTGATGCAGATGGGATCGCCGCTCGGATTCCTGCTCTCCACGATCGCGGTCACCCTGATCGCGCAGCTTCCCCAGGATCAGTTCATGGCCTGGGGCTGGCGCATTCCGTTCCTGTTCAGCGCCTTGCTGCTCGTCATCGGCCTGTACGTCCGCGTCAGCATCACCGAGAGCCCGCTGTTCCAGCAGGCGGCGCAGGAGAAGGACACCGGCACGACGCCGCGCATGCCGCTCGCCCAGGTACTGCGCCGGCCCCGGAACCTCGTTCTCGCCTGCGCCGTCGGCATCGGCCCCTTCGCCCTGACCGCGCTGATCAGCACCTTCATGCTCACCTACGCCACAACCATCGGGTACGCGACCGCCGATGTGATGTCCGGACTCATCTTCACCGCCGTCACCGGGCTCGTGGCGATTCCGCTCTTCTCCGCGCTGTCCGACCGGGTCGGGCGCCGGGCGGTCGTCCTCAGCGGTGCCGTGGGCATCATGCTGTTCGCCTTCCCGTTCTTCCGCCTGGTCGACGCGAAATCCCCCGCCCTGCTCATCCTCGCCATGGTCCTCGGCCAGGTGCTGCAAGCCGCGATGTACGCCCCTCTCGCGCCGCTGCTGTCCGAGATGTTCGGCACCCGGGTCCGCTACACGGGCGCCTCGCTCGGCTACCAGCTGGCAGCCCTGATCGGCGGCGGGTTCACCCCGCTGTTCGCCAGTGGCCTGCTCAACACCTCGGGCGTTGTCTCCAGCGCACCGCTGGCAGGCCTGGCCATCGGCTGCGGGCTGGTGACCGCGGTGGCCATCTGGCGTACCGCCGAGACCCGTGGCCGGGACCTGACCGAGGAGGACTCCGCCCCGCTCCCCCGCCCGTCGGCGATCCCCCTGAGCGGAGCCGCGTCCGACAGCGCGTAGCGCGCGGCCGGCCCCACGCCACCCACACAGAAAGCAGCAGACGAGTGAGATTGACGGAAGACCAGGACGAACTGCGATCCGCCGTACGGTCGCTCCTCGCCCGCCACGAGGGCGCAGCGGCCTGGCGGCCGCTGACCGAGCAGATCGGCGTCGCCGGACTCGCCGTCCCCGAGGAGTACGGGGGCGTGGGCTGCGGGGCCCGCGAAGTCCACGTCGTCATGGAGGAGTTGGGGCGGGAACTGAGCCCCGCCCCCTATCTCGGCTCCGCGGTGCTCACGGTGCAGGCGCTGCTCGCCTCCGGTGACGACGCGGCGTGCGCGCGGCTGCTGCCGCGGCTCGCCGCGGGCCGCGACGTGGGGGCCCTGGCGTGGGCCGAGCAGGGCTCCTGGGACCCGGCGGCGATCCGTACCGAGGCGGTCCCCGGGCCCGGCGGGACGTGGCGGATCACCGGGACCAAGGAGTACGTGCTGGACGGCGCCGAGGCCGATGTACTGCTCGTCGTGGCCCGTACGACGGGCGGACTCGCGCTGTTCCAGGTCGCCCTGGACGGTACGGGCGTGAGCCGCGAGGCGGCGGTCACGATGGACGGGACTCGGGCCCTCGCATGCGTGGTACTCACCGGCGCCGAGGGCCGCCTCGTCGGCGCGGCCGGCGAGGGTGGCCGGGTGCTGCGGCACGTGCTGGACCTGGCCTGCGCGGCGCTCGCCGCCGAGCAGGCCGGCGCGGCGGCGCGCTGCCTGGAGCTCACGGTCGCCCACGCCAAGGACCGCGTCCAGTTCGGCCGGCCCATCGGCTCCTTCCAGGCGGTGAAACACCGGCTCGCGGACGCGTACGTGCTGGTGGAATCCGCGCGTTCGGCCGCGCTCGGCGCGGCCTTCGCGGCCGCCGAGGGCTCACCGGAGCTGACCCGCTGGGCGGCCGTCGCCAAGTCCGCCTGCTCGGAAGCGTTTTCCGCGGTGGCGGGCGAGATGATCCAGTTGCACGGCGGCATCGGCATCACCTGGGAGCACGACGCACACCGTTACTTCAAGCGCGCGCACGGCTCGGGCCGGCTCTTCGGCCCTGCCGCGTGGCACCGCGGCCGGCTGGCCGCCGACCTGTGCCCGTCCGGGCCCGCACCGCGGTCGGACGACGGCACCGGCACGTGACGCACGGACCGGCCCGCCGGGCACGGGGTTCTCCTCCCGGACCCGGCGGGCCGGTCGCCGCAAGGGCCCGGCCACCGCTGTCAGTAGGGGCCGTTCACGTTGTCGATCGAGCCGTACTTGTCGGCGGCGTAGTTGCACGCCGCGGTGATGTTGGCGACCGGGTCGTAGCTGTCCGTCGAGGTGCCCGGCACGTGGTAGGCCTGGAACGTCGGGTCGATGACCTGGAGGAGACCCTTGGACGGCGTGCCGGCCACCGCGTTGGAGTCCCAGTTGTTGATGGCCAGCGGGTTGCCGGAGGACTCGCGCATGATGTTGCGGTGGATGCCGTCGTAGCTGCCGGGGATGCCGTGCTTGGCCATGATGTCCAGCGACTCCTTGATCCAGCCGTCGAGGTCGTTGGTGTAGGCGGGCTTCGCCGGCGCGGCGGCGGGCTTCGCGGGGGCCGCCGCCTTCGCCTGGGCCGCGGGCTTCACGGCGGGCTTGGGCGCCGACTTCGCGGCCGGCTTCGCGGCGGGCTTCACGGCGGGCTTCACGGCAGCGCCGATCGTAAGCTCGAGACCCGGGTGGATCAGCCTCGGGTTGTCACCGACGACCGTCCGGTTGGCCTCGTAGAGCTGCTTCCAGCCGCCGATCTGGGGGTGCTCGTCCGCGATCTTGGAAAGGGAGTCACCCACGACGACGGAATAGGTCACGGGGGCGGCCTTCTTCGCAGCGGCCGGCGCGGCGACGGTGGCCGGTGCCACGGCCTTCTTCGCGGTGACGGCCGGCGCCTTCTGCGCCGCGGCGGCGGTGGTCGCGGCGATCACCGGGAGGGCGAGTGCGGCGCCGCCCGTGCCGGCGACGACGAAGCCGCGCGTGATCGGATTGGTCTTGGGACGGCGGTGCTTACCCTTTGCAGGCATGACGCGTTCCTCTCCGTCGCCTGCGAGGTGAGCTGTCGGGTTCGGACTGGAGATGCCCGGCCGCAGTGTTGGTGCGACTTGACCCCAAGCCGTTCCGAATAAACGGACCGGCGGCTTACCTGGGTCCCCCGCTCCTGCCGTACGTGAGTGGTGAGTGCGGTTTCCGGACGGCGGCAGGATTCGGCGGTCCACCCGGATTGACGGTGACCGTAAGCGAAATGGACCCGGCGGAACAAGCCTCGAATTTCCCCGCTCAAAGGGGGCAACTGATCCCGCGGGGGAAAAATCCGTCATCCACCCTGGAGCGAAAACCCAACTTTCTTTCCAGGGAAGGGAACTGGGCCTCCGCGGACTTACCGCACACCATGGCGGCTGTGACCGTTATCACGGCCTCCGCGCGCAACCATCCGGCCCGGCATGCCGAATGAAGGAACGACGAATTGCGCAAGTAAGAGGCAAGAATGACTTAAGGCGTTCTTCTCCATGCAGTTCCACCCATAACGGACATATGCGGGTGGAAAGAGTCATCCAGGGCATCCGGGATTTACACCGGCTGAGGCACGAAGGGCCGCAATTCGTCCACCCCCGGCTGGACCACCCCGTAGCTGCTCTCGGGGACCTCGTTCCAGACGCCCGGCAGATCGCCCAGCGGCTCGGAGACGACCATGCGGGTCTTGTCGGACACGCCCCGCAGCAGCGCGATGTCGGGGTGCAGCGCCCGCACCGCATCCGCTCGGCTGCTGTAGAACAGCGAGCGTGAGGCGCCCCCGCTCGAGTAGCGGAAGGCCCAGAGGCGTTCGCTGTCGGTCACCGCGATCGTCATCTGAAGCGGGAAATCCACCCCGTGCTCCCGTCCCAGCCGTTCCACCAGGCCGGCCATCCGCGCGACAGCCCCCGGCGCGTCCTGGTCCAGACCGAACGTGATCGCCAGGTAGAACATCACTTCCGAGTCCGTCGATCCCTCGATGGAGGAGAACAGCGCCGGGTCGATGGCCATGCAAAGGTCCCGCCGCATGCGGTGGAAGTCGGTGATCGCACCGTTGTGCATCCACATCCAGCGGCCGTGACGGAACGGGTGGCAGTTGGTCTGCTGTACCGCCGTACCGGTCGAGGCGCGGACGTGAGCGAAGAACAGGGGTGAGCGGACATGGCTCGCGATCTCGTGCAGATTGCGGTTGTTCCAGGCCGGGCCCGTGTCCCGCACGATCGCCGGGGTCTTGCTGTCGGCCCCGTACCAACCGATGCCGAAACCATCGCCGTTGGTCGTCTCGACTCCCAGATGTGAGTGCAGGCTCTGGTCGATCAGGGAGTGCTCCGGCTTGTACAGGATGTCGTCGAGCACAACGGGCGTTCCCGAATAGGCGAGCCATCGGCACATGGACAACAATCCCTTCCGCCGTCCGGTCCGCATGCGGATCCGAGGAGCGAGCGGCGCCGCGCGAACCGGTCCCTCCCCCACATGTTCGCCCATCGGGGCCGGGAAAGCAGCTTCACGGGCTTCACGGGCACGACGGTGCCGCTCTCACTGGTAGGGGCGGCCGGGGAGTGGGACGCTGAAGAAAGACGCTGCAGAAAGGGGGGTCCGCCGAGGAGACTCGGGAGGGCCGATGGGACGCGATGTCCCGGCGCTGGTGTTCACCCGTGATGACCGCCGCCGGTACCGGAACAAGATGCAGATGTGCCTCGACGCGTTCGCGCAGATGCTGCGTGAGGAGCGTTTCGAGGCCGAGCGGCCGCAGGTGGGCCTGGAGATCGAGCTGAACCTGGTGGACGCGGCCGGCGAGCCGACGATGCGGAACACCGACGTGCTCGAGGCGATCGCGGATCCCGCCTGGTCGAGCGAGCTGGGCCGGTTCAACCTGGAGATCAACGTCCCACCACGTCGGCTGACGGCCGGCGGTCCCGACGCGTGGGAACAGGAGATCCGGGACGCGCTGAACCATGCCGAAGGACGGGCGGCGGCGGTGGGGGCACACCTGACCATGATCGGCATTCTGCCGACCCTGCGGCAGGCGGATGTGGGTGAGGCCGCACTGTCGGAGAACCCGCGGTACCGGCTGCTGAACGAGCAGATATTCGCGGCCCGGGGCGAGGATCTGCTGATTGCGGTGGACGGTGTGGACCGGTTGCGGACGTACGCGGACACCATTACCCCCGAGGCGGCCTGCACCAGTACCCAATTCCATCTCCAGGTCTCTCCGGACGAGTTCGCGCGCTATTGGAATGCGGCGCAGGCGATCTCGGGCGTACAGGTGGCGCTGGCGGCGAACTCGCCTTTCCTGTTCGGCAAGGAACTCTGGAGCGAGACGCGTATTCCCCTCTTCGAGCAGGCCACCGACACGCGCCCCGAGGAGATCAAGGTGCAGGGCGTGCGGCCCCGGGTGTGGTTCGGCGAGCGGTGGATCAACAGCGTCTTCGACCTCTTCGAGGAGAACGCGCGGTACTTCCCCGCGCTGCTGCCGCTGTGCGACGAGGAGGATCCGCTGGAGACGCTCGAAGGCGGCGACATCCCGGAACTGGGCGAACTCACCCTGCAAAACGGCACGATCTACCGGTGGAACCGTCCGGTCTACGCCGTCTCCCACGACAAACCCCATCTGCGGGTGGAGAACCGGGTGCTGCCCGCGGGCCCCACGGTGGCCGATGTCCTCGCGAACGGCGCCTTCTACTACGGGCTGACGCGTGCGCTGGTCGACGAGGAACGGCCGGTCTGGTCACGGATGTCGTTCTCGGCCGCGGAGGACAACCTGCACGCTGCGGCGCGGCACGGGATCGACGCACGTCTGTACTGGCCGGGGATGGGCGAGGTGCCGGTGGCCGAGCTCGTCCTGCGGCGTCTGCTGCCCCTGGCACACCTGGGGCTGGAGCGGTCGGGGATGGACTCGGCATGGCGGGAGCCGCTGCTGGGCATCATCGAACAGCGGTGCGTCACCGGCCGCAACGGCGCGGTGTGGCAGGCGGAGATGTTCCACCACATCTATGACACCGCCCATGTGGACCACCACGAGGCGCTGCGGCGGATGACGCGGCAGTACATCGAGTACATGCACCTCAACGCACCGGCACACTCCTGGCCGGTCGACTGAGCGGTCAGGAGTCCGGGCGCTCCGACGGTACGGGTGGGAGTGCGGGCGGCAGGGTCTGCAGGCGGTGGCGCATCGCTGAGCTCAGGGTGCCGAGGGCGCGCAGGTCGGCGCGGTCGGCCGTCATCCGGCCGACGACACCCAGCCGGTGCACGAGCCGTTGGCGGGCGGTCGCCGTGCCCCACTTCCAGTCGCCATCGGGGATCCGGGCCAGGTGGTCGGTGGTTCCGCGGCGCGCCCGTTGGACCAGCGCGTCGCCGCGCAGCAGCCAGCCGGCGCACGCGTCGGTGAGATCGCCGTCGAGTTCGGTGCCGGTCGCGGTGCGCCATGCGTCGCGGTACGCGCTTTCCGCTCGGTTCAGCAGGGGCGCGGACGGCGAAGTGACGCACCAGCAGGTCGGGAAGCCGATGCGCGGGTAGGCAAGCTCCACCAGTCCGCTGCCCAGTGAGGCCTGTTCGAAGTCGATGAACCTGATCCCGCCGGCGGTGTGCAGGTCGTTGCCGGGACACGGATCCCCGTGCAGCAGGGCGTTCCCGGATGCCTGGCCGAGCCGGTGCACCAGTCTCTCCAGCTCGCCGGAGACGTCCGGTACGACGGGTACCCCGAGTGCCTCGGCCAACCGGAGGAAGGCGTCGACGTCGGCCTGGTCCGGGCCCAGCCATCGGGGCAGTACGCCGATGTCCTGCGGGCCGGCCGTGGCGTGCAGCCGGGCCAGCGCCGCCGCGTAGCCGACGATCCAGTCGGCGGCGGGCTGTTGGTGGTCCAGGTGCTCGAGGACCAGCACGCGCTCGCCGGGATCGGTGCCGAGCAGCACGGGCACCACGGGTGGGTCGGCCCGGGCGGCGAGGCGCAGTGCGGTCACCTCACGCGCGTAGCGCTCCTCGGCGTCGGGACCCTCGACTACCTGCTTCACCACCGCCGGCCCGCCGGCCAGCTCCACCCGCCAGACGCGCGAACGCGGGCTGCTGCCGAGCCGACGCGAGCGCCGCGGTGGGCCCAGCGCGGCCCGTAGTCCTTCCCCGAACGGCAGTCGCGACCACATGCGCGCATCTTCGCACGGGGGCTGACAACTCCACCGCGGTTTACGGGCGTTCACGCACCTCGCGGGCCGTTCGCGCGGCCTGCGCCGGCCTTCGCGGGGTCTACGCGGGGTCTACGCGGGCTTCACGGGCGGTAGCGCAGCGGATGATCCTCCGGTACTTCGACCACGGCGATGCGCACGCCGTCCGGATCCGCGATCCACATCTCGACCAGCCCCCACGGCTCCGTCTTCGGCGGACGCAGCACGTTGACGCCCCGCTGCCGCAGCTCCTCGTACGCCGCGGTCGCGTCCGCCACCTGGAGCCACAGCTGGAGGGCGGGCGACGGAGGCGCGTCGGAGCGGCCCGACACCTCCAGGAATCCGCCGCCCAGGAAGTACACCGTGCCGCGTTCGGTCCCGGTGCCGAACTCCCGGTACACGGCCAGGCCCAGCGCCTCGCCGTAGAACGCCCGCGACCGCTCGGGATCGGTGGGGTGGAGCAGGATCCTGCTGCCCAGTACATGCACCATGCCACCGCACACTAGTGCCGCTCGTGCCGTCACCGCGTCGCAGGGGCGCGGTGACGGCAGGTGCCCGGGGGTACCGGACGGCGGTCAGCGGTCCTGGGAGAGGGCGTACAGCTCGCCCAGCAGGCTGCCCGGCGTGTTCACCAGCTGGTCGAAGGTTCCTTGCTCCCGGATGCGGCCTTGGTCGAGGACGATGATCCGGTCGGCCATCCTCACGTTGTCCAGGCGGTGCGTGACCACGAGCGTGATCCGGCCGGGAGCCATCGCGCGCAGCGCGCGGAAGATCTGGTGCTCGCCGCGGGCGTCCATTTCGCTGGTGGGCTCGTCCAGGACGAGGAAGCCGGGCTTGCGGTAGAGGGCGCGGGCGCAGGCCAGTCGCTGCCACTGCCCGCCGGACAGTTCGTGTCCGCCCCACACGGACCGGGCCAGGAGAGTGTCCAGCCCGTGGGGGAGATCGCGGATGACACCGGCCATGCCGACCTGTTCCGCCGCTTCCCAGACCTGCTGGTCGCCGTACTCCTGGGGCTGGCCGAGGGTGATGTTCTCCCGCGCGGCCAGCGGCCAGTGGCCGTTGGCCTGGGGGACGAGCCCGACGTGCCGCCACACGGAATCGGCGTCCGCGGTGGCGAGGTCGGTGTCGTCCCAGCACACCCTTCCGCCGGTCGCCACGGTCAGTCCGGTGAGCAGTCGCACCAGGGTCGACTTGCCGGCGCCGTTCTCCCCGACCAGGGCGACCACTTCCCCCTGTTCGAGGGTAAGCGAGACAGGTCCCAGTGCCGGGGTGGTTTTGTCGGGGTACGTGTACTCGGCCCGGTCGACGCGGATACGGCGGGGCACCCGGACGTCGGCGGTGCCGCGGCGGGTGGTCATGCCGCGGACTTCGGTGAGGAAGTCGTGGTAGTCACTGAGGTAGAGGCCGTGGTGGAACATCGCGGCGCCGTACCGGATGATCGAGTTGAGTGCGCGTCCGGAGGTCTGGGAGGCGACGATCGCGGTGCCGGCGATGGCCAGGTCCATGTGGCCGGAGAGCACCAGGGCGGCGAGCGAGGCCCACATCCCCAGGGTGAAGAGACCCGCGAGGGAGGTGGCGGCCGCATTGACGCGGAGATACTGAGGGGCGGCGGCGAGTTCTCTGCCCTCGACGCGGTCGCACATCGAGCGGTACCAGAAGTGCAGGTAGCCGCGCATGGTGTTGGCGCGCAGTTCGTCGGCGAGCTCGGAGGTGGTGAGCCACCAGTGCATCATGCCGCGGACGTTGCGGGAGGAGATGGAGGCGTCGTGCACGCGGTAGTCGATGCGTGCCGCGATGACGCCTCCGAGTCCGCGCGGGATGACGGAGAGCAGCAGGACTCCGAGCAGCAGCGGATGCAGAACGGTGAGGACGGACGCGGCGGAGATCAACTGCACCAGCCCGTTGGTGAGCATCTTGGCGTCCTCCGCCAGGTCCGGGGCGCGCATCGCCCCGATCTCCGCCGCCTGGCTGCGGTCCTTGAAGCCCTCCTGGTCGTAGGCGGCCAGCTCGGCTCGCATGTGGAGGTCCACGATGGTCAGGTCGGCGGCCGTGGCGACCTGGGGGTTGAGCCGGCGGGTGGCCCAGTCGGCCAGGATCCAGGCGGCGGAACCCACGCCGGTGGCGATGCCCGCGGTGACCAGGGCCGGGGCGGCCGCCCGAAGGCCGGCCTGCGCGTCGGCGGCTCCGAACAGGGGACCCATCGCGCGGGCGACCGCGGCGAGCATCACGGCTGTGCTGATGCCCGACAGGAGCTGGCAGGCCAGTACGGCAAGGACCATGCGGCGGTCGACGGACCAGGCGAGCCGGAAGGTCTGGCCGAGCGCGGCGGGGATACGGCGCGCCATCTGACGGAGCGTGGCGTCCTGCATCGCCCGGCGGTGCTTGCGTCCTGCGTAGTCGAGTTCGGGCGGGGCGGCCGGCTGCGGCCGGGCCGGCTGCTGTTGCTGCGGGATCAGCGTGGAGTCGGTCAACGGGGCCTCCTGTGCTGCGGGACGGGAGTGGCGGTGCGCGGGCGGCGCGGGTGGTGACTGCCGGGTCGCCCTGGTCGCCGGGGGCCGGGACGGTCAACCGGGCGCTGACCGCCCGGCAGGTCGGGGCAGGCCGGTTCGAACGCCGGATGTACGCCGGAGCCGGCGGCGAGTCGCTTCAACGGGCCTCCTGGTCGGGGCGCTTGCCGCGTGATGGACCAAGAACGTGCCTGTTCACGTCCACGTCACGGGCAGGCGAGAGCGACGAGCCGCGCAAAAGTTCGAACACCGGCGCGCAGGTCAGCCCTGCCCGGCCTCCGGGGCGTGATATTGCGTTCGAGTGCGAGGCCGCACCCGATCGAGGGATTGCGTGCAGCGGGAGGCCAGAGAGTTGGCCGGGTGACCGAACCTGCGCACCTGGCCGCCGTCCGGGAGTCGCACGACGCTGTCGCCGCCGATTACGCCGGGTGCGTCAAGCCGCCGGCGGGCTCGTCGCAGACCTGGGGTGCGGGCCCGGCCGCGTGACGGCGTCAAGCCGGCGCAGCACGGGAGAAACACGTGTGGCCCGGCGCACGCATCGCCGTAACAGGGCAGACCGTTGCGGCGGCTACCGGGCTAGGTCCGGCGGATCAGGGCCGGATAGGACGCGGCGTCTGGTGCGGCGCATCGCAAGGCGCCGGAGTGCCCTAATAGCGGAGCTGTTCGGGCATTTCGGCAACGCGGCGAGGTGCCGTGCCTGGGGGCACCTCCATGGGGGCACCCCCGGACGGAGTCTGGGGGAGGTAGCTGGGGGGGGCGTCGTGGCCCCGGCCATGATCCGCCGGACAGGCCCTACGCCGGGGTTCCGTCCACCGGGGGGACCACCGCGACGGGGCATTCCGCGGTGTGCAGCACCTCCGCGCTCACCGATCCGAGCAGCAGCCGGCGCAGGCCGGTCCGGCCGTGGGAGCCGACCACCAGCAGGGCCGCACCTCGCGATGCCTCCGCCAGTACGGTTGCCGGCCGGACGCGCTCCAGGCGCACATCGACGCCCACGTCCGGGTACCGGTCGCGGCGCTTGGCCGCCTCTTCCGCGAGTACCTCGCGCGCCGCGTTGTCGAAGGCGTCGAAGTCCGGTACCACCATGCCCGGGCCGCCCGGCATCTGGCCGAGATGGAACGAGGCGTGCAGCATCTCCAGCCGCGCCCCGCGCAGCTCGGCCTCGGCGAAAGCCAGGTCCAGGGCCGGCCCGGAGACATCGGAGACATCCACCCCCACCACGACCCGGTTCTCCGGCGGGGCCGAGGTTCCGCCGGGGCGGACGACGACCACCGGGCAGTCGGCATGGGTGGCCACCTGCCAGCTCACCGACCCCAGCGGGAGACGGGCGAAACCGCCGCTCCCCCGGTGACCGACCACCAGCCAGGCCGCCTGCGAGGACCGCTCCAGGAGTACCGCAGCGGGCCGGCCCGGCACCGCCTCCGCCGTCACCTGGAGCCCGGGGAACTCCGCTCGGGCCAGCGCCACCAGCGGAGCCACGACCGTCGTTCCCCGCTCCGGGGCGGTCTCCCTCCCCGGCGGCTGCTCGGTGGCGTGCAGGACGTGCAGCGGCCTGCCGTGCATCGACGCCTGCTGGGCCGCGTAGCGCACGACGGCCTCCTGGCCGGCCCCCTCCGCGACACCGACCAGAACGGGGCCGTCCGACCTCGCCGCGTCATCCAGCATGACTGCTCCCTCGTCGTCTGCGTCCGCCGCGCCGGCGGCTCGTGAACCGCTTCCGGCTCCCCCGACTACCCCGGATCCCCGGCCTCAACCGGCGGCCGGGCACCCCGGTCCGCGGCTACCCGCCGATCGTTGCCGTGCTGTAGACGTACAGGGCGACGAGACCGACCAGGCACGTGAGGATCATCCAGGAGCCGAAGCTCGTGTGTCTGTCCCGGCGCCCCCGACGTCTGAGCCGGCCGGTGCGGCCAGGGCGGCCGGGCCGGCCGGACGACCTGCCGGACCGGCCGGGCGCTGCCGGCCTCGGCGCCCGCGGCGCCGCGTCGGCAGCCGTCTCGGCGAGCAGACGGCGGCAGGTGGCGGCGAGCTCGCCCGTCCCGGCGGCCAGCGGCACGATCGCCTCCGAGCGCGCCGGGGCCGTGGTGCCGCCGTCGAGGATGCGGCCCGCGCGGACGAGCACCTCACCCTTGCCACCGGCGGGGGCGAGACTGATCCAGCGCTGCACGTGCTCGCCCCGGATCACGACTCCCCCGGCCCGGTCCCGGTACACGGTGTGCTCACGCCACAGCACCTCGGCCAACTCGCCCGCCGTATCCTTCAGTTGCCCACTCACGTCATCCCCCTCCGCCCGTACGGCACATCGACAAACACCGCACTCTAGCGTCAGGTACACACCAAGCCGCTCGGCGGGCCCGCGGTTCAGGCGCGCTTGCCGGAGTCGAGGTGGGCGAAGACCACGACGTTGTCCACGTAGTCCTTGGCCTTCCTGTCGTACTCGCCGCCGCAGGTGATCAGACGTAGCTCGGCGGACGGGGTGTCGGCGTAGACCCGCTCGTTGGGGAACTTCGCTTTGCTGAACTTCTCCACCGAGTCCACCGTGAACGTGGCGACTGTGCCGTCTTCCCGGGTGATGTCGACCTTGCTGCCGGGCTTGAGCATGCTGAGCAGCAGGAACACGGCCGGGCCCGTCTTGGTGTCGACATGCCCGGCGACGATCGAGGTGCCCCGCTCACCGGGCGTCGCACCGCCCTGGAACCAGCCGACCAGGTTCTTGTCGTCCGGGGGTGGCGCGTCGAGCTGACCGGACGGACCGATCTTCAGCGGCATGAAGGGCGCGTTGACGCCGATCTCCATGATCGAGATCCGCTTCGGGACAGAACGGTGCATCGCCGGACCGACCGGGGCGGGAGTCTTCGCGGTGGCGGAGGGGGAGGCGGAGGCCGCGGTGGGTGCCGGGGACACGGCCGCCGGGCGGGCCAGCGGCTTGTTGTCCACCGGGGTGTCGAGGGAGTTGTAGAGCATGAGGAAGCCCAGCCAGACCGCCATGGCGGGCCACAGCAGCGCGCGGCCGAGGGGGCGGGAGACGGAGGCGGACTCGGACTCGGGCGGGTTCGCAGGGGCGGTCTCGGACGGGTTCGAACCGGACGACTGCGGGGCGGCCATGCGACTGTGCCTTTCGTACGGGGCGTCAGTGGGCTGAGCGGGCGGCGGAAAGCGCCGCGGAGCGGAAACGCAATCGCCGCGGCCACCGCCCGAGGGGGGCGGCGGCCGCGACAGTGCAGCGACGTGCTAGTGGTCCGGCCTCATCAGGCGGCCGCACCGCCCGTCGAGTTGCGGCGACGCAGGCGGTACGCGCCGGCGCCGAGACCACCGAGGAGCAGAACCGAGCCGGCAGCCAGGCTGCCGCCGCTCAGTGCCATGCCGCCGCCACCGGTGTGGACGCCGCCGTACGGCTTCTCGTGCTTGCCGTAGCCGTTGTAGTCGTCCTTCTTGTACTCGTCCTTGCCGTAGTCGTCCTTCTTGTACTCGTCCTTGCCGTAGTCGTCCTTCTTGTAGTCGTCCTTGCCGTAGTCGTCCTTCTTGTAGTCGTCCTTCTTGTACTCGTCCTTGTCCCAGTCGCCCGACACGGTGCGGGCCATCGCGCCGCCACCGGTGTGGACGCCGCCGTACGGCTTGTCGTGGTCGTCCTTCTTGTAGTCGTCCTTCTTGTCGTAGTCGTCCTTCTTGTCGTAGTCGTCCTTCTTCTCGTGCTTGCCGTAGTCGTCCTTGTCGTAGTCGTCCTTCTTCTCGTCCTTGCCGTAGTCGTCCTTGTCGTAGTCGTCCTTCTTCTCGTCCTTGCCGTGGTCGTCCTTGTCGTAGTCGTCCTTCTTCTCGTCGTCCTTCTTGTAGTCGTCCTTCTTGTCGTCGTCCTTCTTCTCGTCGTCCCAGTCCCCCGCCACGGTCATCGCCATCGCGCCGCCACCGGTGTGGACGCCGCCGTGCGGCTTGTCGTGGTCGTCCTTCTTGTAGTCGTCCTTCTTGTCGTAGTCGTCCTTCTTGTCGTAGTCGTCCTTGTCGTGCTTGTCGTAGTCGTCCTTCTTCTCGTCCTTGCCGTAGTCGTCCTTGTCGTAGTCGTCCTTCTTCTCGTGCTTGCCGTAGTCGTCCTTGTCGTAGTCGTCCTTCTTCTCGTCCTTGCCGTAGTCGTCCTTCTTGGACTCGTCGTGGTCGTCCTTCTTGCTGTGGGAGGAGCCGTTGTCCTTGTCCCAGTCGTCCGTGGTGATGGCGGTAGCGATGGGAGCCGACAGCGCGAGGAGAGCGGTGGCAGTGACTGAGGCGAACAGGGTGCGGGCAGAGCGCATTGGGGCACATTCCTTTCGACGCCGCTGCGTGGGCTGACACAACGTCCGCTCATCGGATCGCAGTGGCGACGTGATCCACCGTCAGCCGGATTCCGGCTTCGCACCACCGGAGAAGGCCGCAAGTGAGGGACGTTTTGCGCTCTTCGAGTGGCGCGGAGCCGGTTATCACCCATTGGGCCGCACGCCACGCCGCAGCGAGGTTTGGCCGTGACCGCTCCACCCGTCCAGACGCGGATCCGGAGTCGCGCGCAGGTGAGGACGACGGTGTTAGATGAAGTCATGGGCGGATCCTTCGGGCGCCTGCGCTCGATCCTCGGAGTGCGAACCGTCGCCGGTCAGGTCTTCGTCCTCCAGGTGGCGGTCGTGGTGCTGCTCGTGGTGGCCGCCGTACTGGCCCTCGTGCTGCAGTCACGTACGGACAGTGAGCGGGAAGCGCGCAACCGGTCCGTCGCCGTGGCCGAGACCTTCGCGAGCGCTCCCGGCATCGAGGAGGCTCTCGCCGGCCCGGATCCCACGGCCGTGCTGCAGCCACGGGCCGAGGAGGCGCGGAAGCGGTCCGGGGTCGACTTCATCGTCGTCATGAACACGGACGGAATCCGCTACACCCACCCGTTGACCGACCGGATCGGGAAGAAGTTCGTCGGCGATCTGGAGCCCGCACTCGCGGGCGGAATCGTCACCGAGATGATCACCGGAACCATCGGGCCGCTCGTGCAGGCCGTGGTTCCGGTCACCGGCCGGGACGGGAACGTCGTCGGTCTGGTTTCCGCCGGGATCACGATCGAGAGCGTGAGCGGTGTGGTCGAGGAGCAGCTTCCACTGCTGCTGGGCACCGCCGCCGGGGTGCTGGTCCTCGCCACGGCCGGGACCGCGCTGGTGAGCAGACGGCTGCAGCGCCAGACCCGGGGCCTGGGCCCGGTCGAGATGACCCGCATGTACGAGCATCACGACGCGGTGTTGCACGCGGTGCGGGAGGGGGTGCTCATCCTCGGCGCCGACCGCCGGATCCTGCTCGCCAACGACGAGGCGCGCCGGCTGCTGGATCTGCCCGCGGACGTGGAGGGCCGCCCGGTCTCCGATCTGGGTCTGGACCCGGGCACCGCCCGGCTGCTGGTCTCGGGGCGGGTCGCCAGCGACGAGGTGCACGTGGCCGGGGACCGGCTGCTGGCCGTCAACCAGCGGCTGACCGACCAGCGGCCGGCCGACCGGAGCGCCGGGCCCTCCGGCACCGTGGCGACGCTGCGCGACACCACCGAGCTGCGGGCTCTGACGGGCCGGGCGGATGTGGCACGGGGACGGCTGAAGCTGCTCTACGACGCCGGGATGGAGATCGGTACCGGCCTCGACGTGATCCGTACCTCCCAGGAGCTGGCGGACTTCGCGGTCCCGCGGTTCGCCGACTACGTCACCGTCGACCTGGCGGACCCGGTCCTGCGCGGGGAGGAGCCGGTGGAGGGCGGTGCGGACATGCGCCGGATCGCGTTCCGGGGCATCCGGGACGACACCCCGCTGTACGCGACCGGCAGTCTGATCCACTTTCTGCCCAGCACGCCGCAGGCCGCCGGTTTCGAGTCGGGGAAGGCCGTACTGGAGGCGGACATGTCGACGTTCTCCGGCTGGCAGGTGCAGGACCCGGAGCGGGCCCACCGGCTCGTCGCGTACGGGATCCACTCGATGATCGCGGCTCCGCTGCGCGCCCGCGGCGTCATCCTGGGGGTGGCCACCTTCTGGCGGTCGGAGAAGCCCGAGCCCTTCGAGGACGACGACATGTCGCTGGCCGAGGAACTGGTGGCCCGGGCGGCGGTGAGCATCGACAACGCCCGCCGCTACACCCGTGAGCACACCATGGCCGTCACCCTGCAGCGCAGCCTGCTCCCCCAAGCCCTGCCCGAGCAGAACGCGCTCGACGTCGCGCACCGCTATCTGCCCGCCCAGGCCGGCCGGGGCGGCGTCGGCGGGGACTGGTTCGACGTGATCCCGCTGCCGGGCGCCCGGGTGGCGCTCGTGGTGGGCGACGTCGTCGGCCACGGGCTGCACGCGGCCGCCACCATGGGCCGGCTGCGTACCGCGGTGCACAACTTCTCCACCCTGGACCTGCCGCCCGACGAGCTGCTGTGGCACATGGACGAGCTGGTCACCCGGCTCGACCAGGACGAGACCGAGGACAGCGCGGTCGCCTCGGTCACCGGGGCCACGTGTCTGTACGCGGTCTACGACCCGGGCACCCGCGTGTGCACCCTGGCCCGGGCGGGCCATCTCGAACCGGCGATCGTGCACCCGGACGGGCGGGTCGAATTCCCCGGGGTGCCCGGTGGTCCACCGCTGGGCCTGGGCAGTCTGCCGTTCGAGACGACCGCGCTCGAGCTTCCCGAGGGCAGCAGTCTGGTGCTCTACACCGACGGGCTGGTGGAGGACCGCAACCGGGACATCGACGAGGGTCTGGAGCTGCTGCGGCAGGCACTGGCCCACCCCGGCCGGACGCCGGACGAGACGTGCGACGCGGTGCTGACGGCTCTGCTGCCCAAGCGGCCCCGCGACGACATCGCGCTGGTCGTCGCCCGCACGCGGGAGCTGAGGGCGGACCGGAGCGCCGTCTGGGACGTACCGGCCGACCCGTCGGCGGTCGGCCGGGTGCGGTCGGCGGCGGCCCGGACGCTGGCCGAATGGGGTCTGGAGGAGGCGGCGTTCACCACGGAGCTGATCCTGAGCGAGCTGGTCACCAACGCCCTGCGCTACGGCACGGACCCGATCCGCGTACGCCTGGTCCGGGACCGGACCCTGATCTGCGAGGTCAGCGACGGCAGCAGTACGTCCCCGCATCTGCGGCGGGCCGCCACGACGGACGAGGGCGGGCGGGGACTGTTCCTGGTGGCCCAGTTCGCGGAGCGCTGGGGTACGCGGTACACCGACACCGGCAAGGTCATCTGGGCGGAACAGCCCCTGCTTGCGGCCGGTGACAGTCCCGCGGTCAGTGACGGTCCCCGGCCGGGCGGGCCCGCGCGATGAGCAGCGCCACGTCGTCGTGGTCCCCGGGGTGGCGCAGCGCGTCGAGGAGCCGGTCGCAGGTCTCCTCCAGAGAACGCAGGGGCTCGTCCAGGAGGCCGGTGAGCGCGTCCAGGCGTTCGTCGATGGCGTGGTGGCGGGTCTCCACCAGGCCGTCGGTGTACAGGACCAGCGCGTCGCCGGGGTACAGATCGAGCCCGGTGGTGCGGAAGACGACGTCACCCACGCCGAGCGGGGCTCCGGTGGGCAGGCCGAGCAGTTCGGAAGGCCGGCCGGGGCGCACCAAAACCGGCGGCAGGTGTCCGGCGCAGGAGATGAGGAGCCGCTGGTGGCGGGGATCGTAGACGGCGTAGAGACAGGTGGTGAAGGTCTGGCCCATGCGGTCGGTGATGTGATCGAGGTGGCGCAGTACCTCGGCGGGCTCGAGATCGAGTTCGGCCAGCGTACGGGTGGCGGTGCGCAGCTGGCCCATGGTGGTGGCGGCGCTGATGCCGCTGCCCATGACGTCGCCGACGACGAGCGCGGTCTTGTCGTCGGTCAGCGGGATGACGTCGAACCAGTCGCCGCCCACCTCGCTGGCAGCCTGGGCGGGCTGGTAGCGGGAGGCGATCTCCAGGCCGGGCTGGTCCGACGGCCGCTGCGGAAGAAGGCTGCGCTGGAGGGTGAGGGCCGTGTTGCGCACCTGCTGGTACCAGCGGGCGTTGTCGATGCACACGGCCGCCCTGGCCGCGAGCTCTCCGGCCAGGACCTCGTCGTCGGCGGTGAACGGTGCCGGGTTGTTGCGGGTGCGCTTGAGGTCCAGGGCGCCGAGGACCTCGCCGCGGGCGATCAGCGGTACGGCCAGGTAGGAGTGCACTCCGGCGGCGGCCAGGAGCGCGACGGCTTCGGGTCCGCGGGCGATCCGCGGCAGGTCGTCGCTGCCCACCCGGGCCACCCTGACCGGCAGGCCGGTGTTGACGCACTGGGTGACCAGCCGGTCGGCCTCGTAGCGGGCGACCTCGCCGGGCGGGTCGGCGGCCTGCAGGGCCTCGGTGGGCCGGGAGGCGGCCAGGGCGAGCGCGCGGAAGACGGCGGGGCCTTCTGGCGGGGCGGCGGGCGGGCGGCCGTTCAGGATGCTGTCGAGCACGTCCACCGCGGCCACGTCGGCCAGGTCCCGCACGGACACCTCGGCGAGTTCCCGGGCGGTCTGGTCCAGGTCGAGCGTGGTGCCGATGGACAGGGAGGCATCCGCAACCAGGGCCAGGCGGCGCCGGGCCTGGACGGCTTCGGCCCGGGCGAGATACCTCTCGGTGACCTCCACGACAGAGGTCGCCACTCCCACCACCTTCCCGTTCGACGTCTCCAGCCGGTAGAAGGACACCGACCAGGCGCGCTCGTTCTCCGGATCAGCCGCGGCGCGCCCGACGAACTCCTGGTCGAGAACCGGGACACCGGTGGCCAGAACGTCGTACATCGAGGACTCGACGGCCTCGGTGTCCAGGAAGGGCAGGGCCTCGCGGACGGGCCGGCCCACGTGTCCGCCGGTCGGCAGGCCGTTGATGCGCTCCAGCGCCGGGTTGACGGCGACGCAGCGCAGGTCGGTGTCGGCGACCGCCAGTCCGATGGGTGACTGGGAGATCAGGCGGGTGGACAGCGCCAGATCCCGCTCGACCCGGCCCAGCGTCGCCTCGCGGGTGGCGAGCCCCAGGGCGTACACGTCTCCGTTCTCGTCCTCCAGCCGCATGTTGCGGAACTCGACCAGCCGGGTGCCGCCGTCCTTGTGCTTCACGGGGAAGACCCCTGCCCAGGTGCCCTCTCCCGCCATGACCCGGGTGAACAGGTCGACCACCACGTCCAGGTGCTCCTCGTGCACCATCAGCTGGCCGGCGAACTCGCCGAGGGCCTCACCGGCGGTGTAGCCGAACAGCTCCTCGGCCTGCGGGCTCCACAGCACGATCCGCCCGCTTCCGTCCAGCACGACGGCGGCGACGCTCAGCACATCCAGCAGCCCACCGGGCTCAGACGTCACACTTCCGGAAGGCCGGGGGCCTTCGGGAAACGCTTCGGCTGCGCACATGCCATCCATCGTCTCTCCGCCCCGGCCGACCCCGCGACCCCCCGTCGCCCGGCCCGGGGGCCCGGTCCCGGCGCGTCAACGGGGTACCACACGCCGCGTCACGTCCATCAGCGCCCTGGCGCGGGCCGTCTGACGTACGCCGGCCAGGCGCGCGAGCACCAGGTCCAGTGGAGGATGCTCGTTGGTCAGCGGCAGGGCGACGACCTCGCCGCCGCCATAGGTCTGGGCGGTCGCCGGCCGCTGGTTCAGAAGGGAGAAGCCGTGCCCTCGGGCGACCAGGGAGCGTACGGCCTCGTAGCTCTGCGAGCGGTGGCGCACGTGGGGTGTGGCGCCCGCGGCCTTCACCAGGGACCAGAAGTAGTCCCGGCTGTAGGGGAGGTCGAGCAGGACGAACGGCTCGCCCGCCAGTTCGGCCAGGTCGACAGCGTCCCGGCCGGCCAGCGGATGGTCCGGTGCGACGACCGCGTAGGCGGGCACGGAGCCGAGGGGCTCGCGGAGCACGTCGTCGCCGAAGCCCAGGTCGTACGTGAGGGCGAACTCGATCCGGCCGGCGCGCAGGGCCTCGGCCAGCTCCGCGGCTTCGGCTTCCATGACGCCGACCTCGACCGCGGGGTGGCGTCGCGCGAACTCGTCCAGGAGCGCCGGTAGGTGAAACGGCGCCAGGGTGATGAAGCAGCCCAGCACGACCGGCCCGGTGAGGGAGTCTCCGGTGCCCTGTGCCTCCTCGGCGACTTCCCGGGCATGGGCCAGCAGCTTGCGTGCCTGATGGAGGAGGCGTTCCCCGGCCGGGGTCAGGGTGAGCCCTTTGGCGCGTCGCCGGATGAACAGCTGCACGCCGAGCTCGTGCTCCAGGTTGGACACCGCCGCGGAGACCGCCGACTGGGCGATCAGCAGCTGTTCGGCTGCGGCCGTCATGCTGCCGGCCTCAGCCGCGACGGTGAAGTAGCGCAGCTGGACCAGCGTGAAGCCCACCGGTGCGGACATGACCCGATCTCCTCTGTTTTTCTGATGAGCCTCCATTAAAAGAACTGCTTTACTGATGCTACTCCCCCTCCCCATAGTGAGGACACGGCACTCAGCCGCCTGAAGATCCCCACAGCTCCACGACCCTGGGAGGGGTGTATGACGCGTCAGCAGTTCGTCGCCGCCATGGGCAACGCAGCTACGGGCGTGACGGTCGTCGCCACCGACGGCCCCGCCGGCCGCTTCGCGCAGACCGTCAGCGCCATGTGCTCGGTCTCCGCCGATCCGCCCTCGCTGCTGGTCTGCGTCAACCGGCGCAGCCCGCTGGTGGAAGCGGTACGCCACAACGGCGTCTTCTCCGTGAACGTCCTCGGTGTCGGCCAGGCGCACGTCTCCGACACCTTCGCCGGCCGCCCGGGCACCGGTGAGCCCTACGACTTCGGCTGCGCCCGCTGGCAGCGGCTGGAGACCGACGCGCCCGTCCTCGCCGGCGCGGCCGCCGCGTTCGACTGCCGGCTCGCCGAGACCACCGCGTCCGGGACCCATCTCATCCTGGTCGGCACCGTCCTGGCCAGCAGTTCCTCCGCTCAGGCGCCGCTGCTCTACCACGCCCGCGCCTACGGCGCCCACCGCCCGATCGACGTACAGCAGATCGACGTACAGCAGGGAGTACACGCACGATGATCCGTACCGGAGAGCAGTACCGGGACTCGATCCGCGACGGCCGCGAGGTCTGGATCAACGGGGAGAAGGTCCCCGACGTCACGGCCCACCCCGCCTTCAGGCCGCTGGTCGACATCCGCGCCCGGATCTACGACATGGCGCACGACCCGGCGACCCGTGACGTCATGACGTACCGGGACCCGGAGACCGGAGAGGTCAACGCGGTCCAGCAGAAGCCGCCGACCACCCGCGAGGACTGGGACGCCAAGCGGGCGGCCACCGACGCCGTACTCAGCGACGTCGGCGGCGTGGTGACGCGGGTCGGCGACGAGACCATCGGCGAGGTCTGGTCCCTGATCGACGGCCAGGACGTGCTGAACAAGATCAATCCCACGTACAGCGCGAACGTGCGCCGGCACATCAACCAGGCGTGCTTCGGCGACCCGTTCCACGTGTCGGCCAACACCGACCCCAAGGGCGACCGGTCCAAGCGGCCGCAGGACCAGGACCCGGACATGCTGCTGCATGTCGTGAAGGAGACCGACTCCGGCATCGTGGTGCGCGGCGCGAAGTACGAGACCGCGGCCGCCTACTCCAACCAGGCGTTCACCAAGCCCACCATCGCCAACTGGGGCGACTCCGAACTGTCCGACTACGCGCTCGGGTTCATGCTCGACATGGGCTCGCCGGGCCTGAAGTACATCTGCCGCACCGGTTTCGCCGGCCGCGCCCCGGCCGAGGACTACCCGCTCGCCAACCGCTTCGACGAGGTGGACACCCTCGTGGTCTTCGACGATGTCGAGATCCCGTGGGAGAACGTGCTGTTCTACCGGGACACCAGGGCGGCCACGTTCATCCGCGCCACCCTCCACCGATACAGCGCGTACGCCTTCACCCAGCGCAATCTGCGACTCGCCGACCTGATGATCGGCGCCGCGCTGTGGAACGTGAAGCAGACCGGGCTGGAGCGCCAGCAGGCCGTCCAGGAGAAGCTGGCGACGCTCGCCTGCTACCGCGAGGGCATCAACGCGCACCTCACGGCCGCGGTGGCGATGGCCGAGCCCAGCCCCGGCGGGCTGCTCATGCCGAACCAGTCGCTGCTCTACACCGGCCGGGTGCTGGCCTGCTCCCAGCTGCACGAGATGATGCACATCGCCCGCGAGCTGTGCGGCGGCCAGATCTGCATCACGCCCGACAAGGCGTCGTTCGACCACCCCGACACCGGGCCGTGGCTGGAGAAGTTCTACTCCGTCAACGACAACTGGGTCGCCGAGGACCGCCGCAAGCTCCTCGCGTACGCCCGCGACCTGCTGAACTCCGACTACGCCGGACACCGGCTGACCTTCCAGCTGTTCGCCCAGTCCCCGCCGTTCGCGCACCTGGCCTCGGTCTACCGCAACTTCGACTGGGACGGGCCGCTGGACCTGGTCAAGTACGCCGCCGGCCTGTCGGACAACGTGCTCGGCACTCTGGGGAGGAACGCCAAGTGAGCCCTCGGCACCACCGCATCCGGCGGTTCAACACCGCCGAGACCTATCCCGAGCAGAGTCTGTCCAACGATCTCGCCCAGGCCGTCGTCGCCGATGGCACGGTCTATCTGCGCGGCCAGATCGGGCAGGACCTGGACACCAGGGAGAGCATCGGAGCCGGAGACGTCGAGGCCCAGGCCGAGCGGGCGATGGCCAACATCGCGATGCTGCTGGAGGAGTCCGGCAGCCGCCTGGAGGACCTCGTCAAGATCACGGTCTATCTGACCGACATACGGTTCCGCGAACCCGTGTACCGCGTGATGGGCCGGTGGCTCAAGGGGGTGCACTACGTCTCCACGGGCCTGGTGCTCTCGGCGCTGGCCCGGCCCGAATGGCTGGTGGAGATCGACGCCACCGCGGTCATCCCCGCCGGACGCCGGGCCGAGGCGGAGCGTGTCCGCCTGGCGAGGGCCGCGGAGCGAGGAGAGACGCTGTGACGTTCTCCCTCGCCGCTCGCTGCCTGCGCACCGGCCAGTTCGGTGTCGCCGTCACCTCGTCCAGCCCCGCGGTCGCCGCCCGCTGCGCCCATGTACGCGCGGGAGTCGGCGCGGCCTGCTCCCAGAACGTCACCGACCCGCGGCTCGGTCCGCGGCTGCTGGAACACCTGGTCACCGGCAGCGGGGACGCGGCCGACGCGATGCGCCGTACGGTGGGCGGCGAACCCCACCGCGACTGGCGGCAGTTGACGGTGATCGGGGTCTCGGGCGTCCCTGCCCACCATTCCGGCAGCCGCGCGCTGGGCACGTACGCGCACGCGCTCGGCCCGGACGCGGTGGCCGCCGGCAACCTGCTGGCGAACCCCGGCGTGCCCCGGGCCATGCTCGACGCGTTCGCCGAGGCGCACGCGGCCGCCTACCCCGAGCAGGGCCGCAACGCCGCCGACGCCTTCACCGTCGCCCAGGTCGCCATCGGGCTGCTGCGCCAGCAACTGCCCCCGACCGTACGCGTGCACGGCCTCCTCACCCGGGGCGGTGAGGCCCCCAACGCCATCCCGGAGCGCACCGAGGGACGGTGGTACGTGCGCGCCGCCACGCTGGACGAGCTGTCCCGCGTCCAGCCCCGGGTGGAGGACTGCTTCGCCGCGGGGGCCCTGGCGGCCGGGTGCGAGCTGGGCATCGAACCGGAGAGCCCGCCGTACTCCGAGTTCCGGGCCGACGCGGCGCTCCTGGAGTGCTACCGGCGCAACGCGCTGGGGGTGGGGCGCCGGTTCGCGGAACCGGGCGACCCGGCCGCGCGGATGAACCGGGCGTCGACCGACATGGGGAACGTCTCCCGCGTCCTGCCGGCCATCCACCCCTACATCGGGATCGACTCGCTGCCCGCCGTCAACCACCAGAAGGAGTTCGCCGCCCACTGTGTGACGCCGGCGGCCGACGCGGCGGTCCTCGCCGGTGCCACCGCGCTGGCGCTGACCGCCGCCGATCTGGCCACCGACCCCCGGCAGCGGCAGCGGCTCACAGCCGGGAGCAGCCGGTGACACCCCGGGCGTAGCCCAGGATCAGCCGCAGCGCCGCCTCGTGGTCGACGGCGGCGTTGCGGCTCACCATGTGCAGGCCGTAGCCGTCCTCGAGGGTCACCAGATTGCGGGCCACGTCGGCCACCGGTTCGGTCAGCGTGAAGACGTCCGCCGCCACGCCCACTTCGAGGATCGTGGAGTACAGGGCGGTCTCCCGGGCGAAGAGCGAGCCCATGAGTGCGGCGTGCGCGCTGCTGCGGTCCGCGCGGCCGTGCAGTTCGTACAGCAGCCGGTGGGCCGGGTCGTCCGGGCCGGCGGGCAGGCCGGTGGCCACGGCCCGGCGGAGTCGCTCCACCGGGTCCGGGACGCCGTCGGTCCGGCGGTGCCGGTCCGCGAGGAACCGTTCCACCGCGTCCTGGTGGACCTCGAAGACGAGCTCGTCGAGCTCCGGGTAGTAGTAGAGGACTGATCCCGCGGAGACGCCGGCCTCGGCCGCGATGTCCTTGATCCGCAGCCCCGCGATGCCCCGCTCGGAGATGGCCCGGCCTGCCGCGTCGATGAGCGCCTCGCGCCGGGCGCCTTGGTTCTTCGGTCTCGCCATGGCCCCAATTCTTTACCGACCAGTTCAGGTATTTCAAGTTCCACCTCTCCAGCCGTTGACACTCCCGACATCCATTGTTTGACTTTCGATTCAAAGAACCTCAAGGAACCCTGTGTCCCGGTGACGGATCCCGACAGGAGCCCCCTATGAACACCACCCCGCACACCCATGCCGAATGGCAGCGGCGCGCCGAGGGACTCGGCCCCCGTACCCGGGCCTTCGTCGACGGAGACTGGACCACCGCCGAGGGCGGCGTCTTCGCCACCGTCGACCCGGCCACGGGCAAGACCACCGCCGAGGTCGCCGCATGCGACTCCCCCGAGGTGGACGCCGCCGTGGCAGCCGCCCGCCGGGCCTTCGACGACGGCCGCTGGTCCCGGCTCGCTCCCGCCGCGCGCAAGAAGCGGCTGCTGCGCCTCGCCGGGCTGATCGAGGAGCACGGCGCGGAGCTGGCCCTGCTGGACACCCTCGACATGGGCAAGCCCATCTCCGAGTCGTTCGGCACCGACGTACCGGGAGCGGCCGGCTGCTTCGCCTGGCACGCCGAGGCCGCCGACAAGCTGTACGGCGAGACCGCGCCCACCGGCCCCGGTGAACTCGCCCTCGTCCAGCGGGTCCCACTCGGCGTCGTCGGCGCGGTCGTCCCCTGGAACTTCCCGCTCGACCTGGCCTCGTGGAAGCTCGCGCCCGCGCTCGCCGCCGGAAACTCCGTCGTTCTCAAACCGGCCGAGCAGTCACCGTTGTCCGCCCTGCTGCTGGCCGAACTCGCCGCGGAGGCCGGCATCCCCGACGGCGTACTCAACGTGGTGCCCGGCCTCGGGGCGACGGCCGGCCGCGCGCTGGGCCTGCACCCCGATGTGGACGTACTCGCCTTCACCGGTTCGACCGCGGTGGCAAAGCTGTTCCAGCAGTACGCCGGGCAGTCCAACATGAAGCAGGTCTGGCCGGAGGCCGGCGGCAAGAGCCCGAACCTGGTCTTCGCCGACGCGGACCTCGCCGCCGCGGCCGAACGGGCCGCCTGGGGCTTCTGCTACAACGCCGGACAGGTCTGCTCGGCCAACACCCGGCTGCTCGTCCAGGCCGACATCGCCGAGGGGTTCGTGCACGAGGTCGCCCGGCACGCCGCCTCGTACGTCCCCGGCGACCCCCTCGATCCCGCCACCCGGCTCGGCCCGCTCGTCGACGAGCGTCAGGTGGACCGGCTGGTCGCCGCGCTGGAGGGCGCCCGGTCGGACGGCGGGCGGATCGTGACCGGCGGCCGGCGGCCCGAAGGCCCCGGTGCGTACCTCGAACCGGCCGTCGTCACCGGCCTGTCCGCCGGCCATCCGCTGGTCCGCGAGGAACTGTTCGGCCCGGTACTGGCGGTGGTGCCTTTCACCGACGAGGCCGAGGCGGTCCGGCTGGCCAACGACAGCCCGTACGGCCTCGCCGCCTCCGTGTGGACGGGCGACCTCGCCCGCGCCCACCGCGTCGCCGGCTCCCTGCACGCCGGGACCGTCTCGGTCAACACCGTCGACGCACTCAGCCCGCTCACTCCGTTCGGCGGCTTCAAGCAGTCCGGCCACGGCCGGGACCTCTCCCCGCACGCACTCGACAAGTACACGGGCCTGAAGACGACCTGGATCACCTACGCATGACGGCCCGTCGCACCCCGCAAACCCCACTCTCCCCGCCCGTACGCCGGAAAGGAACCACACCTATGTCCCGCTCCCACCCCACCCGCCCTCTCCTGGCCGCCGAACTCGCCGCCGCCGACCGCGCCCACATCATCCACCCCTACCTGCCGGGCACCGTCGAGGAGCGGGTCGTCATGACCGAGGGCTCCGGCTGCCGGCTCACCGACGCCGACGGCCGCAGCTACCTCGACGCCACCGGCGGCCTGTGGCTCGCCCAGATCGGCCACGGCCGCGAGGAGGTCGCCCGGGCGGCGGCCGAGCAGATGGGCCGGCTGGAGTACTTCACCAGCTTCTGGGAGTTCTCCAACGACCGCGCCATCGAACTGGCCACCCGCCTGACGTCCCTCGCCCCCGAGGGCCTGGGCCACGTCTACTTCACCTCGGGCGGCTCCGAGGGCAACGAGGCCGCCATCAAGATGGCCCGCTACTACCACCACCGCCGCGGCGACACCTCGCGCACCTGGGTCCTGGCCCGGCACAAGGCGTACCACGGCGTCGCCTACGGCGGCGGCTCGGCCACGGGCTTCCCGGTCTACCACGAGGGCTTCGCCCCGATGATGCCGCACGTCTCGCACCTGACCCCGCCGTGGCCGTACCGGACCGAGCTGTACGGCGGCGAGGCGCGCACCCCCGAAGCGGTCACCGACTTCCTGATCCGCGAACTCGAGGAGCGCATCGCCGAGATCGGGGGCGAGAACATCGCCGCGATGATCGGCGAACCCATCATGGGCGTCGGCGGCATGCTCGTGCCGCCGGACGACTACTGGCCGCGGGTCCGCGCGGTCCTGGACCGGCACGGCATCCTGCTCATCCTCGACGAGGTCGTCACCGCGTACGGACGCGTCGGCCAGTGGTTCGCCGCCCAGCACTTCGGCGTGACCCCCGACATCATCGTCACCGCCAAGGGCATCACCTCCGGCTACATCCCGCTCGGCGCCCTGCTGGTCGGCGACCACGTCGCCGAGGTCCTGCTGCGCGACCACGGCTTCCCGATGGGCTACACCTACAACGGCCACCCGGTGGCCGCCGCCGTCGCCCTGGCGAACCTCGACATCATCGAGCGGGAAGGACTGCTGGGCCGCGCCACCGAGATCGGCGCCCACTTGCACGCCGAGCTCCAGGCCCAGCTCGGCGACCTGCCAGTGGTCGGTGAGGTCCGCTCGGTGGGCGCGATGCTCGCCGTCGAACTCGTCGCCGACCGGGAGACCCGCGAGCCGCTCCCGATGCTCCAGCCGCTGCTGCCCGATCTCATCCGCCGCGAGACCGGAGTCATCGTCCGCGACTGCGCCCACAGCCTCGTGCTGTCCCCGCCGCTGATCATGACGGAGGCCGAGGCCAAGGAGACCGTGTCCGCGATGCGCTCCGTCCTGGAGCGCACGCTCCCCACCGGCGAGGTCCGGAACTGACGGCGCGGGCCGACGGCCCCCGCCGGCCGTCGGCCCGGCCCTCCCCCGCCACCCGACAACCGACACCCCCTGCCTCCCGCACCACCGCAGCCCCATCCCGGCCCCGTCGCCGGAGCGCGCACCACCCCACCCTCATCCCTCCACGCGCCGCCCCGGGCGCGTCCCGTTCAGGAGGATCCGTGCCCGCACTTCCCGCTCCAGCCGTCCCGACCACCACGACCGCCCCACCCCCCGTCCCCCACCTGAAGCGAAGCCTGCGCCGCTTCGACATCATGGCCATGGGTATCGCCGCCGTGATCTCCTTCGACGTCGTCGGACAGATCGCCACCGGCGGCGGCGAAGCACTCACCTGGACGGCCGCCCTCGCGCTGCTGTTCCTCGTCCCCTACGCCCTGCTCTTCGCCGAGACCGGAGCGGCCTTCCCGCAGGAAGGCGGACCGTACGTCTGGGTCAAGCTCGCCTTCGGCCGGCTCACCGCCGCGCTCACCACGCTCTTCTACTGGGTCACCAACCCCGTGTGGCTGGGCGGCTCCCTGGTCTTCGCGGCGGCGCAGGCGTGGGACGGCTTCGTCTTCCCCCTCGGCAGCGGCACCGTCGCCGACTACACCTTCAAGCTGACCTTCATCTGGATCTCCATCCTCACCGCGGTCATCTCCCTGCGCCGCGGCAAGTGGATCACCACCGCCGGCGCGGTGGCCAAGGTCGGCCTCGTCCTCCTCTTCACCGGAACCGCTCTCGTCTACGGCAGCCGGCACGGCTTCGCGGGCCTGCACGACGCGCAGCTCTCCCCCACCACCGCGGGCTTCCTCGGACTCGTACCCGTCCTGCTCTTCGCGTACGTCGGCTTCGAGGCGCCCAACGCCGCCGGCGACGAGATGCACGACCCCAAACGCGACGTGCCCGTCTCGATCGGCGTCTCGGCCGGTGTCGCCGCCTGCTGCTACCTCCTGCCGGTCCTCGCGATCCTCGCCGTCGCCCCCGCCAACGAGGTCACCGGGATCGGCGGCTTCCTGGACGCCACCGCACTCGTCTTCGGCGTCTACGGCGGCTGGGGCGGCCCGCTGCTCACCACCGCCGCCGTCCTGTTCGTCTTCGCGCTGCTGACCCAGGGCAGCGCCTGGATGATCGTCAGCGACCGGATGCAGGCCATGGCGGCCGCCGACGGCGGATTCTTCGGCCGCTCGCTCGGCGCGTTCCACGACCGGCTCGGCACCCCCGTCCGCATGAACCTGCTCTCCGGGGTCACCGCCACCGTCTTCATGGTCGCGGCGATGAACCTGGTGAGCGGCGACACCGGAGCGGTCTTCGGCGTCGTCCTCACCGTGGCGATCACCACGCTGCTGCTGTCCTATCTCGTGATCGTCCCGGCCCTGCTCGCCCTGCACCTGCGGCATGGCGAGGTCCTGCGCCCCTACCGGGTCCCCTTCGGCACCACCGGTTTCCGGATCTGCGCGGCCCTCGTCTTCGGCTGGATCCTCCTGGGCTCCTGGACAGCGCTCTTCCCCGGCACCCTCGAACCGCTGCTGGGCGTGCCGTACGACTTCCACGACACCTGGGGCGTCTCGCGGACGGCCTTCGAGGCCTTCACGCTCGGCACCGTGGTGCTCCTGCTCGCCGTCGGCGTACTCGGCCGGGCCCTCGGCGCGGCCCGCGACCGGCGCACGTCCGGCCCCCTCACCGCACCCCTGGAGCGACAGCTGTGACCACGACGGACCTGGTCCGCACGGAGCACGACCTGCTGGGCGACCGTCCCGTACCGGCCGACGCCTACTACGGGGTGCACACGCTGCGCGCCCTGGAGAACTTTCCCATCACCGGTACGCCCATCGGCGCCTGCCCCGACCTCATCACCGCGCTCGCCCTCGTCAAGCAGGCGGCGGCACTGGCCAACCGCGACGCGGGGATCCTGGACCCGGTCCGGTGCGACGCCATCACCGGGGCGTGCGAGGACATCAGGCGCGGAGAGCTGCACGAGCAGTTCGTCGTGGACGTCGTCCAGGGCGGCGCCGGCACCTCGACCAACATGAACGCCAACGAGGTGATAGCCAACCGGGCGCTGGAACGGCTCGGACTGCCGCGGGGCGCGTACGACCGGCTGCATCCGCTGGAGCACGTCAATCTGAGCCAGAGCACCAACGACGCGTATCCCACAGCCGTCAGGATCGCGCTGTACCTCGGAGCCCGGCGGCTCCGGGCGGCCCTGGCGGAGCTGGCCGCCGCGTTCGCGGGCAAGGCCGACGAGTTCGCGGACGTGGCCAAGACGGGCCGTACCCAGTTGCAGGACGCGGTCCCCATGACGCTGGGTCAGGAGTTCGGCACGTACGCGGCGATGACCACCGAGGACACCGAGCGGCTGGCGGAGGCGGCCGCGCTGCTCACGGAAATCAACCTCGGCGGGACCGCCATCGGTACCGGACTCAACGCACCCGCCGGCTACCCGGAGTCGGCCCGCCGGCATCTGGCCGCACTCACCGGCATCCCGGTCACGACCGCGGCCGACCTGGTGGCGGCCACCCAGGACGTCGGGGCGTTCGTGCAGTTGTCCGGCGTCCTCAGGCGAGCGGCGCTGAAACTCTCCAAGATCTGCAACGATCTGCGGCTGCTGTCCTCCGGCCCCCGCGCCGGACTGTCGGAGATCAGTCTTCCGCCGGTCCAGGCCGGCTCCAGCATCATGCCGGGGAAGGTCAACCCGGTGATCCCGGAGGTGGTCAACCAGGTCGCGTTCCAGGTGATCGGCAACGACGTCACGGTGTGCATGGCCGCCGAGGCCGGTCAGCTCCAGCTCAACGCCTTCGAGCCGGTCATCGCGCACCGTCTCTTTGAGTCACTGGCCCATCTCACCAGTGCCTGCCGGACCCTGACGGGCCGGTGCGTCAGGGGCATCACCGCGAACGAGGAGCAGCTGCGCCGCACGGCCGAGCACTCCATCGGGGTGGTCACCGCCCTCAACCCCTACATCGGTTACCCGGCCGCCACCGACGTGGCCGCGGAGGCACTCGCCACCGGTCACAGTGTCACCGCGCTGGTGGTCAGGCGCGGCCTGCTCACGCCGGAACAGATCAGCGACATCCTCCGGCCGGAGAAGCTGATCCCGTCCCGAACTGCCGTGCGAGGGTAGGGCGGGCCGGTGGCAGCCCGCCCGGAATGGTGGTTCGGTTGAGAACCGAAGCCGTATTCGGGAGGTGCCCCGCCATGCCGCACGCTCGTCACCGGTGCCGTGGCCGTTCAGCCCTGGCGACTGTCATAGTCGGCCTTGCCCTGGTCCTGAGCGGCTGCGGATCCGACGAGGGATTCGATCCGGAGGAGTGGAACGCTCCGGGCCAGAACGCCCGCGTCGGCTCGGTCCTGATCCGGTACGCCCATCTGGCCGAACCCCGCGCCGAGCCGTGGAAGGCGGGCGACGACGTGCCGGCCTATCTGTGGCTGGTCAACGAGGGCTCGGAGCCGGACACCCTGCTCGGCGCGAGCACTCCGGCGGCTGCGTCCGTGGACCTCGTGCAGCCCGACGGAAAGCAGCTCCCCGAGGGGCTGCCCCTGCAGCCCGGACGACTCTACCAGCTGGAACCCGGCAAGACCCATCTGGTGCTGCGGGACGTGCGCCAGACGATCCGGGGCGGCGACTACGTGAAGGTCACCGTGCGCTTCGAGAAGGGTGGATCGGCCACCCTGAACGTGCCGGCACAGCGGCCCGCGTACGACGAGAGTCCCTCACCCCTGCCGTGAGCCGGGTTCAGAACCGACCCAGTCGTGCAGCAGCACCGTCGCGCCCCCGCGCAGCGTCCTGGTCACCTCGTCGAGCACGCTGTCGGGGGTGGCCCACGCGGTCCAGTCCCGTCCCCAGGCGGACCAGAGCACCGGTGACAGCCCGGCCCGGCGCGCGGCCGCCCACCGGCCGCCGGTGAGGACGCCGTACGCGGGCCGGTACCAGCGGGGCTGTTCGCCCGACACGCGGCGCACGGCCGCCGCCGCACGCGCCACGTCGCGCGCGTCCCGGCCCGGCCGGGGGCTCCACGGCCGCTCGTGAGCCCAGCCGTGTACGGCGAGTTCATGGCCCTCGGCCGCGATCCGGCGCCCGAGGTCCGGGTACCGCTCCAGCCGGCTGCCCAGGACGAAGAACGTGGCCCGTACCGAGAGCCGGTCCAGTGCCGCGAGGAAGTGCGGCGTGCTCCCGGGGTCCGGGCCGTCGTCGAAGGTGAGCGCCACCCGGCCGCTTTCGCCCGGCATGCGCCCGGGCGGCCGCCGGTGCTCGTGGCTGCGGGAGCGTGGGGGTGGGCTCGGGACTGCCCGACACGGCTCGCTCGCTGGCCCGGCACGGCTGCCTGCCGGTACTGCTCTGCGGGCATGACGAGCGGCTGCGCCGCTGGGCCGCCGGGCTGCCGGGGGTGCTCGCTCTGGGCTGGGTGACCGACGTGGCGCAGCTGATGGCGTCAGCCCGGGTCTTGATCGACAACGCGGCCGGGCAGACGGCCGTCCAGGCCCTCGCCGCAGGCCTTCCCGTCATCGGCTACCGGCCCATCGCCGGTCACGGCGTCGAAGGCGTACGGCAGATGGCCGCGCGGGGCGTGTCCGCGTTCACCTCGGACGCCGCGCGGGTGATCAGCGACTGACCATTCGGGACAGACCCCTCAACTGATCGCCGCCGACGGCTGTGCCGGAGCAACCGCTCCGGCACAGCACGGTTCGTTCGGGACCGGGGTCAGCGCTGGTTCAGGGGCAGCGCGATGTCGGTGACCTGCCACTTCTTCGGGAAGTCGCCCAGCTTGCTCGCGGCCCCGTTCAGCAGGTTGATCTTGTAGAAGCGGAACCAGTCGTTGGTCTTCAGCGCCGCGAAGCCCAGGTTCTTGCCGGTCTTGGTGTTGTAGTAGATGTCGAAGCCGGCGTTGGTTCCGGGGTCGACGCCGAGGCTGCCGGTGGGGGACAGGATTCCGGAGTTGGCCGGGACCTGCAGGGAGACCCGGTTGTTGAGGGTGTCGATGTCGAACAGCGTCGTCCCGGTCGCCGCGTTGAGGTCGTTGTTCGTGTACGCGGCGCCGGTCACGCCGAGGGCGGGGGGCGCCTCCATGGCGTTACGCAGGTCGTCGTCCTCCTCGGTGGTCGAGTCGTCGACGTTGTGGCGCAGGTTCTGGCCGGTGTCGCTGATGACCCTCAGGCGGTTGGCGGCCGGGTTGAAGTCGACGCCGAAGAAGGTGCCTTCGAGGTCCTCCTGCAGCTGCGAGACCTTGGTCGCCCGGGCGTTGGCGGTGTTCAGGGTGTAGATTCCGCCGTCGTTTCCGACGCCGTAGAGCCGGCCGTTCTGGACCCGGAAGTCGATACCCACCAGCTTGGTGTCGCCGTTGCGCAGCCCGGAGACCTTGCCCAGCGACCACAGCTTCCAGGGCTTCTTCACGTAGAACTTGACCAGCTTCTGGTCCTTGGTGAGACCGATCGCGATCAGCTTCTTCTTGCCCTTGTCCTTGTGCTTGCCCTTGTCCTTGTGCTTGCCCTTGTCCTTGTCCTTCCTGCCCTTGTCCTTGTCCTTGTCCATGTCGGCGGCAGCGGTGGTGGTGTGCTCGGTCACCGCGGAGCGGGTGTCCGCGGTGGCGGCGGCCGGGGCCACGAGCGTGGCGGCGACGGCTGCTGCGGCGACGGCAGCGGACAGGTGTGTACGCATGATCACTCTCCTTGACGGATGCGGGACGCTCACGGATTGTGGGGCGACTCCACCGCCTGATTCGGAGCGGCATGCGACATAGATGGGTTAAACAGGGCAGATTCACCCGAACAGCCGCCAATCAGACGCATGGTTGCCGCACGACAACTGTGGCACTATGAGCCCGGGCGCACGCTCGGACCGCAAGGAGCAGGCAATGGGGAGGGGCGGGTGCCGGATGGCTGTCGGGCAGCAGGCGGGCCGGTGGCCCGACCGGTGAGCGGGGACGTACAGCGGGTCGAGGCGCTGGCCGCGACCGTGGAACAGCTGCGCCGCGACCTCGCCCTCGCGCAGGAGTCCGCCGACGCGCGGGCCCTGATCGGGATCGCCACCGGCATTCTGGTCGCGCGGGGGCACGGCGGCCCGACGGCAGCAGCGCGCTACCTGGAGGATCTCGCGGAAGCCGCCCGGCTCCCGCCGCTGGAGCTGGCGGCCGACGTCGTCAACGCCGCGTCCGACGACGCCTTCACCGAGGCACTGCCGACCGGTGCGGCGAACAAGGACACGGACCCGGACGCGGGCGAAGTCCCGGGCGCGGTCCTGCGCCTGAGAGCGGCGGAGGCGGGCTCGCTCTCCAGCGACCCCCAGTCCGCGGCCGAGTCACTGCTCGACCAGGCGCTCAGCCCCCTCGGGGCGCACGCGCTGGCCCTGTGGGCGGCCGGCCACGACGGTGCGCTGATACTGGCCGGCCACGCCGGCTTCCCGCGCGGCGAGGCCGAGCGGTGGAGGTACGTGCCACCCGGCGTCGGAACGCCCGCGCAGCAGGTGCTGGCCGAGCGCACCCCGCAGTGGCACGGTTCGCTGCCGGACGGCTCGCTCGGCATCGGCCACGGCCGCGGTAGTGCGGGAGCGCGAGCCGTGCTGCCCGCGGAGATCGCCGGTCGCATCCTCGGCGTCCTGGAGATCTGCTGGCCCCACCCTCAGCCGCCGCTCACCCCGGCCACCACCCGGCAGCTCGACGCGCTCGCCGATCTGTGCGCCCACACGCTGCCCGGTACCGACGTACGGGCGGCCGGCGGCGGCAGCGAACCCGGTGACGAGGTGAGCACGCTCGTCGACCTCGCCGACGGACTCCTCGACCCCGCGCTGGTCCTGCGGCCCCTGCTCGACGGCCAGGACGCCGTCACCGATTTCCGTATCGCCCACTCCAATGGGCACTTCACCGATCTGGCCGGACGCTCCCGGACCGCGGTCACCGGGATGAGCCTGCTGGAGGCGTACCCCCTGGCGGCACGGGACGGCGGACTGTACGAGCACGTCCTGCGCGTCCACGCCACGGGCGAGCCGTTCCATGCCGAACGACTGGCCCTCGGGGCCCTGGTCGACGACGTACCGCTCAGTGCCGTCGCCTCGGTGGGAATGGGCCGGTACGGCGACACCGTACTGCTCACCTGGCGCCTGGAGAACGAGGCGACGCGGCTGGCCGAACTGCTCCAGCACGCACAGCGGTTGGGGAGGATCGGCGGCTTCGAGGAGAACACCGTCAGCGGGCGGATCATCTGGAACAGCCAGTTGTTCTCCCTCTTCGGACTCCCGCCCAGCTCCTCCCCCGTACCGCTGGAGCGGCTGCACAAGCACGCCCATCCGGACGACTCGGTGGCCATCGGCCGTTTCCTGCGCACGCTGCTGCACCACCGGCACGCCGCCTCCACCGCTTTCCGGCTGCAACGCGCCGACGGCGTGGTGCGCCACATCCGCATCGTCGCCGAACCGGTCACCGACCCGTCCGGGCAGCTGCTCGCCGTCCGGGGCGCCTATCAGGACGTCTCCGCCCAGCACTGGACCGAGGTCGCCCTGGCCGCCACCCGTGACCGGCTCGCCGACTCCGAACAGCAGTCCGCCGAACGCAACCGGCTGGCCCTGCAGCTTCAGCAGGCGATCATGCCGCCCTCCCCGGCCCCGGTCGACACCTCCGGACTGCTGGTGTCCGTGCGCTACCGGCCCGCCGAGGAAGGCCACTTGGTCGGCGGCGACTGGTACGACGCGGTGATGCTGCCCACCAAGCAGGTGCTGCTCGCGGTCGGTGACGTGGCCGGGCACGGGATCAAGGCGGCGACGGGCATGGTCGTCCTGCGCAACGCGCTGCGCGGCCTCGCCGCCACCGGTTCCGGACCGGCGCAGCTGCTCGGCTGGCTGAACTCCGTGGCTCATCATCTGACCGACCAGGTGACGGCCACGGCGGTCTGCGGCATCTACGACCCCGCGACACGGCAGTTGCGGTGGGCACGGGCGGGCCACCCGCCGCCGGTGCTGGTCCGCGGCGACGAGTCAACGGCCCTGCCGCTGCCGGGCGGGATCCTGCTCGGGGCCACCGCCGAGGCGCCGTACGAGGAACACCTCGTCACGCTGGCAGCGGGCGACCGGCTGCTGATGTACACCGACGGGCTGATCGAGCGGCGCGACCGGTCTGTGCAGCAGTCACTGGACCACCTGATGGCCATCGCGCGGGAACCCGCGCCGGAGCTGGAGAAGTACCTGGACCGGCTGCTGACCCACAGCCGCTCCGACACCGACGACGACACGTGTCTGATCGGTGTGCACGTCGGATGACCTGGCTGCCCCCGTAATCACAGACACCGCGATCACAGCACCCCACACCACACCCCGAGAGAAGGAAACATGTCCCCCGAGGCCGAGAACCTGAACATCGAAGTCCGTATCCCCGACGACGGCACCGCCGTCCTGACCGTCGGGGGTGAGCTGGACCTCGACACCGCGACCCTTCTGCACACCCACCTGGCCAACCAGATCCACCATGGGCGCCACCATCTCGTGCTGGACCTCTCCGCTCTGGACTTCATGGACTCGTCGGGCCTCAACGTGGTGATCAAGGCCGCCCGCGAGACACGTCAGAACGACGGGAATCTCCACATCGCGGCGCCCACTCCGGCGGTTCACCGGCTGCTGGAGATCACCGGTATGAGCGCCGCCACCCCGATCCACGCCAGCGTCGAGGACGCGCTGGCGGCCCGGTGAACCGGTCGCCGGGGATCACCGCCGCTCCACCGCTGCGAGTTCGGCGTTGAACTGGGCTCCGACGAGGAGCGCGAGATTGGACAGCCACAGCCAGACGAGGAAGACGACGATCCCGGCCAGCGAGCCGTACAGGCGGTGATAGGTGCCGACGTGCGAGGAGTAGAGGGCGAAGCCGGCTGAGACCACCAGCCACAACGCCACGGCCAGGGCCCCTCCCACGGCCCGTCGCCGTACCCCCCGCGTCTCGGCGGGGCCGGTGCGGAAGAGAACCAGGACCATGACGGCGACCAGGCACAGCAGGAGGGGCCACTTCACCGTGTTCCAGGCGGTGCCGGCCGCGGCGTCCACCCCCAGGAGGCGGCCCGCGTAGCCGGCGAGCTCGCCCGTGAGCATGAGCATCACCGCGCTCGACACGAGCAGTACGAGCAGCACCCCGGCGGTCATGACCGTCCGCGGCGCCGTCCGCCACACCGGCCGGTGGTCGTCCGTGCCGTGCATGGCGTGCAGGGCGCGGCGGAACACGCCGAGGTAGCTCGACGCGGACCACAGCGCGCCGATCGCGCCGGTGACGGTCAGCAGCCACGCGGCGGTGTGCTCGTCCGCCATACCGGCGAGCGTGTCCTCGATGACCCCGCCCGACGCGGCCGGGACCACGGCCTTGACATGGCTGATGAGGTCGCTGGTCGCCGAGTCGCCGATGATCCCGATGGACGAGACGGTGACGAGCAGGGTGGGGAAGAGCGCGAGCACGGCGTAGTAGGTCAGCGCCGCGGCCCAGTCGGTCACGTCGTTGTTCCACACCGCGCCCGGGGTGCGGCGCAGTGCCGTCGTACAGTTTCTGCGGCTGGGCAGGCGGCTCCGGCGCAGGAGCACAGGCGGTGCCGTCGGGAGGTTCACTGGTTGCTCTTACCCGTGACCGTTGTCTCGATGCAAGCATCTGCGCCGGGACGCCGCGGCGGAGATATGGTTGCCGGGTGGAAAGCGCAAAGCGCAGCGGCGGCGACCCGCCGCCCCGGCGGTCCCGGGACGCCGCCAGGGCCGCGGGCGAGGCCATAGAGCTGCTCGAAGTCCTCTGGGAGCGGGGCCGGGACGCCGTTTCCTCCCATCCGGTGTCGCCTTCGCAACTGCGCGTGCTGTACAGCCTGGACCGCGAGGAGGGCATCAACCTCCGGACGCTGGGGGAGATGCTGGGCTCGGCACCCCCGTCGGTCAGCCGTCTCTGTGACCGGCTCGAAGCGCTGGGTTTCATCGAGCGCGGCCCCAGCCCGGTGAGCCGGCGAGAGCTGGAACTCCGCCTCACCGGTCAGGGGAAGGGCTATCTGCGGGAGTTGCGGGCCCGACGGGAAGAAGTCCTGCTCACATCGATCGCCGCCATGACGCCCACCGCACGCAAGGCGTTGGTGGAGGGGCTCACCGGTTTCCGGAACGCGGTGGACGAGGCGGAGGGCGCCCGTCGGCCCAGACCCGGCAACAGCACGGCGCGGTCCGCCTGACTCCCCCGCCCTGACGCGGCTACTGCCGCGCGGCGCCGTTGCCCTCGCCGTTCCCCTGCCGCCCGTGCCAGTCGAGGCAGAGCACCAGAGCGTCGTCCTCGAGGGGAGCCTCCCCGCGGTACGTGGCGAGTTCCCGCAGCACCGCTCCGGGTACCTGGGTGGGCGGCAGCAACCGGGTGCCGGTCAGGGAGCGGGCCAGGGCACGCTGCCCGTAGCTCTCGCCGCCCGGCGAGAGGGTGCCGTAGACACCGTCGCTGCCGAACAGCAGCCGGTCCCCCGGGAGCACCTCGCGCCGCTCGGTGACATAAGCGGTGTCCCCGAACATCCCGAGCGGCAGCTGGGCATCGAAGGTGACTGCCTCGACCACGCCCTCCCGCAGGCGCCACAGGCGCGGTGACCCGGCGTCGACCGCCTCCACCTCGCCGGTCGTGAGATCGAAGCGCAGCAGCAGCACCGCGACATGCGCGTCACCGCGGTAGTGGGCGTGCACCGCCTGGTCCGCCAGAGAGGCCTGGTCGGCGAGCCCGAGACCCGCCCGCCGCGCGTTGCGCAGGGCGTTGACCGCCAGGTTGGTCAGCAGCGCGGCCTCGACGCCCTCCCCCATACCGTTGCTGACGGTCAGGGTGAGGTGATCGGCGGAGACGGACCAGTCGAAGTTGTCGCCGAAGATCGCGTACGCGGGTTCGAGATGGGCACCGAGGGAGAACTCCGGGCGCGAGCACGAACGGCCGGGCAGCAGCTGCCACTGCATCTCGGCGGCGAGGGTGAGGCGCGCGGCACGGCGCGCCAGCAGGTACAGGTCGGTGTCGCGCTCGGCGACCAGGATCTCGTGCCCGAGGGCCTCGCAGATGTGCTGGATCTCCGGCAGCAGGGCCTGCGCGTAGCGCTCCTCGGGGAGCGTCACGGTGAGCACTCCCATGCGGTCACCACGGATGGTGACCGGCAGGTGGACCTGTACCGCCCCGGCTTCCCCGTCCGGCACCACGTACGGTTCCTGGGACCCGAAAGCGCGGCCCTGCGCGCTGTCGTGGATCGGGACCGGCTCCGTGGAGTACGGGATCTGCTCGACCGCCTGCAGCGACCTCAACCCGTAGTCGGCGAGCCTGAGGTCGACGCGCGTCGCCTCGTACTGCTCGCGCAGGGCCACCGTGACGACGTCGAGCAGCATGTGGGGTGCGGCGGCCCGCAGCGCACGCTCGACGGCAGCGATTCTGTCCACGTGATCCTGACTTCTCCGGCCCGGACGGGTCCCTGGGCACGTGCTCATTTTACGCGGCCCGATCAATAGTTGTCATCCGGCAATGCTGCGGCCGCGGGGGGCTGCGCGGCCCCTGGCGGGGTAGTCGCTGCACCATGAGACGACGGCTTCACCCGCTCGGGCTGCGGGACCGCTTCGAACCGCTCCTCGCCCGGACCGCCGACGGCGGGCTGCTCTGGTACGGCGCGGCCGCGCTGCTCGGTCTGGCCGGCGGACGCACTGCCCGCAGAGCCGCCCTGCGCGGAGCGGGGTCCTTCGCCCTCGCCTCCACGATCACCAGGACGCTCGCCAAGCCGTACACCCCGCCCGAGCGCCCGGTCGTGCACGCGCTGCCAGTCCTTCGGCGCTTCGCCGGGCGGCCGCGGGCGACACCGCACGCCGCCGGGTCGGCGGCCGCGGCCGCGGCCTTCACCGTCGGCGTCGCCCTGGAGTCACCGCGCCACGGAGTCGTCGTCGCGCCGCTCGCCGCGGCCGTCGCCGCCTCCCGCCTCCGGCCCGGCCTGCGCCCTGCGGGCGAGGTGCTGGCGGGGATCGCGGTCGGAGCCTGCGCCGCGGCGCTGACGTCGCGCTGGTGGCCGGTGATCCCGGACGCTCCGGCGGTGGCGGTACGTCCCCGGCTGCCGGCTCCCCCGCTGCCCGGCGGGGCCGGACTCACCCTGGTCGTCAATCCCGGGTCGGGTGCCGCGGTAGGCGCCGGACGCTCCGACGCCACGGCGGAACGGCTGCAGGAGCTGCTGCCCGAAGCGCGGATCACCGAACTCGGCCCGAAGGACGACCTGCCCGCGCTGCTGGAGCGGGCGGCACGCGAGACGGCCGAGCAGGGCGGCGCGCTCGGCGTGTGCGGCGGCGACGGAACCGTCAACGCCGCGGCGGAAGCGGCCGTCCGGCATCGTGTGCCGCTCGCCGTCTTCCCCGGCGGGACGTTCAACCACTTCGCCGCGGACCTCGGGATCGAGACCATGCAGGACGTCGTCCGCGCGGTGACCGGCGGCGACGCGGTCACCGTCGACCTCGGCCGGGCGTCGTCCCCGGACGGCAGCGAGGAGAAGGTCTTCCTGAACACCTTCAGCCTCGGCGTCTACCCCGAACTGGTCCACGCGCGGGAGAAGATGGAGGCGAGGATCGGCAAGTGGCCGGCCCTGGCCGTGGGCCTCGCCCGCGTCCTGTCCAGCAGCCGGCCGATCACCATCGCCGTCAACGGCCGCCCCCGGCGCCTGTGGCTGCTGTTCGCGGGCAACGGGGTCTACCAGCCGGCCGGCTTCGCGCCGACCTACCGGACGCGGCTCGACGACGGGCTGCTCGACATCCGCGCCGTGGACGGCAACACGCCCTGGGCCCGCACCCGGCTGCTGCTGGCCGTACTCACCGGGACGCTGCACAACTCCCGGGTGCTCGTGAGCGCGCAGCTGCGCACGCTGCGCATCGACGCGGTGAAGGGAGACCCCCACTTCGCGTACGACGGTGAGGTCGCCCGGGTCGCCGAAGGGAGCCTGGTACTGGGGAAGACCACTCGCGCGCTGACCGTCTACCGCCCGGCGGGCGGCGAGGACCCGTGGCTCGGCTGACTCCCCCGGCCGGCCTCGTCGACGTACGCCGTGGTCGCGGCCGTCACCCTGGGTAGCTGAAGCACCCGCGGTGTGCTGGACTGGATCCGTTGGGCTGTTCCTGCTGTTCCTATGGATCCACTGGATCCACGCACCACCGAAGCGAGGACACATGGCCGACGATGTCAGGGCTGCCGAATCGCCCCGTGGTCTGAAGCCCGACGCGATCGGTTTCGTCGACGCGCTCGTCATCGGCCTGAACTCCACCTCGCCGGCGTACTCGCTGGCGGCGGTCATCGGCCCGATCGTGGCGCTGGTGGGCATCTACGCCCCGGGGGTGGTGCTGGCGTCGTTCGTGCCGATGCTGCTCATCGCGTCGGCGTTCTTCTACCTCAACCGGGTGGACCAGGACTGCGGGACGACGTTCTCGTGGGTCACCCGGGCCATGGGGCCGTGGACCGGGTGGCTCGGCGGCTGGGCCATCATGATGACCGGCGTGCTGGTGGTCGGGTCGCTGGCCGATGTCGCGGTGACGTTCGGTCTGCTCGGTCTCGGCCTCGACAGCTGGGCCGCGAGCGACTTCGTACGCCAGTCGCTCACCGTGGTGGTCATTCTGCTGATGACGGCCGTGTGCGTCATCGGCACCGAGGCGTCGGCCCGGGTGCAGAACGTCCTCATCCTGGCCCAGGTCGCCTTCCTGCTCGTGTTCGCGGTGGTGGCGATCTACCGGGTCTACGCCGGCACCGGCTCGCTCGACTCCATCAAGCCGTCGATGGACTGGCTCAACCCCTTCGGGGCCGGAGGCGCGGCGCTGACCGGCGGCCTGCTGCTGGGTGTGTTCATGTACTGGGGCTGGGAGTCGGCGGTCAACCTCACCGAAGAGGTCGAGCACTCCGCCACCGCCCCCGGCAAGGCCGGTGTCTGGTCGACGGTCGTGCTGGTGGTGACCTATCTGTCGGTGGGCATCGCGGTGGTGGCCTACGCGGGTACGACCTTCCTGGCCGACAACGCCGACGAGGAGGAGGCGATCTTCGCCCTGCTCGCCGGCGAGGTGATGGGCGGCTGGGCCTGGGTCGTTCTGCTGTCCGTCTCGACGTCCGCGCTGGCCTCCACCCAGACGACCATCATCCCGGCGTCGCGCACGGCGCTGTCCATGGGACGCCGGCGGGCGCTGCCGTCGGTGTTCGCGCGCATCCACCCCCGGTTCCGTACTCCCCACGTGAGTACCTGGGGGGTCGCCGTGGTCGCCATCGCCTGGTACCTCGTCGTCAACCAGATCAGTGCCAACGCCCTCTTCGACTCACTGACGGCGCTGTCGCTGCTCATCGCGTTCTACTACGCGCTCACCGGCGTGGCCTGCGCGGTCTACTACCGCCGCCATCTGACCGAGAGCGTCCGCAACTTCGTCCTCATCGGCGTCGGTCCGCTGGTCGGCGCTGCGCTGCTGACCTGGCTGCTGGTGGAGTCGGTCATCGACATGTCCGATCCCGCGAACTCCTACAGCGGGGACTCCTGGTTCGGGCTCGGCCCGCCGCTCGTCATCGGCATCGGCATCGCCGCCACCGGACTGGTCATCATGTTCGCGCGGCGCCTGACGTCGGCCGCCTTCTGGTCGGAACGCCGCGGTGTCGCCGACCCCGAACTCGTCCACCGCAAGGAGCCCTGAGATGTCGGTCGTCCTGGGATACGACGAGTCCCCGGGCGCGGAGCGCGCCCTGCACGTCGCGGTCGAGGTGTCGGCGGCCTTCGGCGAGCCGCTGGTGCTCGTGTACGGCGCCGCGGCCCCCGGCGGTGCGGGCGAGGAGTACCAGAGCCACCTCGAGGCGATCCGCCAGGCGGGCCGCACCGCGCTCCGCCACGCCGTCGCAGCGGCGGACGAGGCCGGCGTGCCGACGACGGTGGAAATCATCGACGCGAAACCGGCGCAGGCGCTGATCGACGCCGCGTCACGTCACAACGCGCGGGTGATCGTGGTCGGCAGCTGGGGCGAGAGTCCTATGCGGGGTGCGCTGCTGGGCTCGACGCCGCACAAGCTGCTGCACCTGTCCCGTGTTCCGGTGCTCTGCGTTCCGACCGACGACTGAGCCGTCGGCAGACGCTGTACGAAGCAGACGCTGTCCGAAACCGCGCGATGAACGCGCGCAGCGGGGGTACGCGGGCTGAAGTGAAGACGGCTGAACCGACGGAAGGACGCAACTGATGTCGAAGGTGGAAGAGTCCATCGAGGTCCATGTGCCGGTCCGCATCGCCTACAACCAGTGGACTCAGTTCGAGACGTTCCCGGAGTTCATGGACGGCGTGGAGCGCATCGAGCAGCGCACCGACCGGCTCACCCACTGGGTGATCAGCGTGGACGGAGTGAGCCGGGAGTTCGACGCCGAGATCACCGAGCAGATCCCGGACGAGCGGGTCGCCTGGACCACTGTCGACGGGCAGAGCCACCAGGCCGGTGTGGTCACCTTCCACCGCCTGGCCGACGACCGGACCAAGGTGATGCTGCAGATGGACTTCGCCCCCGAGGGGATGCTGGAGACCGCCGGCGACAAGCTCGGCTTCGTCAAGCGCCAGGTCAAGGGCGATCTCGAACGCTTCAAGAAGTTCATCGAGTCCCGTGGCGGCGAGACCGGCGCCTGGCGCGGCCAGGTCTGAGCCGCGTACCCGCATCACACCCGAAGGCCCCGCCGGACATGCCGGCGGGGCCTTCGGGTGTGATGGCCCTCGGGTGTACAGGCCCCCGGGTCTACCGGGTCAGCCGCATCGCTTGCGCGAGCTGTGCTTCCAGCTCCGCCGTCCGCGCCGGCTCGGCCGCGATCACGGCGTACCGCCACGACCGTCCGTCCGCCGGTGCGTCCGCGTACAGCACCACGCCCTCGCCCCGCCCCGGATCCCAGCCCAGGCCGGTCGACCGCAGCAGCTTCTCGACGTCGGCGAAGCCGACTGCGGCACTCGACCGGCGCTTTCCGATCAGCCAGGCGGGGGAGGTCAGCCCCGCTGCCCGGCCGAGGCGGCCGACCATGGCCTCGGGTGTGGTGGTGGCGGTCCGCCGGACGTTGCTCTCCGTCGCGAACAGCGTCCCGTCCGAGGTGAGGACCGCGTCGACGCCGTACGGCCCCGCGTAGCCGCGGCCGTACAGGTGGCGACCGAGCGCCAGGCCCCACCGCTCCAGTTCGGCCACGGTCTCCCCGGCCACGCCGCGCAGCGGCGACACGTAACCGGTGAAGGAACCGTCGGTCGTACGCATCTCGCCGCTGAAGAGCGAGCGGGGCCCCTCCGGCCCCGTCTCCAGCTGGATGCTGACCGAGCGGTCCACATCGAGACACTCCTCCACGACCCAGGCCTCGTCCGCCGCGGCGAACTCGTCGAGTCCGTCCCGCTCCCAGGGGGCGTCCGCCGACCGGGTGCGGGAGCCGAACCACAGCCCGTGGCCGCCCGCGGAACGGTCCGGTTTGACGACCACGCGCGGGTAAACCTCCAGCAGTTCACCGACCGTCCGCGCGAGCCGGTCGCGACGGCACACGCGCCCGGGCGGCAGCCGCATACCGAGTTCGCCGGCCACGGCGCGGAAACCGGCCTTCGTGTTGAGCCGGGACGTCACGTCCAGGGCGCTCTCGTCCGGTCCGCCCGGCCCGTACGGCGCCACCGGCGCGCCCAGCTCCGCGGCGAGGGCCACCGCGGACCGGTCCAGGGCGGTGGGCAGCAGCCGCGCCCCCTCCCGCCGGGCGACGAGGTCGCGCAGCTCGCCGACCAGCCCGGCCCGGCGTACGGCGTCCGCCATGGACGCACCGGGCAGCGAGGGCACGGTCACCACCGTCACCGCGGCGGGCGGTACGTCGAGCAGCTCACCCGCGTACGCCCGGAACTCGGCGCCGAGCGGCACGGGAGTGACCAGCACATCACCGGCCCGCGCCAGCCAGACCTTCCGTGGTGCCTGCGCCGCCCACTGCCCCAGTACGCCCTGGGCACTGAGGTCCACAGCCACCTCGGACATGAAGTTCGCGTACACGATCAGAGGCGCCTCTTGCTCCACGATGCGGCTTCCCTCCCGTTCGCTGGTTCGATTCCGGTCCTCCACCCTGCCTCCCAGGGGGCTCATGTGCACCTCCTGTTGTGAACGCCCCGCGCGGGGTACAGGACGAATATGGCTATTGACCAGCAGGGACCCGCATTGCCACACGAGCGCGGAGAGCTTTCGGCAGCGGTGATCGGCTGTCTCCGGGGAGAGACGGCACTGCCCGACAGCGAGGCGGTGCGCCGGGCCGGGCCCTACGGGGACGATCTCCAGCTCGCTCTGTACGTGTGTTACGAACTGCACTACCGCGGCTTCGCGGGCGTGGACCCCGCACTCGAATGGGACCCGGCGCTGCTGAGCGTGCGGTCCTGGCTCGAAGACCGGTTCCTCACGGCCCTGCGCACCGACGCCACCCGCCACCACACCGTGGACGAGGCGCTGGGCGAACTGCTGCTGGAGCCCGTGCACGGCACCGGCGTCTCGTACTTCCTCCAGGACGAGGGAGAGCTGTGGCAGGTGCGCGAGTACGCGGCGCACCGATCCCTGTACCACCTGAAGGAGGCCGATCCGCACGCGTGGGTGCTCCCCCGGCTGTGGGGGCGCGCCAAGGCCGGGATGGCGGCCGTGGAGTTCGACGAGTTCGGCGGAGGACGGGCGGAGCGGGTACACGCTCAGCTCTTCGCCGACCTCATGACCGACCTGGATCTGGCCACCACCTACGGGGAGTATCTCGACGCGGCGTGCGCCGAAGTGCTGGCCACGGTGAACCTCATGTCCCTGCTGGGGTTGCACCGCCGGCTGCGCGGAGCGCTGGTGGGACACTTCGCCGCCGTCGAGGTGACCTCCTCCCCCGGATCCCGGCGGCTCGCGCTGGCCATGAAGCGCACCGGCGCCGGTCCGGCGGCGGAGTTCTTCTACTCCGAGCACGTCGAAGCCGACGCCGTGCACGAGCAGGTGGTCCGCCACGAGGTGGTCGACGGGCTCCTGGAGGAAGAACCGCACCTCGCGGCCGACATCGCGTTCGGCATCGATGCCACCGGGTACCTCGAGGACCGGCTCGCCGGGCATCTGTTGTCGGCATGGCGCGCCGGCGCATCGTCCCTGCGGGAGCCGCTGATCATCGCGCGGGATCCGGGTACCAGGCCAAGGTGAGGTTCATATCCCTGCCGGGCGTCTACGCCCCGCAAGACGACACCGCCCTGCTGGCCGGCGCTCTGCGCGAGGAACCGCTGCCCGCCGGGGCCCGGGTCCTCGACATCGCCACCGGCACCGGGGCGCTCGCCCTGGCAGCCGCCCGGCTGGGCGCCGACGTGACCGCCGTGGACATCTCCCGCCGGGCGGTACTGACCGCGCGGCTCAACGCCCGGCTGGCCCGCCTGCCGGTGCGCGTGCTGCGCGGCAACCTCCTCGCGCCCGTGGCGGGGCGGACGTACGACCTGATCCTGACCAACCCGCCCTACGTACCCGCGCCGCACGCCGCACTCCCCCGCTGGGGCGCCGCGCGCGCCTGGGACGCCGGGCACGACGGCCGGCTGCTGCTGGACCGCATCTGCCGGGAGGCGCCGCCCCTGCTCGGCCCCGGCGGCATACTGCTGATCGTGCACTCGGCACTGAGCGGGGAAGAGAACACTCTGCGGCAGCTGCGGGCGGCCGGCCTGGACGCCGTGGTCACCGACCGCCGTTACGTCGCCTTCGGACCGGTCCTGCGCGCCCGGCAGCGCTGGCTGCACACCCGGGGCCTGCTCGAAGCCGGCCAGAACAAGGAAGAGCTGGTGGTCATCCGTGCCCGACGCAACCGATGAGCCCCGGCGGATCACCCTCCAGCGAGAGGGCCCGATCCTGGTCGAGGGCCCCGTCGAAATCGTGCTGGAAGACGGCACGACCGCGAGGTCGGACCGTTTCTGCGTCGCGCTGTGCACCTGCCGTCGCAGCCGCCGGTACCCCTGGTGCGACACCAGCCACCGTCAACGAAGCTCATGAGTGACACACCGGCCGAACACCGCCACCCGGTGGGGTGGTTACGAGGAGGAGCAGACGTGATCGGTACTGCGGACATCCGTGAGTGGCGTACCCGCGACGTGGTCGACGCCGAGGGGCGCAAGGTCGGGACGCTGGAGGCGGTGTACGTCAATACCCGTACCGACGAACCGGCCATGGCCACGATCGTGACGGGACTTCCGACACGGCGCCGGCTTGCTTTCGTGCCACTCGTGAAGGCCGTCGTCGGTCCCGACTATGTCAAGGTCGCCTATTCCAGATCACTGGTGAAAGACGCGCCGTCGATGGGTTTGGACGATGTCCTGCCCGCCGAGAACGAGAAAGCGATTTTCGACCACTACGATCTGCCCTATGAGCCGGGCGCCGGTGGTGAACGCGTACTGGCCCGCGGCTGATCGGGAATTCTGTTCCGCAGGTGTGACGGAACTTCTCCGGGGCACACGAGGGCTGACGGCATCGAGAAAAACATTTCGCTCGCCCGTGTGAATTCCTCGAAAAATTCGAAGAACCCAAAGAAGGAGAATTTCCATGACTGAGAACATCTGGGGCTACCAGCCGACGACCGGCCACACCACGGGCAACAGCCTGATCGGTTACAAGGTCGAGGCGACGGACGGATCGATCGGCAAGGTCGACAAGCACTCCGACGACGTGGGTTCCGCGTATCTTGTCGTGGACACGGGCGTATGGATCTTCGGCAAGCACGTTCTCCTGCCGGCCGGCACGGTCACCCGGGTCGACGCGGCGGAGGAGAAGGTGTACGTCGACCGGACCAAGGAAGAGATCAAGAACGCCCCCGAGTTCGACAAGGACAAGCACATCGGTGATGCCGGATACCACGACCAGATCGGCGGCTACTACAGCGGCGGCCACCGCGCCTGACGTACAGGACCAGGGGCGAGGCCCGGCCGGCTCTCCGGCCGGGCTTCGCCGCGTGCCGGGACGCCTCACCGGAGCGGCGGTGGGACGGGCGTGAACGGGACCTGGGACCCCACCGCCCCCGGCGTCCTGCGGCTTCCGTCGGGGCGGCTGGTGCGGGGACGGGCGCTGCGCCGGCCGCTTCCGGCCGGTCCACGGCCCGACTACGCCGTGTACCTGCTGGGCAGACGGCCTCCCGAAGTGCCGTGGGAAGCCCGGTGGCTGCGGTGGCCGGACTTCCGGCTGCCCAGCAGCCCTGCCGAAGCCCGGGAGGTCCTGACCGGGGCATGGGCGCGTGCCGGCGTCGCGCGGGTCGAGGTCGCCTGCGGCGGAGGTCGTGGCCGCACCGGCACCGCGCTGGCCTGTCTCGCCGTACTCGACGGAGTACCGGCCGACGAGGCGGTGGACTTCGTCCGCCGGCACTACGATCCGCGCGCCGTCGAAACCCCCTGGCAGAAGCGGTTCGTCCGCCGCTTCGGCGGGTTCGGCCATCCGGCCTCCGCGCCCGGCGGCGGGTGAGGGAAACTGTGACCAGGCGCGCGGTGACGGAAGTCCGCGCGACGAAGTGAGTGTCAGCGAGGAGCCTGCGCGCAGATGTCCAGCACCGGCCGTCCCGGGTCCCGGCCTCCGACGATCTCCGATGTCGCCCAGGCCGCGTCGGTGTCGAGGACGACCGTCTCGCACGCCCTCAACGGGATCGGCAAAGTCGATCCCCGGACCCGTGAGCGCATCAAGGCGATCGCCGCCGAGCTGGGCTACCGGCCGAACCTCCGCGCCCAACGGCTGCGCCGCGGGCAGGCCAAGGCGATCGCGCTGGCCTCCTCGATGCCGTTCGCGGTGGCCGGCGGGCCGTCACGGCTCGGGTTCTACATGGAAGTTGCCGCCGCTGCCGCCGAGCGGGCGCTCGTGCACGAGTTCGCGCTCGTGCTCGTGCCGCCGGTGAAGTCCGGCTCGGGGCTGGAGTCGGTGGACATCGACGGCGCGATCGTGGTGGAGCCCGACGAGAACGACGCGGCCGTGGCCCAACTCGTGGCGCGTGGGCTGCCGTACGTCACCCTGGGCCGGCAGGTGGCCGGGCCGGAGGCGGCGCCGTACGTGGATCTGCGCGGAGACCTGGTCGCCGGGCTGCTGCTGGAGCATCTGCGCGAACAGGGCGCGCGCCGTCCGGCGCTCCTCACCGGCTCCGGGACCCGGCACTCCGCGGTGGACGCGCGCGCCGCGTACGAAACGGCCGCCGCGGCACACGGCTGGGACCCGGTCACCGTCACCGCGCCCGAAGACGGCGGCGAACAGGCCGGATACGAGGCGTGCGCCGCGCTGCTCGCCGCACATCCGCAGACCGACGCCGTCTGCGCGCTGGTCGACGCCTTCGCCGTCGGGGCGGTCCGCGCGATCACCGACAGCGGCCGGACGATTCCCGGCGACGTCATGGTCGTCACCCGGTACGACGGGCTGCGCGCCAGGACCTGCGCACCGCCGCTGACGGCCGTCGACCTGCGCCTGGACCAGGCCGCGGCCGACGCGGTGGAACTGCTGCTCGGGCGGCTGCGCGGGGAGGACACCGCTGCCGTCGTCCCCGCGCCCGAACCCCGCCTGGTACCAAGGGCGTCGTCCCGCAGAGTCCCTTCCCCGGGTCGGCGCACCGGCTGAATCAGCGTGTTCCGCGCGGTCCTTACGTACCGATGATCAGAACCACCCCGGAGACGGCGGCGAAGGCCAGGACGAAGAGCCGCATCCGCCGGGCGTCGATCCGGTGGTGCACCAGCCGGCTCAGCCACGCGCCGAGCGCCAGGGCGGGCAGCAGCAGTGCCGCCCAGACCAGTTGCCCCGGCTCCCCCTGACCGGTGGCGAAGAGCAGCCCGAGCGAGGCGACCTCGCCGACGAGGAAGCACAGCGCGACCGTGGAACGCAGTTCGGCCGGCGGGCGGTGCTGGTAGACCAGCGCCAGGGGCGGCCCCCCGACGCCGGTCGCCGTCTCGGTGAGACCCGTGACGACTCCGGCGCCGAGGTAGGCCGCCCGCCCCGGCGTGAACTTCGGCGCCGCCAGGCTCACCAGCGCCGCGAGCAGCGTCGCTCCGCCGACGAACAGACCGAGGTCGCGGTCGGGGATCGCCCACAGCAGGAGCAGCCCGCCCGGTGTCGCCGCGAGCCGCGCCGCCGAGATCCAGCCGGCCCCGCGCAGGTCCAGCGAAGCCCGCTCGCGCCACGCGACATGAGCGTTGAGCGGGATCATCGCGGCGAGCACGACCACCGGCACCAGCTCGGGCCGCAGGAATCCGGCCACCGGCGCGACGATCAGCGCGAAGCCCAGGCCGCTGGCGCCCTGGACGAACGCGGCGACGGCCACGGCGAGACCGAGCAGCGCCGCGATCTCGACGGTCACAGCGCCCCGCTCTGCGCCCGGTGCCGGACCGATGTGGGATGGACGCGGGTGATGGGTGCGCGGGCCACCACCTCGCGGCCGAGGGCGGCGGCCCGTTCGACGAAGGCCGGCCCGTCCCAGTCGGTGGGCCAGCCCTCCCACAACCGCAGCCGTCCGGCGACGAACACGGCGGTGATCTGGTCGCGGTTGGCCAGCCGTACGAGTTCCCACGGCAGGTCCCAGGACGGGCGCATCTCGGGGCCGGTGACGTCGACGAGCAGGAAGTCGGCCGCGGCGCCGGGGGCGATCACGCCCGTACGGCCGCCGAGGCCCACGGCGTCCGCGCCCCAGCGGGTGGCGTGCTCCAGCCAGGTCCAGCCCGCGCCGCAGGAGGAGTCGCCCACGGCCAGGCCGTGGACCAGGCGTTGGGCGAACTCCGCCGCCTCGACCAGCCGGAACGCGTCACCGCGCGTGCCGTCGGTGCCCAGCCCGAACCGGATGCCCCGTTCGGCCATGGTGGTGGCCGGGGCCACGGCGTTGCCCTTCCAGGCGCTGGCGACCGGGTTGTAGCTGATGGCCGCACCGCTGCCGGCCAGGAGGGTCAGTTCGGCGGGGGTGAGCAGGGTGGCGTGGGCGGCGAGGAGCTGGGGTCCCAGGGCGCCGACCGCGTGCAGGTACTCCAGGGGGCGTACGCCGTGGCGTACCAGGGACCGTTCCACGGCGGCGAGATGCTCGTTGACGTGGATCTGTACCACCGCGCCGGCCTCGGCGGCCAGCCGGGCGGTGTCGTGCAGGGTACGGGCGGTCGCGGCCTCGGGCACCGAGATCGCGAGCGAGGCATGGACCAGGCCGTCGCCTTCGTAGCGGGCGAGGTGCTTCTCGGCGGCGGCCAGGGTCTGAGGGGTGTCGGCGGGTCCGCCCGTACCGTCGATGTCCGCCGCGTCGTTGCAGACCAGTCCGAGTACGCAGCGGATGCCCACCTCGCGGGTGGCCGTCGCCAGCACGTCCACGTCCACGGACGCGCGCGTGCCCGCGTCGGCGACGGTCGTGAATCCGCCGCGCAGCGACTCCAGGGCCGCCAGCTTGGCCGAGACGTAGGCGGATTCCTCGTCGAGCGCGTTCTCCAGGGGCACCCAGACCCGGCGGAAGATCTCCGACGGCTCACCGAAGGCGAGGGAGGAACCGAAGCTCTGGGTGAGGTGGTGGTGGGCGTCCACGAAGCCGGGCATCAGGACGTGTCCGGCGAGGCGTACCGGGGTCAGGTGGGGGTGGTCCCGGGTCAGTTCGTCCACCGGGCCGACGGCGAGGAAGGTTCCGGCGGACACGACGACGGCGTGCTCGTGGGCGGGGCCTTCGGGGGTCAGCACCGCATCGGGTACCAGGAGGAGCGCGTCGGCGCGCAGTTGGTCGGGGGTCGGCCGGCTCATGGGTCTCATTTCTTGCTCGGACTTACTGGACGTGCTCGGGCGTGCTCGGGCGTATTCGGGTTCGCTCGGATTGCCCGGGTGTGGGGTGGACGCGGCTCAGGGGGCCGGGGTGGCGGCCGGCACCTGCGCCGGGGCTTCGCTCGCGCCGGGTGTGCCGCGCCGCCGCAGCCGGGGCCGTACGTGGTGGAAGAGGACGTTGAGGACCGCGGCGACGAACGCCCCGACCGCCACCCCGCTCTCCAGCAGGATGCGGAGGTTGGGCGGGAAGCCCCCGTACACACCGGGGATGAGGATCGGCAGCAGGCCGAGGGCGATCGCGACGGCGCAGATGAACGTGTTGGAGTGGTCGTCGAGGTTGCCCCGGCGGCCCAGCATCTGCACGCCGAGCACGGTGATCACGGCGAACACCACCATGGCGGTGCCGCCGACGACGGCCGACGGGATGACGCTGATCGCGCGGGTGATGGGCGCGAGGAAGCCGATGAGGATGAGCACGACTCCGGCCGCGGCGGTCACGTACCGGCTGCGCACGCCGGTGACGCGGACGATGCCGATGTTCTCGCCGCTGGTGACCATCAGCGGCAGGCCGACGAAGCCGCCGAGGAGGGAGGTGAAGGCGTCACCTCGGATGGTCTTGGGGACGTCGGTGCGCTGGTCGATCTCCTTGCCGACGGCCTCGGCGTTGATGACGGTCTGGCCGGTGGCCTCGGCCATGGAGGCGAGGCTGTACAGCATCAGCGGGAGGGCGGCCAGCAGGTTGAACTGGGGAGAGCCGAACGGCAGCAGCTGCGGTACGTTCAGCAGCCCGCCCTCGGTGACCGCGCCGAACTCCGTGCTGCCGATGAGGAAGGCCAGTACGGTCCCCGCGATCAGGCCGAGCATGACGGCGAGTTGGCGCAGTACGCCGCTGAACAGCCAGTAGAAGGCGACCGTGAAACCGATCGTCGCCATGCCGAGGAGGAGGTTGGTGGTGTCACCGAAGCCGGGCGTGCCCGGCCGTCCGGTGACGAGCACCGCGCCGACCTTCACCAGATTGACGCCGACGATCACGATCATCGTGCCGATGACCAGGGCGGGGAAGAACTTCAGCAGCCGGGAGAACACCGGCAGGACGACGAAGTAGAAGGCGGCGGTGAGCAGCACCGCGCCGGTCGCCGTGGGCAGGCCGTGCTGCTCGGCGATCGCCAGGAACAGGATGAGCGGGGCGCCGCCGGGCAGCATGACGAACGGCAGCTTGGGTCCGAACTTCCAGGGGCCGAGCGACTGGATCAGGGAGCCCACCCCGGAGAGCAGGAAGGCCGCCGAGAGCAGGTTGACGGTGAGATCCGCGTCGAGTCCGAGGGTGGCGCTCATCAGGAAGATGGCCGAGATGGGGGTCGCGGCCATGACGAGCACGTGCTGAATGCCGAAGAGGATCAGCCGGCCGTAGGGGCGGGATTCGTCCACGGGGTGGGGTGGGGCTGCGGGGCTGGACACGTTCGAGCTCCGTTCGGCTCACTTCCGGCTTCGGACGGGTCACCGGCTACGGGTTTCTGGGGGACGTGAGATAACTGCCAAATCGATTTGGCCAAATCGATTTGGCCGCCAGTATGCGAGCAGCCTCGCGCAGGCGTCAAGGGATGTGCGGGGGCGGTTGCCGTCCGGTCGGCCCGGGCCGCGCCGGGTCAGCCCGTACGCCGGCCGAGGGCTTCGACCGCGCCGATCACCCGGTCCCAGTACCGTTCGCGGTCCAGTGCCACAGCGACCCGCGCGTTGACGGGCCGGCCGAGATACCCGTGCAGGTCCACCACCGTCGCGCCGCGGGTGAAGTGCCCGTGCAGTTCGACCACCACGTTCGCGTCGACGCAGCGCACGATCTCCGGGTCGATGACCCGGGCCACCGCAACCGGGTCGTGCAGCGGCGGGGACTCGAAGCCCCAGAGCCGCCGATAGGTGGACCCGAAGAAGGTCATCAACTGAGCACAGGTACGGCCGAGTTCGGTGCCGAGGCCGTCGAGGCGGGCCAGCACGTCGTGGGTGGCGAGCGCCTGATGGGTGACGTTGAGGCCGCACATGGTGACCGGCACACCGCTGCGGAAGACAATGTCCGCGGCTTCCGGGTCGGCATGGATGTTGAACTCGGCCGCCGGTGTCCGGTTCCCGCGTTCGGTGGAGCCGCCCATGAGCACGATCTCGTGGATACGGGCGGCACTGTCGGGATACCGGGTCAGCAGGAGGGCGATATTGGTCAGCGGGGCGGTCGGGACGAGGGTGACGGGCTCCGGATGGCCGGTCAGGATCCGGTACATCAGGTCCACCGCATGCCCGGGCACCACGTCCACCGTCGGCTCCCCGAACCGCGGCCCGTCCATGCCGGAGTCCCCGTGCACGTCGCCCGCGACATCCAGGGGCTGGACGAGCGGCTGTCCGCATCCGGCCGCGAGGGGAACGCCGGTGATTCCGGCGACGGTACAGACCCTGCGCGCGTTCAGGGTGGTCTTCTCGACCGTCTGATTGCCGGCGACCGTGGTGATCGCGAGCAGCTCGACGGAGGGATCTCCGGCGGCGAGCATGATCGCCAAGGCGTCGTCGTGCCCGGGATCGCAGTCGATGATGATCGGGACAGGCACGGTGCTCCTCGGCGTCCGGACGGGAACGTCCCCAGTGTGACGCTGCGGGGGCCGGGCCGCGCCCCGGACGCCTCACCGCCGGAGGGCTGCCGACGGAGGTCGAGGAGGGCGCACGCCCGGACGGCGCGAACCCGTTAACGATCTACTGGCGGATCGCGCTGCCGCCGGCCCGGCCCGGACTGCTCGCACTGGGCATCCTCACGTTCCTGTGGTCGTGGAACGACCTGATGTGGCCGATGGTGGTCAACACCGACCCGAAGCAGATGCCCCTGTCCGCGGGGCTTGCTTCGTTGCAAGGCGCCCACCTGACCGACTATCCGGTGCTGATGGCGGGTTCACAGCCGGTAAACGGACCGCGTCCGCGCCGGAACAGCGGGCACATTCCCCAGCGGCGGCGGCGACGAGCGGGCCGGCAGGGTTGCCCAGGAGGCGCGCCGAGCCCAGGCTGGAGGCATGGGCGGTCAGGACGGTCCCACACTCATCACCTCCGTGCAGCGAGCCTTCCGGCTGATCGAGGCAATCGGCTCCCACGCGGGCGGCGCGCCGGCCAAACAGCTGGCCCGCGAGACCGGCCTGGCCCTGGCCACCACGTACCACCTGCTGCGCACCCTGACGCACGACGGCTATGTGCAGAAACTGGACGACGGCGCCTTCGTCCTCGGCGAGAAGCTCGGCGCACTGCACGGCGGCAGCCGGGACCAGGCACTCCTCAACCGCGTCCGCCCGGCACTGGCGGCCCTGCGCGACGAACTGTCCGCGGCCGCCTACCTCACGTTCTACGAGGACGGGGAGATCCGTGTCGCAGAGATCGTGGACGGACCCCGTGCCCCTCGCGTCGACCTCTGGGTCGGGTTCGAGGACGCGGCGCACGCGACGGCGCTCGGCAAGTGCGTGCTGCGCGCGCTGGACGACGCCGGCCGGGCCGACTACCTCTCCCGGCACACGCTCAACGACCTCACCCCCCGGACCATCACCCATCAGTCCGAGCTTCTCAAGCGGCTCGACTCCACCCCCGACGTCCCGGTCGTCACGGACCTGGAGGAGTACAGCCTCGGCACGGTCTGCGTCGCGGTCCCGGTCCTGCGGTCGAACACGCTCGGTTCGCTCGGCATCTCCCTGCGCGCCGACCGCTCCGCCGGCATGGAGAGCGCCATTGCGCACCTGCTGGCCAGCGCGCAACGGGTGACCCGGGGCCTCTCGCTCACCATCTGAAATCCCCGCCCTTGTGGCACACCCGCAGGAGCCCGTTACCTAGACAAAGCGGACAAGCCACGCAGCGGAGTGCGGGTGGGTCCGGGACGGCACGACGGGAGAGAGGGAAGACCGAGGGTGCGTACACAGGTACTCGGGCAACACGCGTCCGTGGGCGCGTACACGGACAACGGCTGGACCGTCCTCGAACCGGCCGGCGAGGTGGACATCTGCTTCTCGCCCCGGATCCGCGCGGCGGTCATCGGCCTGCTGCGCGACGGCCACCGCCACTTCGTCCTCGACCTGCGCCTCGCCTCCTTCCTGGATTCCACCGGCCTCGGCATGATCGTCGCCGTCACCAAACGGATCAGGGACCACAAGGGCTCGCTGCGCATCGCCTGTGCCGACGAGTGGCTCCTCAAGGTGTTCAGGATGGGCGGCCTCCGCCACGTCTACGCCTTCCACGGCTCGGCCGAGGAAGCGATCAGCGACACACCCACCCACAACGGTCTCGCGCACTGGCCTCACCTCCGGCACTGACCGGGACCCCCGGCGGCGAGACACACAGACGATGTGCCATCGACCGCGAACACATCGCGTCGGGCAGGTCCCGTGCCCCACGGCCGGCGCGACCACGGAACGGCGCGGCGGGCGCTGAACGCGCCGGTGCGGTGCTGCGTATCAGTGGGCGCACGACCGTACCCGTGGTGCGCGGCGCTTCCTGCCATGGCCCTGTCCCGAGACCTTGAGGATCAGCCCATGAACGACCCCGTCAGCCTTCCCCTCCAAGCCCTCCCCGACGGGGAGGCCGAACTGCGTCTGGTGCTCCGGCTCGCCTGGGACGATGTCGCCGCGCTCGGCCAGGAAGCCGGCCGGCTCGCCGCGCAGATGCAGCGCCCGGTGACCCTCGACGAAGCCGCCAGTCACCGCTTGCGTACGCGGTCGGCCGCGCACGCGAAGCCCGCGCCGGATCGTGGCCAGCCGTTCGCCGCGCCCTCCACCGTGTCCACCCTCACCGCCCGCACCCCCGGTGAGCACGCGCGCCAGGCGATAGAGAAGATCAACCGGACCGCCGGCACCGACCACGGCTCGGCCCAGACCTCGGCCTGATCACCCCGGTCCGGCCCCCCGGGGCCGACAGGCTGATCGCCGTCGGCCCCGGGGGCCGCTGTCCGGGGCTGTCTCCCGAACCTCAGACGTCGCCCATGCGCCTGCGGTCACCATCGGTCCACTTGCGGGTGTCACGGGGCTCGACGTAGGGCTCTTCCTCCCTGGGGTGGCCGCCGATGATCGCGCGCTCCCGCGTCATCTCCGCGTCGAACTCCAGGCCAAGAACGATCGCGAGGTTCGTGATCCACAACCAGACCAGGAAGATGATCACTCCGGCCAGGGTGCCGTAGGTCTTGTTGTACGAGCCGAAGTTCGCCACGTACAGCGCGAAGCCGCCCGAGGCGATCAGCCAGATCACCAGGGCGAGAAAGCTGCCCGAGGTGACCCACTTGAAGCCGCGGCCCTTCGCGTTCGGCGACGCCCAGTAGAGGATCGCGATCATGATCGTGACCAGCAGGATCAGCACCGGCCACTTGGCGATCGCCCAGACCGTCATCGCGGTGCCACCGATGCCCAGGGCCGTGCCGGCCTGCTGGGCGAGGGCGCCGGTGAACACCACGATCAGCGCACTCACGCAGGCCAGGATCATCAGCACCAGGGTGACCACGACACGCAACGGGGTGATCTTCCATACCGGGCGCCCCTCGGGGATGTCGTAGATGGCGTTGGACGTGCGGATGAACGCGGCCACATACCCCGAAGCCGACCACAGCGCGCCGAGCAGGCCCACGATCAGCAGCACCGACCCCGTACCACTGCTGGACTGCAACTGCTCGACCGCGCCGGTGATGACGTCCCGCGCCGAACCGGGGGTGAGCTGCTTGAGGTTGTCCAGGATCGTCCGGGTCGCCGACTCGCCCGCGATGCCGAGCAGCGACACCAGCACCAGTAGCGCGGGGAACAGGGCCAGCACCCCGTAGTAGGTCAGCGCAGCCGCCCGGTCGGCGAGCTCGTCGTCCTTGAACTCCGTGACCGTGCGCCGCAGTACCGCCCACCACGATTTCCCGGGCATCTCGGTGGGCGTGTCCGGGGCGGCCGACTCCACCCGCGGGTCCGGACCCGCCCGGTCGCCGTGCTCCGGCCTCCCGTCCTGCCCGCCGTCCGGCCCAGGGGCGACGCGCTCGTGCCCCTCCGGCTCCGCCTCCGGGTGCCCCACATCCTGACGTCTGGTTCGCCATTTCGATGCCATGCCCCTGCGGGTAACCGCAAAACGGTCCGGTGAACCTGCTCCCGCTGCCCCGTACGAGCGTGCTCCCCCTGTCAGGCCCTGTCAGGCCCGGGACCGGTACGCCCGCATCGCCAGGGGTATGAACACCACCGCGATGCCCACCGCCCAGGCCAGGGACCACAGGACCGGCCGGCCGGCGCCGGTGCCGAGCAGCAGGCCGCGGAAGGCGTCCGACAGATGCGTGACGGGGTTGACGTCGACCCACGCCTGCAGCCAACCCGGCATGGTGTCGACCCGGACGAACGCGCTGCTGGTGAACGTGAGCGGGAAGATCAGCGTGAACGCGAAGACCTGCACCTTCTCCGCGTCGCCGGCCAGCATTCCGATGAGCACCGCGGTCCACGACACCGCTGCCGCGAACGTCAGCAGCAGCACGAGCGCGGCGAGCAAACCGCCGAGCCCACCGGTGATCCGGAACCCCAGCAGCGTGCCGAGCGCGATCATCAGGAGCATCGCCCAGAGCTGCTTGGCCAGGTCGGCGGTGATCCGCCCGAACAGGGGTGCCGACCGGGCGATGGGCAGACTTCGCAAGCGGTCGAAGACACCCTTGGTCAGGTCGGTGTTCAGGGCCATGGCGGTGTACATGCTCATGAAGAGCGTGTTCTGGACGATGATCCCGGCCAGCGCGTACTGGAGGTAGTCCTTGGGTGAGCCCGCCATCTGGCCACCGAAGACGTAGGTGAACAGGAACACGAACATGATCGGCGTAATGCTGTAGTCGACCAGTTCGAGCGGGTTGTGCTTGACCGACACCAGGCTGCGCCACGCCATCGTGGCGGTCTGCCGCAGCGCGGGCAGCGGCCGCACCCTGCCGCTGTGCCCCATCGTGTCGGTGATCGTCACGGTGGTCATGACCGGCTCACCACCGTCTCGTACCGCTCCTCGCCGCCCTCGCCGGCATCGGCCTCGGTCCGCTCCGGTTCCGCCCGGTGACCGGTCAGCACCAGGAACACCTCGTCGAGCGAGGAGCGCCGCAGCGTCAGCTCGGCGACCGGAATGCCGGCCTGGTCCAGCCGGCGCACCACCGCCGGCATCAGGGCGGGATCGTTGACGGGTGCCGTGATCTCGCCGCCCTCGATCTTGGCCTGCGGCCCGGCTTCCTCGATCAGCAGCGCCTGCACCCTGGCGAGGTCGGCCGCGTGTACCGGCCGCAGTTGCAGAACTTGGCCCCCGACCTGTGATTTCAGCTGGTCCGGCGTTCCTTCCGCGATCACCCGGCCCTTGTCGATCACCACGATGTCGTGGGCGAGCCGGTCGGCCTCGTCCAGATACTGCGTGGTCAGCAGAGCCGTCACGCCCTCCGCGACCAGGCCGCGCAGCATGTCCCACACCTCACCGCGACTGTGCGGGTCCAGTCCGGTGGTCGGTTCGTCGAGGAAGAGGATCTGCGGCCGCCCGACCAGGCTCGCCGCCAGGTCCAGGCGCCGCCGCATGCCTCCCGAGTATGTCTTCGTCGCTCGTCCCGCCGCGTCACTGAGCTGGAAGCGGTCCAGCAGCTCCGCCGCCCGGACACGCGCCTGCGAGCGCGGCATGCCCAGCAGCCGGCCGATCATCAGCAGATTCTCGGTGCCCGTCAGGTTCTCGTCGACCGCCGCGTACTGCCCGGTCAGACCGATCATGGAGCGCACCAGGCCCGCCTCGCGTACGACGTCGTGCCCGCCGACCTCCGCCCGCCCGCCGTCCGGCGCGAGGAGCGTCGCGAAGATGCGGACCGCCGTCGTCTTGCCCGCGCCGTTGGGCCCGAGCAGGCCGAGCACCGTGCCGGCCGGGACGGTGAGATCCACCCCGGCCAGCGCCTGGGTCTCCTTGAACTGTTTGGCCAGACCTTCCGCCTGGATCGCGTAACTCATGGGATCCCCTCGGGTCCACGGATGCCGGAGTGCGGTCACTTCCCTCAACTGTGACGTACGCCACTGACAATCCGCGCGCCCCCGGATCTCCCGGGACGGGGGACTCCTTACCTGCCTGAGCCGGGTTCCGCCATGCGCCGGTGCGCGGCCGCTTTCAGCCTGTCGGGCAGAACCTTGTTGGCGACGCCCTGCGCCTTGGTCTTCAGCGACCCGGCGACGACCTTGCCCCGTCCGCTCATCAGTGCGTCGAACCCGTCCTTGGCGACCCTGGCCGGATCGTCCTTCGGCTGCCGGCCGACCTTGGTGTCGTCCATGCCCGCCCGGCGGAAGAAGTTCGTCTCGGTCGGGCCCGGCATGAGCGAGGTGACCGTCACTCCGGTGTCCTTGAGCTCGTTCTGCAGCGCCTCGGCGAAGGACTGCAGGAAGGACTTCGAGGCGTTGTACACCGCCTGGAAGGAGCCCGGCATCGTCGAAGCGATGGAGGACGTGATGAGGACCCTGCCGTCTCCCGCCGCGACCATGTCCGGAAGCAGGCGTTTGGCCAGATGCACCGTCGAGGTGATGTTCAGGTCGATGATTCTGGCCTCGTCCGACAGATCGGTGTCGAGGAACGCCCCGCCCCGGCCGACTCCGGCATTGAGGGCGGCGGCGCTGACCGGCCGGCGGGTCACCGCGATCGAGGCGTAGAGCTGCTCCACACCGTCGTACGTGGCGAGGTCGGCGCGTACGACCTGGACGTCGGCGCCGGCGGCCCGCAGCTCCTCGGCCGCCTGCTCCACACCGGGGTCCTCGGCGCTGACCACAAGATCGAATCCGTTGTCGGCGAATTGCTTGGCGAGTTCGAACCCGATACCGCTGGAGGCACCGGTGACGACTGCCAGAGGCTTGATGAGGTTCATGCCGGGCGGCTACCCAGCGCGGTTTGATCTATTTCATGCGGGTTACTGGTGGACAGACGGCTTCCGCCTCGCGCATCCGCTCGTCCCCGTCCCAGGAGGAATCGTGGAGAAGTCCCGCCCCGTCGATGAGCAAGCAGTGATCCCCGGGCGCCCCGCCGGCGAAGCGCCCTCCCGCCCGGAACCCACGGTCCCCCGGGAACCGCTGCCGCCCAAGGCCGACCAGAGCGGTCCCGAGGCCGTCTCCCCGACCGGGAAGCCCACCGGCGCTCCCCCGGCGTCCCGGAGCCAGGGCGGTGCGTACCTGACGACCGCTCAGGGAACGCGGCTGTACGACACGGACCACTCGCTCAAGGCGGGCCCGCGCGGACCGGTGCTCCTGCAGGACCACCACCTGCGGGAGAAGATCATGCACTTCGACCACGAGCGCATTCCGGAGCGCGTGGTCCATGCCCGGGGCGCGGCAGCACACGGGGTGTTCCTGGGATACGGGACCGCCGGCTCGGTCACCAGGGCGGCGTTCCTCGGACGGGACGTGGAGACACCCGTCTTCGTCCGTTTCTCCACGGTGCTGGGCTCGCGGGGATCGGCCGACACGGTGCGGGACACGCGCGGATTCGCGACCAAGTTCTACACGGACGAGGGCACGTTCGACCTGGTGGGAAACAACATCCCGGTCTTCTTCATCCAGGACGCCATCAAGTTCCCGGACGTCGTCCACGCCGCGAAACCGCACCCCGACCGTGAGATCCCGCAGGCCCAGAGCGCGCACGACACGTTCTGGGACTTCGTCTCGCTGCACACCGAGGCCACGTTCCACACGATGTGGAACATGTCCGACCGCGGCATTCCGCGCTCGTACCGGATGATGGAGGGCTTCGGCATCCACACCTTCCGCCTGGTCGACGAGGAGGGCGGGACGACGCTGGTGAAGTTCCACTGGAAGCCCAAGGCCGGTGTGCACTCGCTGTTGTGGGAGGAGGCCCAGCTGATCGGCGGCCTCGATCCGGACTTCCACCGCCGGGACCTCGCCGATGCGATCGAGGCGGGTGCGTTCCCCGAGTGGGAGCTCGGCATCCAGGCCTTCCCGGACACCCCCGACCAGACGTTCGAAGGCATCGACCTGCTGGATCCGACGAAGATCGTGCCGGAGGAGCTGGCACCGGTCCAGCCGATCGGCCTGATGACGCTGAACAGGAATCCGGAGAACTACTTCGCGCAGACCGAGCAGGTCGCCTTCCATCCCGGACACCTCGTGCCCGGCATCGACATCACCGACGACCCCTTGCTCGCCGGCCGGCTTTTCTCCTACCTCGACACCCAGATCTCCCGCCTCGGCGGCCCGAACTTCGGCCAGATCCCCATCAACCGGCCGCAGGCCCCCACCAACGACATGCTGCGCGACGGCATGCACCAGACCGCCGTCCACGTCGGCGTCGCGCCCTACCGCCCCAACTCGCTGGACGGGGGCTGCCCGTTCCTCGCGGGCGCCGACATGGGCGCGTACGTCGAGGTGCCCGTGACCACGCCCGAGGCGAGCAAGGTCCGTGACGCCCCGGCGTCATTCGCCGACCACACGAGCCAGCCCCGGCTGTTCTGGCTGAGTCTTACGCCGGTCGAGCGCGAACATCTCATCGCCGCCTACACCTTCGAGCTCGGCAAGTGCTACGAGAACGCCGTCAAGGAACGCATGCTGGGGGTGCTCGCCGGGATCGACACCGACCTCTGCTCGCGGGTGGCGGAAGGCCTCGGTCTGGCCGCGCCCGGGCCCGGGAAGCCGTTCCCGTTCGCCGAGCCGAGCCCGGCGCTCTCGCAGGTGGGCCAGACGTGGCCGACCACCGGGCGGATCGTCGGCGTCGTCGTGGACGAGAGCTGCGATGTCGCCGGAGTACGCGCGGTACGGCAGGCGGTGTTCGACGGCGGCATGGTGCCGCTGCTGATCGCCCCCACCGGCGGCGTACTGGACGGGGACGGCGCCGAGCCGCTGCCCGTCCAGCGCACGTTCGCCACGGCACGGTCGGTGGAGTTCGACGCGCTGCTGCTGGCCTGCGCGCCGGCGCCGGGTGCGGATGCGTACGGGGCGCGGGACGCGAAGGCCGCTCATGCCGGCCCGGGCGGGCCGGGCACCTCGGACGTGGACCCGCGGGTGACCCTCATGGTCGGCGAGGCGTTCCGCCACGCGAAGCCGCTCGGCCACTGGGGCGACGGCGCACGCGTGCTGTCGGCGGCGGGATGCCCGGCCGACGCGCCCGGTGTGGTCGGCGGCGAACCGCAGAACGTACTGGAGGAGGTCACCGGCCTGCTCGCGGAGCACCGGGTCTGGGCGCGGTTCCCGGCCTCCGTCTGATCCGAGGAGCCCGCCCCCGCTACCGCGCTACCGCGCTACCGAGAGGAGAAGCCATGTCCGACGAGGCACGCGGCGACGACGTCTACCAGCCCGAGAGGGAGATGGGGAGGAATTGCTCGGTCCAGATGATCTTCCCTCTGGGGGTGTAGCGGGTGCCCCAGCGCTCTGTGCACTGGGCCACCAGGAAGAGGCCGCGGCCGCCTTCGTCGGTGAACGCGGCGCGACGCAGGTGGGGTGCGGAGATGCTGCCGTCGGAGACCTCGCAGATGAGCGAGCTGTCGCGTAGCAGACGGACCTGGATGGGCCCGGTGCCGTGGCGGATGGCGTTGGTCACCAGCTCGCTGAGCACCAGTTCGGTGGTGAAAGCGATTTCCTGCAGGCCCCAGTCGTTCAGTTGCCGGACGGCGGCCTTGCGCACGTCGGCGACCGCATTGGGGAGGACGGGCACGTCCCAGCTCGCGATCTGCTCGGCGGCCATGACGCGGGTACGGGCGACCAGCAGGGCGATGTCGTCGTCGTTGTCGGTGGGCAGGAGAGCGCTGAGGGCCGCGTCGCACGTGTGTTGGGGAGGGCGGTCGGGGTGGGCGAGCGCAAGGCGAAGGAGTTCGACTCCGGTGTCGATGTCGCGGCTGCGGGATTCGATGAGCCCGTCGGTGTAGAGGGCGAGTTGGCTGCCCTCGGTGATGTCGAGCACCAGGGTCTCGAAGGGGAGCCCGCCCACCCCCAGCGGTGGCCCGGCAGGGACCTCGAGGAACGCGACGGAGCCGTCGGGGTGGATGAGGGCGGGCGGGGGGTGGCCCGCGCGGGCCAGGGAACAGCTCCGGGAGACCGGGTCGTACACGGCGTACAGGCAGGTGGCGCCCACGATCTCGTCACCGCCGCCGGCTGAGGCCGCGTCATGGTCGATGCGGCTGACGAGGTCGTCGAGGTGGGTCAGGAGTTCGTCGGGGGGCAGGTCGAGCGCGGAGAAGTTGTGCACGGCGGTCCGCAGACGGCCCATGGTGGCGGCGGCATGCAGGCCGTGGCCCACGACGTCGCCGACGACGAGGGCGACACGTGCGCTGGACAGCGGGATCACGTCGAACCAGTCGCCGCCCACTCCGGCTCGTGCAGGCAGGTAACGGTGGGCGACCTCCACGGCCACCTGCTCGGGTGTCCCACGCGGCAGCAGGCTGCGCTGCAGTGTCACGGCGGTGGTGTGCTCGCGCGTGTAGCGGCGGGCGTTGTCGATGCAGACCGCCGCACGGGCGGCCAGTTCCTCGGCGACGGCCAGGTCGTCGGTCTCGAACGGCTCGGACCGGGTCGAGCGTGAGAAGGTCGCGACTCCAAGGGTGACACCACGGGCGCGTAGAGGGACGGCGATGAGCGAAGTTTCGCCGCCTTCCGGGCCCGGGCCGCCGGGCTGGGCGGGCCCTGCCGTGGGGCCGTGCACACCGGGTGCGAGGACTGCTTGTCCGGAGTCGAAGGCCCGGGCCTGTGGCGTCGACGGCCCGTGTCCGATGAGCTCGCCCACGGGGCGTAGCGGGCCGTCCGCTCCCATGCCGGCGGCCGCGACCCGGCGCAGGCGCGCGCTGCCGTTGGAGGGCTCCTCTCCGGCCAGCACGGACTCCACAAGATCGACGATGCCGGTGTCGGCGAACCGTGGAACCGTCGCCTCCGTCAGTTCCTCGGCGGTCGTGGTCACATCCAGAGTGCTGCCGATCCGCGCAGTGGCCTCGTTCAACAGCCTCAGCCGTCCGCGGGCCACGTCGGCCTTGCCGGTCAGCGCCCGCAGTTCGGTGGTGTCACGGAGGGTGGCGACGCTCCCGTACCGACGACCACGCCCCTGCGTGGGGCGGAGGTTGACGGCCAGCACCCGTTCTCCGGCGAGGTGGATCTCATCGGTTGCCGACCGCCCGGAGGCGAGGAGGTCGGCGAGGGGCGCTTCCAGCCCGAGGTCGATGACGGGACGGCCCTGTATGTCGTCCGGCAGGCCGAGCAACCGCTGCGCCTCGTCATTGGCGAGCAGCAGCCTGCGCTCGCCGTCGATGATGAGGACGCCTTCACGCACGGAATGCAGAACGGCGTCGTGGTGCTCATACAGGCGGGTGATCTCCTGTGGCCCCAGGCCACGGGTCTGGCGCCCCAGCCGTCTGCTGATGAGCGCGACCCCGCCGGTGGCGAGGAGCAACGCGCCACCGGCAGAGGCGTACAGGAGCGGAAGCTGCGCCACGCCCTTCGACTCGATCCCCGCCGCGACGACGCCGATGACCGATCCGTCACGCCCCGTGACAGGTGCCAGACCCTGAATGGTCTCACTGAAAGGCCCGTCGCCGGACTGCGTGTAGGTCTCACCGCCGAGCGCCCGGTCGATACTGCCCGGGTAGGGCTGTCCGATCTGTGCCGGGTCGGGGTGGGTGTACAGAGTGCCCTGTGGGCTCATTACAGCGATGAATTCCGCGTCGGACAGCGAGGTGGCCTCCTCGGCGCGCGGCTGAAGGGACGCCGAGGGGTCGTCCCCGCCGAGTGCGGACACGGTTGCGGGGGAACTCGCGAAGGTCCGGGACACGGCCAGCGCCTGCTCACGGGCGTGCTCCTGACTGTGCTCGATCGCGCTCCACACAAAGGAGCCCACCGCGGCCGCGAAGAGCAGCGACACGACCGCCACCAGCAAGACGAACACCTGTGTGGCGACGCTGCGCAAGCCCAGCGCCGCTCGCCAGCCCCGTGCGTCCGGTACGCGGCCCATTTATCACGCTTACCACGTATCACCGGGGTTCGCCATCGTTCCCAGATCGCCGCCGGCGACACCGAGCCGGCAGCGACCGACGTTGACCGGTGTCAGGACGGGCCTTCGGGGGCCTCCTCCACGTCGCGCTTGTCCAGGGGGCGGTTGGCCGGGCCCTGGATGACGTCGCCGTCGATGCTGAAGCGCGAGCCGTGGCAGGGGCACTCCCAGGTGCGCTCGGCGTTGTTGAAGGCCACCAGGCAGCCGAGATGAGTGCAGCGCGCGGTCAGCGCGTGCGCCGTGCCGTTCTCGTCGCGGTACACCGCGCAGCGCTCCCCGGCGACCCGCACCACGGCGCCCGTACCCGGCGCGACGTCCGCGGCCGACGCGGGGTCCGGTGTCCGCAGCCGGTCCCCGACGAAGTGCTTGCCCACGTCGGCCTGGTGCTTGAGGAACCCCGCCGCCTCGCGCAGCAGCGCGCTCTTCAGCCGCCGCGGATCGTACAGCTCCGCCCACGGCGATTCGCCGCCCTCGATGAGTGTGGCGAGCAGCCTTCCCGCCATCACCCCGCCGCTCATGCCCCAGCCGCCGAAGCCGGTCGCGACATACGCGTGGTCCCCGCCCGGGTGCATCCGGCCCACCAGCGGCACGGTGTCGGTCGGGTCGTTGTCCTGCGCCGCCCAGCGATGGGTGAGGGTGACGCCGGGGAAGCGGTCCTGGGCCCAGGCCGCGAGTCGTGCGAAGCGTTCGGACGTGTCCCCCGTGCCGGGCGTGAAGGATTCGCCGGTGACGATCAGCAGCCGGCGGCCCTCCCCGTACGGAGCGGTGCGTACCGAACGCGTGTTGTTCTCCTGGGTGATGTACATGCCGGCCGGGTCATGGTCGGCGTCGACGGGCCCGGCGACCACCAGTTCGCGGCGCGGCGAGAGCCGGGTGAAGAGCATCGCCCGGTCGAAGAGCGGATAGTGCGTGGCGACGACGACGCTCCGGGCGGTGACGGTCAGGCCGGCGGCTGTCCGCACCCGGCAGGGCTCACCCTCCTTCAGCTGGGTGACCCGGGTCCGTTCGTGGATCACGCCGCCGCGCGCCTCGATGTCGTCGGCGAGCGCGAGCAGGTACTTGCGGGGATGGAACTGCGCCTGGTCCTCGACGCGTACCGCGCCCGCGACGGCGAACGGCAGCCCGGTCTCGCTGACGAACGAGGCGTCCAGTCCCGCTTCGGCGGCCGCTTCCGCCTCCGCGCGCAGCCCGCCGGCCCGGGCCGGATCCTCGCAATACGTGAAGGCGGGCGCCCGCTCCAGCTCGCAGTCGATGCCGAGTTCGGCCACGACGCCGGCGACGTGATCGACCGCCTCGCGCTGGGACCGCGCGTACAGCCGGGCGCCCTCCGGGCCACGGGTCCGGCGCAGCCGGTCGTAGATCAGCGTGTGCAGCGCGGAGAGCTTGGCGGTGGTGTAGCCCGAGACACCCGCCGCGACCCGGCCGGCCTCCAGCACCGCCACGCTGCGCCCGGTACGGGACAGCTCCCAGGCAGTGCTGAGGCCGGCGATGCCCGCGCCGACCACGACGACGTCGACCTCGATGTCCTCGGAGAGCGGGGCGCGCGGGGGTGCCTGCGCCGTTTCCATCCAGTGCGACTCGTACACGCCGGGAAGGGTCGTCATGCAGGGCAGGTGTCCACAAAGGGCCGTCCGATGCGTTCTCCGGCGAAGTTTCTCAGTCCTCGCCCCGGACGATGTTCCACTCGGGGCTGTTCTCCTGCGGCTCCCCGGCGTCCCGTCCCTTTTCGGCGATGGCGGGGCGGCAGGTGCGTATGCGCTGTTCGCGGGGGGCCTGTCTGGTTGACGGTTCGGTGTCGGTCCGCGGGTCCACGGCTGACATCTCCTCTGGTCGTATGCGTCCTGGTGGAACGCATGGGTCTCGGGTACCCCCTGGCACGCCGCTCATACGGCCGACACCGCCCAGGTGGTGAAAAATGCGCAAACCGGGCACATGTCTCACGTCATCGGCGTCGACCCTCGACGCCGAGCAGTGGACGCACGCCCGGTCCGGAGGGAGACACATGAGCGAGCAGACACCGTCCCAAGCCGAGGGCGAGCGGGACGACGACGACCGCCCGATGCCGCCGAGGACCACCCCGTCCCAGGCCGAGGGCGAACGGGACGACGACGAGGACGCGGACGAGGCCACGGACCACACGGGCCACGCGGAAGACGGCACCGGCGACGGACCGGCCTCCGCGTGACCCGTATGTCGGAAACCCCCAAGGCGCTCAGGGCTTGAGCAGCGTCTTGATCATGCCGTCCCCCTTGGCCTGGAACTGGGCGTAGGCCTTCGGCGCGTCCTCCAGCGGCAAGCTGTGGGTCGCGAATCCCTCCACGCCCAGCGGGTCGCCGTCCCCCAGCAGCGGCAGGATGTCGTCCACCCAGCGCTTGACGTTCGCCTGCCCCATGCGGAGCTGGATCTGCTTGTCGAACAGGGTCAGCATGGGCAGCGGGTCGGTCATCCCCCCGTACACGCCCGCGAGGGAGATCGTGCCGCCCCGCCGGACCACGTCGATCGCCGTGTGGAACGCCGACAGCCGGTCGACACCGGCGTGTTCCATCAGCCGCTCGGCGACGGCGTCCGGCAGCAGTCCCGTCATCCACTGCGCGGTCTTCGCGATCGGCGCACCGTGGGCTTCCATTCCCACCGCGTCGATCACGGCGTCCGTGCCGCGTCCGTCGGTCAGATCGCGGATGGCGTCGCCCAGTTGCTTGCCGTGGTCGCGCAGGTCCATCGCCTTGATCCCGTGTGTGCTCGCCCGCGCCAGCCGTTCCGTCACCAGGTCAACGCCGATGACCAGGCCCGCACCCCGGTGCAGCGCGATCCGGGCCGCCATCTCACCGATCGGCCCGAGTCCGAGCACCGTCACCGATCCGCCGGGCGGGATGTCCGCGTACTCGACGGCCTGCCAGGCGGTGGGCAGGACGTCGGACAGGTAGACGAAGCGTTCGTCGGGCGGGCCGTCCGGCACCTTGATCGGCAGGTGGTCGCCGAACGGCACCCGCAGGTACTCCGCCTGCCCGCCGGGCACATGGCCGTACAGCTTGGTGTAGCCGAACAGGGAGGCACCCATGCCCCGTTCGCGCACCTGGGTGGTCTCGCACTGGGAGTGCAGACCCTGGGTGCACATGAAGCAGGTCCCGCACGAGACGTTGAACGGGATGACGACCCGGTCGCCGGGGGTCAGCGTGGACACCCCCTCGCCCACCTCCTGGACCACGCCCATCGGCTCGTGGCCCAGGATGTCGCCGGGCTCCAGGTACGGGCCCAGCACCTCGTACAGATGCAGGTCGGAGCCGCAGATGCCGGACGACGTGATGCCGACGATCACATCCGTGGGGTCCTTCAGCTGCGGGTCCGGCACGGTGTCCACCCGGACGTCCCGCCGGCCGTGCCATGTCAGTGCGCGCATGATGTGCCTCCGTTACGCATCGCCTTTCGGAGCGCGTTCGGCGCCGTCCTCGCGGGTGCCCGGGAGGCATGCGCCGAAACGAGGCCTCGGCAAGGCGGTGCGGCCGTACGTGGCGCGGTGCGGCCGGGCTTCCACCCGCTCCGGTGGAGAACTTCCCCCAGGTGGCGGAGAATGGGCAGCCGAAGCAGGCAGGAACCCCCTCACACGAGGAGGAGTTACATGCTGTTGCCGGACCACGACCTGATAGGCAGTCTCCTCATCCGGTATCGCGAGCTGGAACGCCGCATGCTCGCCGATCCGACGCACAGCGAGAATCGCGACCGTTTCGAGGACGCGGCCTACACGCTGTGCGTACTCCTGGGCCAACGCACCGCACGTGAGGCGGCCCTCGAGGCGGAGAAATACGTCAGGCAGCAGCAACGCGCCCGCACCGGGCGGGCCGAGAGCCCGGAACCTCCCAGGAGTTCCGGGCCGCCGCCTCATCCGTCGTTGCGGTGACGGCCTCCGGGGAGCAGGTCCTGCACCTTGGCCTTCAGTCCCTGGCGGAGCATGCCTCCCCGGTCGCTGTCGCCCTTGAGGACCGCCGCGGTGGCGGCCTCGATCTGGTCGAGATCCGCGTGCGGAGGAATCGGCGGCACGGCCGGATCGGTACGGAAGTCGATGACGAACGGACGGTCGGCGCCCAGCGCGCGATGCCAGGCGGTCTCGACGTCGCCGGGCCGCTCGACCCGTACCCCGTCGAGACCGATGGAACGCGCGAAGTCGGCGTAGGGAACGTCCGGGATCTCCTGCGAGGGCAGGAACTGCGGTGCCCCCGCCAGCGCGCGCATCTCCCAGGTGACCTGGTTCAGGTCCCTGTTGTTGAGGACGGCGACGATCAGCCGCGGATCATCCCATTCCCGCCAGTACTTGGCCGCGGTGATCATCTCGGCGAGGCCGTTCATCTGCATCGCCCCGTCGCCGACCAGCGCGATCGCCGGCCGGTCCGGGTGGGCGAACTTGGCCCCGATCGCGTACGGGACGCCCGGCCCCATGGTGGCCAGCGTGCCGGACAGTGAGCCGCGCATCGAGCCGCGCAGCCGCAGATGACGGGCGTACCAGTTGGCGGCGGAACCGGAGTCCGCGGAGAGCATCACGTTGCCGGGCAGCAGGCCGTCCAGCGCGTGCACGACGTACTCCGGATTGACCGGGTCGGCGTCCACGGCGGCGCGCCGCTCCATCACCTCCCACCAGCGGGCGGTGTCCTTCTCGACCTTCTTGCGCCACGAGCCGTGCTTCTTCCGCTTGAGCAGCGGCAGAAGCCGTTTGAGTGTCTCCTGCGCGTCCCCGACGAGATTGACCTCGAACGGATAGCGCAGTCCGATCATGAACGGGTCGATGTCGATCTGCACCGCGCGCGCCTGGTCGAACTCCGGCAGGAACTGCGAGTACGGGAAGCTGGATCCCACCACGAGCAGGGTGTCGCAGTCCCGCATCATCTCGTACGAGGCACGGGTGCCCAGCAGCCCGATCGAACCCGTCACGTACGGCAGGTCGTCCGGCAGCGCGTCCTTGCCCAGCAGCGCCTTCGCGACACCCGCGGCCAGCACGTCGGCGAGTTCCTCGACCTCCGGCCGTGCGCCGCGGGCGCCCTGCCCGATGAGCACGGCGACCTTCTCGCCCTCGTTGAGCAGTTCGGCGGCCCGGGCGATCTCGGCGTCCGCCGGAACCGGCGCGTAGGAGACCCGGCCCAGGCTGGAGGGCACCATCTTGAACGCGTGCTGCGGCGGCGTGTAGTCCAGTTCCTGGACGTCGGCCGGGATGATGACGGCGGTCACGGTCCGTCGCGCGTATGCCGTGCGCAGGGCGCGGTCGAGGACGTTCGGGAGCTGCTCGGGGGTGGTGACCATCTCGCAGAAGTCGGACGCCACGTCCTTGTACAGGCTCAGCAGGTCGACCTCCTGCTGATAGGAGCCGCCCATGGCGCTCCTGTTGGTCTGCCCCACGATCGCGACGACGGGGACGTGGTCGAGCTTCGCGTCGTACAGCCCGTTCAGCAGGTGGATCGCACCGGGACCGGAGGTCGCGGCGCACACGCCCACCTTGCCGGAGAACTTCGCGTAGCCCACCGCCTGGAACGCGGACATCTCCTCGTGCCGCGACTGGACGAACTTGGGCCTGTTCTCGGCCCGTCCCCAGGCGGCGAGCAGCCCGTTGATTCCGTCGCCCGCGTACGCGAACACATGGTCGACCTCCCACTCCCGCAGCCGCTGGAGAACGAAGTCGGACACCTTGATCGACACGTGAAGTCCCTCTCTGCTTCCGCCGGTACCCGGGCCCTACGCCCGGCTCCGGTGCCGGGACGCGCAGGCGCACGCCCCGGCTCGTGACTGCCGTGACCGGCGCGCGCGTTGCGCGCGCCGACGGGCCGCCGGATTGAGCCGCTCGGCCACCGCGGCGGCGCCGGTGAGGCCGACGGCATAGGCCTGACGGCCCACCTCCGTGCCCAGCCGCACGACGCGGCGCCACAGCCTCCGGCTCACGGGCTCCGCGCGTCCGCGCGCCTCGGACGAACCGGTCGCCGCCGGTGGGGAGGGGGATATGCCCGGCCGGCTGCCTGTGCGTTCCATCGGACGATCCTCACTCTCGGTGGACGGCGGTGGGCGGCGGCGGTCGGCGGCGGTGCGGACGCACTCCCCGCCCGGGTACCCGCGACGCGATGCCGAAACCCGGGATCAGGTGTGCACGACGCTGTTGTGACCGTCCTGCTCGTCGGCGTGGTCGTCGTTGAACCAGTAGTCGCCATGGGCGAGGTAGCGGAAGCCGTAGCGCTGCTCGCTGGGGAGCTCGAGGGTGACGGAGCGCGTGCCGTCGGTCTGCTCGACGAAGGGGTGCGCGCCGGGCTGCCAGTCGTTGAAATCGCCCACGACGCTGACGTGGCCACAGTCCCGGTCGGCGGGGATCACGAAGGTGATCTCGGTGTGCTTCTTGCCCCGATTACGCTCCAGCATGGCGGAACCTCTCTTCGAAGGGTTTGGCCCAGGATGGCCACCCTTCGCCCTCCCGGCGCGTCCTGTTGGGCCGACAGTGCGGTCAGTCGCCCGTACAGCCGAAGCTCCGGAGTCCCGCCGTGCGGGCCGCCGCGGTGAGGACTTCGGTGAGCATGGCGGGGGTGAGGCGTCCGGTGAACGTGTTGCGCTGGCTGACGTGGTAGCACCCGAACAGATGCAGATCCGGGCCGCCGTCGGTGGCCGCCAGGGTGACGTGCGCCCCGTGCGCGAACGCCGGCCGGGGCCGCGGCACGGTCCAGCCGGCGGCTGCCAGGGCGGGCAGCGCCGCCTGCCAGCCGAAGGCCCCCAGCACCACGACTGACCGTACGGTGGGGCGCAGCAGCTGCAGTTCCCGCACCAGCCAGGGCCGGCAGGTGTCCCGCTCGCCCGGTGTCGGCTTGTTGGCGGGCGGCGCGCAGTGCACGGGCGCGGTGACGCGTACGCCCCGCAGCCGCAGGCCGTCCTCCCGGTCCGTCGCCTCCGGTTGGCTGGCCAGACCCACTGCGTACAGGGCCGCGTACAGCACATCGCCCGACCGGTCGCCGGTGAACATCCGGCCGGTGCGGTTGCCGCCGTGCGCGGCCGGTGCCAGGCCGACCACCAGCATGGCGGCGTCCGCCGGACCGAAGCCCGGCACCGGCCGGGCCCAGTAGTCCCAGCCCCGGTAGGCCAGACGCCCCTCGCGGCCGGTCAGCTCCCGCCAGGCCACCAGCCGGGGGCAGGCGGAGCAGTGCGTCACGCGCTCGTCCAGGTCGGGAACGGAGCGGGCGCCGGGCGCTTCGCGTGCGGGGAACTCCGCGGTCATCGGGGGTCTCGTTCGGTGGGGAGGCTCTCGTCCTGTGTCTCCCGACGCTACCCCTGGGCGAGGGGTTCGCCGCTTCGAGGCGAACGGGTAGTGTTGCGGGCTCCAGCAGTGAACGTCCGAGGAGGTGAGACCCATTACCGCTGTGTCAGGCCGGGTGCTCTCATCTCACGGTCGTGCGGTCGCCTCGGCGTAGGTGACCGGGAGGGCACCCTTCGGCATCCCGAAAGGTCCCCATGTCGCTTTCCCCGTCACCGCTCCACCCGTCCGTCATCGTCACCAGACTCCGTGCCGCCGGCTGTGTCTTCGCCGAGGACGAGGCGCGGTTGCTCATCTCCACCGCTCGCACACCGGCCGACCTCTCCGCCATGGTGGAGAGGCGAGTTGTCGGTCTGCCGCTCGAACACGTCCTCGGCTGGGCGGAGTTCTGCGGGCTGCGGATGGCCGTCGAGCCCGGCGTCTTCGTCCCCCGGCGCCGCACGGAGTTCCTGGTCCGCCAGGCCGCCGCTCTGGCCCGCCGCACCGCCGGGCACACCGGCCGGACCGCGCGGGAGGCGGTGGTCGTGGACCTGTGCTGCGGCTCGGGCGCGGTGGGCGCCGCGCTCCTCGCGGCCCTGGACCGGGCCGAGTTGCACGCCGTCGACATCGACTCCGCCGCCGTACGGTGCGCCCGCCGCAACGTCACCGCGCCCCGCGGCCGGGTGTACGAGGGCGACCTCTACCAGCCGCTGCCCGGCACGCTCCGGGGCCGCGTCGATGTGCTGGTCGCCAACGCGCCGTACGTACCCACCGGGGCGATCGGGCTGCTGCCGCCCGAGGCGCGCGACCACGAGCCCCGGGTGGCGCTGGACGGCGGCGCGGACGGTCTCGACGTACAGCGGCGGGTGGCCGAAGCGGCGCTCGGGTGGCTGGCGCCGGGCGGGCACCTGCTGATCGAGACCAGCGAGCGCCAGGCGCCGCGGACCCTGGAGCACGTCGCCCGCAGCGGGCTGATCCCGCACCTGGCCACGTGCGAGGAACTGAACGCCACCGTCGTCATCGGAACCAGGCCGGGGCGAGAGTTGGCGGCCGGGCGCGCAGATTGAAAGGGAGAGCTCCGCACGATCCGCCGGGAGCGGGCGGAAGGAGTGGTTATGCATCCGGTTGCACTGCTCGGAGCCGCGGCCGGCCGTCTCGCGCACTACGCCGTCTCGGGTGTGGTGGGCGGCCTGATCGTCCAGGGAGCCGCCAAGAAGCTGCCCGCGATGAAGCCGGCCGCCCGTAAGGCGCTCGTCGGCAGCGTGGCCGGCGGGATCGTGGCCGGCCGTTGGGTCGCCTCGGCGGCCGAGGAGGCCCGGCTCAAGGCGGGTGACGTGGTCGCCGAGGCGCGTGGCACGCTGGGTGAGGAGGCGCCGTCCCCGTCCGTGGTCGGTGTCGAGGGCCACGAACACGACCACGAGCACTGACCATGTCCGGCGCCGTGCCCGATGACAGGCCGGATGCCACGTCCGGGGTGGTCGTACAGTCCGTTGCCGCGGGCCGGGTACGGCTGACCGTGCCCTGGCTCCGGGCCCGGCCCGGCTGCGCCGGGCTGGTCGACGAGCGGCTGATCGACGTACCGGGCTTCTGTGCGCTGCGGATCTTCCCGCGTACCGGAAGCGTGCTCATCTGGGTGGCGCCGGATCTGCTGGACGCCGGCCGGCTGGTGGCCGCGCTGGAGGAGGCGCCGCCGGCCTCGCTCCCGGCGAGGCCCAGCCGGTCCACCCCCGACTCCTCCACCGGAGAGATCTCCCGGCTCGTCGTCGGCGGTGCGGTGCTGGCCGTGGTGGCCCTGCGGCGGCTGGTGTTCCGCCGCCGGCCGTGGGGGGACTCACCGGAGACCGCGCAGACCGTCGCCGACACCCTCGGCATCACCGAGGTCCACGCCCACGCCCTGCCCGATGCCAAGCTCCAGCTGATCCGCGACCTGCGGGCCGAGGGGCATCTCGTCGCCATGGTCGGCGACGGCACGAACGACGCCCCCGCGCTGGCGCTGGCGGACGTCGGCATCGCGATGGGAGCGCACTCCTCGCACGTCGCGCTGGAGACGGCCGACATCGCGCTGGCGGGCAACGACCTCCAACAGGTCGCCGCCGTGGTCGAACTCAGCCGCCACACCTTGCGGGTCGTACGGCAGAACTACGGCCTGGCCATCGGCGTCAACCTGCTCGGCCTGCTGGCCGGGGCCGGCGGCTCCCTCAATCCGGTCTTCGCGGCACTGCTGCGCAACACCAGCAGCATCGCGGTCGTCGGGAACTCGGCACGGCTCGTCCATCACACGCCGCGCCTGCCGCAGCCCGGCGGGGCGGGCCCGGCCCGGTACGCCGCGCCGCTCGAGGACCGCCGCGTGCGCTGACGGCCCGCCGGCCCCGGCGGGCGGGTGGCCCTGCGAGCCCGGCGTCCCAAACCTCCGGTTATCGTGAGGACTTCTCAACAGACGACCGGAGCTGAAGTGAAGAACCCGGAAGGCCTGGTGGAGCCCGCCCGGGTCGAAACCGCTCGGCCGTCGGCCGGCGACACCCCTGACCGTGCCGTACGCGATCGTCCCGGCCGCGCGTCCCTGGTTGCCGCGGGCGCGTTCTCGGTGCTCCTGCTCGGCACGCTCGCCTGGGCGACAGGAGCCGGCGACCGGCTGTCGCACCCCGGTTTCCTGGCGTGGCAGACGATCTGTGTGGCCATCACCGTCCAGGCGCTGCCCTTCCTGCTGCTCGGCACCCTGATCTCCGGTGCCGTCAACGCGTTTGTCCCGGCTCATGTGTTCAGCAAGGCCCTGCCGCGCAACCCGGCTCTCGCGGTGCCGGTGGCGAGTGCGGCGGGGATCGTGCTGCCCGGCTGTGAGTGCGCGTCGGTGCCGGTCGCGGGCAGTCTGATCCGGCGGGGCGTCACCCCCGCCGCCGCTTTCGCGTTCCTGCTTTCCGCCCCCGCGATCAACCCGATCGTCCTCGCCTCCACCGCCGTCGCCTTTCCCGGCAGCCCGGAGATGGTCGCCGCCCGGCTCCTCGCGTCGCTCGCCACCTCCGCCGCCATGGGCTGGCTGTGGCTGAAGCTCGGGCGGGCGGAGTGGCTGCGGATGCCGGCCCGGCACACCGGCCACCAGGCCGGGCGCAGCCGGTGGGAGGAGTTCCGGCTCGGCTTCCAGCACGACTTCCTGCACGCGGGCGGGTTCCTGGTGGTCGGTGCCATGGCCGCGGCCACCTTCAATGTCACCGTGCCGCGCTCTGTGCTGGAGACCTTCTCCGGCTCGCCCTGGCTGTCGGTGCTCTTCCTGGCCGCCCTGGCCATCGTGCTCGCCATCTGCTCGGAGGCGGACGCGTTCGTCGCCGCGTCGCTGACCGGCTTCTCGCCCACGGCCCGCCTGGCGTTCATGGTGGTCGGCCCGATGGTCGACCTCAAGCTGATCGCCCTGCAGGCAGGCACCTTCGGCCGTTCCTTCGCCCTGCGCTTCTCGACGGCGACCGCCGTGGTGGCCGTCGCGTTCAGCGCCCTGACCGGGTGGTGGCTGCTGTGAGACGCCACGTCCAGAGCGTGCTGCTGCTGCTGATCGGGGCCGGCGTCCTGCGCGTCTCGCTGTTCAGCGACATCGCGCTGCGTTACGTGAAGGAAGGGCTTCAGCCCTTCCTGGTCGCCGCGGGGTTCGTGCTGGCCGGGCTGGGACTGGTCGCCGCGTGGCGGGACGGCGTCCCGTTCGCCCGCATGGACCACCTCGAAGACGAGGACGAGGACGAGGAGAGTGATGCCGGCGGCGGCTCGTCGCACGCGTCCCCGGGACACGGCCACGGACACGATCACAGCCACGGCCCCCGCGTCGCCTGGCTGTTGCTCCCACCGGCGCTCGCGCTGCTGTTCTTCGCGCCTCCGGCCCTGGGCGCGTACACGGCGGCACGCGACAACGCCAAGGTCGTCGAGGAGTACGACCGCTTCGAGCCGCTGCCGGCCCGGGGCCCCGCCCCGCTGTCGCTGACGGAGTTCATCGCCCGGGCCCAACAGGACGAGAAGCAGAGCCTGAAGGGCCGCACCGTGGTGATGGAAGGGTTCGTCACCCCCGGCAGGAACGGCACCTGGGACCTGACCCGGCTCCTGGTCTCCTGCTGCGCCGCGGACTCGCAGTCCCTGACGATCAGGGCGTACGGAGCGCCGCCCCCGGACGCCGACACCTGGGTACGGGTGACCGGCACCTGGCACCCGGGCGGCACACTCGGCACCGCCTCCGCCGCCCTCGCCCTCGACGTCACCTCGCTCCAGCGGATCCCGCAGCCCGCGGTCCCCTACCGCGACTCGGCTCCGGCAGTCGGCTGAAACGGCCCGGCCTGCCCGCCGGCCGAGGCGTTTCGCCGGCGTACCCAGCCGAACACGACGACGGACGCCACCGCGGCGAACGCGCACCAGGTCGAGACGAACTCCAGCCGCCACAGCAGTGCGCAGACCACCGCCCCCGCTCCGACCAGGGCTCCGAGCAGCCGCAGCAGCGGATCACCGCCGAGCAGCAGGGAGCCGACGGTGGCGAGCAGGTAGCCCGCGAGGAGCAGCGGCGCGGCCGGCAGGTCCAGGACGTAGCCGAGGGTGTGTCCGCGCACCTCGGCCGTCACGGGCCGGGTGGCGAGGCAGTACGTGAGGGCGGCGGCCGTGACGAGACCCGCGGCCACGCCCGCCCGCAGCCGGGGCCGGGCCCGCGGCGGTGCGGCGAGCAGTACGCCCAGGGGAACCCACAGGGCCAGCACGGGCAGGGCGATCACGGCCCAGGCCAGGGTGGCCGGGCCCGTACCGCCGCCGGAGCGCCAGACGACCGACTCGATGATCTGGTGGGCGCCCAGGAGCAGCGGCAGTGCGGCGAGCGGCAGGTCACGTGCCCGGCGTACGGGCACGACACACGCGAGGCCGATCGCGCAGATTCCGGCGCCCGCGACGAGATCGGCGGTAGCGCTCCAGCACATGCCCCACCCCGGTTCCGAAAAGATTGTGGCGATTGCGCGCGTATCGCGTGCAACCGTACGTCGTGTGCGGATGTCTCCCCTGGTGACACCACTGTCCCCGTACCAGGAGAAATGGGGGACTTCATGTATCACCGTCAGCGCCTCGCGGCTGTCGCCGCCGGCATCCTTCTCACCGCCGGGGTCGGCGCCACGCTTCCCGCATCCGCTTCCACGCAGTCCCGGACAGCGCAGCAGGCCCCCTCAACCGCTCTCGTCGTCAACGCCCGCTGGGGCGGCCACTCCACCTTCGACCGGGTGGTCATCGATGTCCGGGGCACGATGCCCCCGGTCAGCGTGAAGCCCGTCAAGGAACTGCGCTACGACGGCTCCGGGAAGAAGGTCCCGCTCGCCGGGAAGTACTTCCTGGAGATCAAGCTCTCCCCCGCCGCAGCGCACAACGAGGCCGGCAAGCCGGTCTACAAGGGCCCCCGGCTGGTGAAGATCTACCTGCCCAAACTCAAGGGCCTCGCCCTGACCGGCGACTTCGAGGGAGTGGTCACCTTCGGAGCCGCGTTCCAGACCAAGCCGGTGTACAAGACCTACAAGCTCCACTCACCGGAACGCTTCGTGCTCGACATCAGGCACACCCCGCCGGCCGGCTGCTCCGCCCGCTGACGACCGCCCGGACACTCCGGTCCCCCTGTCGCGTCCCAGCCGCGACCTGCTTAGGCTGGTGCTCCGCCAGGGGGGCCTGGAGGTCCGCGATGCCACGCCCCGTGTGGAAGGGGGCCATCAGCTTCGGCCTGGTGACCATCCCCATCTCCGTACAGCCCGCCACCGAGAACAAGTCGATCGCGTTGCGGCAGTACCACCTGGAGGACATGGGCCGGATCCGCACCCGGAAGGTGTGCGAGACCGAGGGCAGGGCCGTGCCGAACGAGGAGATTGGCCGCGGGTACGAGCTGTCGACCGGCGACACGATCCAGATCACGGACGAAGAGCTGGACTCCATGCCGCTGCCCACGGCGAAGGCCATCGAGATCATCGGGTTCGTGCCGGCCGAGTCCATCGACCCGGTCCGCATCGGGGCCAGCTACTACCTCGCCGCCGACGGTGCGGTAGCGGCCAAGCCGTACACGCTGCTGCGGAAGGCGCTGGAGAGGTCCAGCAAGGTCGCGGTCGCCAAGTTCGCCTGGCACAACCGTGAGCGCCTGGGGCTGTTGCGGATCAAGGGAAAGGCACTGGTCCTGCACGCCATGCACTGGCCGGACGAGATCCGCGATCCGTCCGCGGTCGCCACGCCGGATCCGATGGACGTGCCGGACGAGGAACTGTACGCCGCCGAGGAGCTGATGAACGCGTACGGCAAGGTCAGGGTGAGCGAGCTGCACGACGAGTACCGGGCCGCCCTGGAGCGGGTCATCGAGGCCAAGGCCGCCGGGAAGCAGCCCCCGCGGCCCGAGGAGGCGGCCGAGCCCGCCGGTCAGGTCGTCGACCTCATGGCAGCGTTGCAGCAGTCTGTCCAGTCGGCGCGCGCGTCCCGCGGAGAGGACGCAACCGTGCACGACATGCCGGCCCGGAAGAGGGCCGCGAAAAAGGCCCCCGCCAAGGAGGCCGGCGCACAGCAGGCCCCGGCGCGGAAGAGCGCGGCGAAGAAGACCGCCGCCAAGAAGACGCCCGCGAAGAAGGCAGCCGGCCGCAAGCCGAAGAGCGCGTAGGGCCTGTCCGGCCCTGATCCGCCGGACAGGCCCTAGGGCTTTATGCCCTAGTTTGCTGGTGGATGCCGGGGGCAGAGGCGCAGTACGGGGACTGACGTGACGCCCCGTGGAGGATTCGATGTCTACCACACTCATCGCCATCATCGTCGCCGTCGCGGTTGTGTTGGTCATCATCGGCGTGGCGCTCTGGATGCAGTCGCGCCGGCGGCGTCTGCGGGATCACTTCGGACCCGAGTACGACCGCACGCTCGAGGACGAGGGCAGCCGGCGGGCCGCCGAGCGCGAGCTGCGCGCCCGCGAGGAACGCCACGACAAGCTCGACATCAGGGAACTGCCGGCCGAGACCCGGCATCAGTACGCCGATGAATGGAGCAGCGTCCAGGAACGCTTCGTGGACCGGCCCGGTGCGGCCGTCGCCGATGCGGACCAGCTGGTGACCAGGCTCATGCGGGAGCGCGGCTATCCGACCGACGGATACCAGCAGCAACTGCAGGATCTCTCGGTGGAGCACGGCCGCACGCTGGAGCACTACCGCGCGGCCCACGAGGTCAACGCGCGCAGCAGCGACGGACGCGCGACCACCGAGGAGCTGCGCGGAGCGATGGTGCACTACCGCGCGCTGTTCGAGGAACTTCTCAGCAACCAGGGCGGCCGGCCGGGGGCCGACGGCACATGAGCCGGACGAGGTGAGACGAGATGCGACGAGATGACATGCGAGAGCCTGGCGACAGCGGTCTGCCCGGCGAGGGAGGCCTGACCACGGAGAACCTCGCCCACCCGCAGGAGGGTGCCGACGAGGGCCGCGACCTGGACGAGGGCCGCGAGATGCGCGACGAGGACACCGCCGTGCAGGGCGAACCAGGCTCCGCCGAGGGGCAGTCGGCCGTCTTCCCGGGAGAGGCGACGGGTGAGTGGGGGCAGCAGGACGAGCCGGGCCCCCCGGACACCGCCGGCCAGGAACGCGCCGCCGAAGCCCGGGCGGAAGAGGCCCAGGAGGCCGAACAGCAGGCAGGCACGGGCGCGGGCGCCGCAGCGGCGCGGGACGAACAGGGAGACCAGGACCAGCCACTCCTCAGCCCCGAGGACGCGGAGGGTTACCGGAGCAGCTGGGGCGACATACAGGGCAGGTTCGTCGACGACCCGCGGGACGCGGTGCGCTCGGCCGACGCGCTGGTCGCCGAGGTGATGCAGACGCTCGCCCAGTCGTTCTCGTCCCACAAGCAGGGCCTCGAAGGCCAGTGGGACCGCGGCGAGGAAGTCCCGACCGAGGATCTGCGGCTCGCGCTGCAGCGCTACCGTTCGTTCTTCAACCGGCTGCTGAGCACCTGAGCCTCGCCCGGCGCCCCACCGCCGATCCTGGTAGGAAAGGGGCATCGGGCACGAGGGCCTGTCCGGCGGATCAGGGCCGGATAGGACGCGGCGTCTGGTGCACTGCGCTTCGCTCCGTCTCCGCTCTTTT
>NZ_JBSOPZ010000030.1:0-93549 GCF_053763515.1 Streptomyces mabaensis
AGAGACCGAAGTGGCCTGACGTCTGGGGACGTTCGTCTGTACACAACTGGGGAGCTAAGGCCGTACGCCGACACCTGCCCGCCGACCGAGGCGGGCAGCGCGATGATCCGGGCCGACGGGCGGTCGGGGAGGCGCAGGAAGTAGGAGGGCGGGTTGACCGACTCCCCTGCGGCGTGCAGCCGGTAGGTGGCCTCGGTCAACTCCACGATCTGCCGTTCCCGGCCGCGCAGGGCGTGCTGGACCTGGGCCCCGGAGACCACCGCGAACGGGGGCACGGTGTGCGGCTGGGACGTGGCGGATTCCGTTGCGGGCGTTACGGGCGGGCGCGTGGCGGTCATCGGGCACTCCCCTCGGCCGTCGGCGTGCCCCCGGCAGGGCCCAGGGGCTCGGCCATCGCGACGAGCACCTCGCGTGGTCCTTCGAATGCCTCTCTGCTGTGCGCGGTGCGCACGTTGTCGACGAGCATCACGTCCCCGGCCTGCCACGGCTCGCGGGTGGTGTGGGCGGCGTAGATGTCGCCGAGCAGCTGGACGGTGTCCGGGCCGATCGTCTCGCCGTTGCCGAAGCGGGTGTTGAACGGCAGCCCGTCGGCGCCGTAGACCTCGACGAGGTACTCCCGGATCTCGGGGTCGAGCGTCCATTCGTTGAGGAAGGCGATCTGGTTGAACCAGCAGCGCCGGCCGGTGACCGGGTGGGCTGTCACGGCGGGGCGGCGCTGGCGGGTGCGCAGGCCGCCGTCGGGCTGCCAGGCGAACTCGATGGCGTGTGCACGGCAGTAGCTTTCGACGGCGGCCCGGTCGTCGGTGCCGAAGGCCTGCGCGTAGGGAGCCCCGATCTCGTCGCTGTAGGTGCGGGTGAGCAGCCAGCCCTCCCGTTCGAACCGCTGGACCAGCTCGGCCGGCAGCGCGTCGAGCACGGTGGCGGCGTCGGCGAGGGCGGTGGCCCCGCCGGTGGTGGGCGCGGTGAGACAGGCGAACAGCATCAGGCCGGGGGGCTGGAGGGTGTAGCTCAGTTCGTGGTGCATGCACATCGGCTGGTTGGCCGGCCATGTCGAGGAGGAGTACACGCCCGGGGTGTAGGTCCGGCGAGGGGCGAAGGCTTCCCTGTCGGTCATCAGGGCGGGGGCCAGCCGGTGGAAGAGCACGCCGGCCTGGTCCGCGTCGCGCAGCCCCAGGCCCCGGACGAGAAGCGCGCCGTATTCGGTGACGAGGGTGCGCAGCACGTGGCGGTGTTCGGCCGCCCAGCCCGCTATGTCGTCGTTGGCGTTGGCGTGCAGTATCGGGGGTTTGCCGGGGTGCAGGTCCACCTTGAGCAGTGAGGCCGGAACGGGAATCGACATGGTGTGGTCCTTTCGGTGCTGTTCAGGAAGTAGAGGAAGTAGTCGACATTGCGGGTGCGTGTCGCTGGGATCTGTCGTCGAGCAGCCGGGCCAGATCGGCAAGGACCGGGTGGCGGGTGACGTCCTGGAGTGACGCGGCACGGTCCAGGGAGATGGCCAGCCTCACCGCCGACAGCGATGTGCCGCCGCGGTCGAAGAAGTGGTCCTGCCGTCCGATCCTGTGCTGGGGAATGCCGAGTACCTTCGCCCATGCGGCCGCCAGCCGCCGTTCGGTAGGAGTACCCGGCGGCTCGTGGTCGTCCTGGGCCGTGTCGAGTTCCGCGGCGAGTGCCTTCAGTGCCTTCTTGTCGATCTTGCTGTTGGCGGTCAGCGGCAGGTTTTCCTGCCAGTGGAAGGCGGAAGGGACCATGTACGCGGGCAGGGAGCAGGCCAGCCGGGCGGACAGTTCGTCGGCCTCGAGCGGCCGCGGGCCGGAGTAGAAGGCGACCAGGTGCTTGCTCCGGCCTGCCCGCTCGGCGACCACCACCGCGCCGTCGCGGACACCGGGTACCCGCAGCAGGGTGTTCTCGATCTCGCCGGTCTCGATCCGGAAGCCACGAATCTTGACCTGGGTGTCCCGGCGGCCGAGGAACTCCAGTTTGCCGTCCGGTTGCCAGCGGCCGCGGTCGCCGCTCCGGTAGAGCCGCCGGCCCTTGTGGTGCGGATCGGCCATGAAGGCCTGGCGGGTGCGCTCGGGGTCGTTGACGTACCCACGGCCGACGCAGACTCCGGAGAAGACGATCTCGCCTGGGGCGCCGAGCGGCACCGGGGACAGCTGCTCGTCGACGACGTAGATGTGCACGTTGCTGACGGGGGGACCGAGCGGGACCCGGTCGGAGTCCGGCACCCGGTCCATGACCTCGTGGTTGGTGTCGTCCGAGGTCTCGGTCAGCCCGTAGGCGTTGACCAGGGTGATCCCGGGCTCGGCCGCGAACCAGCGCTCGGTGAGCTCCTTCTTCACCGTCTCACCGGTGACCGACACCGACCGCAGGTCCGGTAGCGGGCGAGGGCGCTGCTCCAGTTCGGACAGGACGACTTCGAGGTACGACGGCACGACCTGGAGCACCGTGACCCGGCCGTCGGTGATCGTGTCGAGGAACCGCGGGACGTCCAGGATCGCCTCCTGCTCGACCAGCAGGGTCCGCCCGCCGACCAGCAGCGCGGAAACCAGCTGCCACAGGGAGATGTCGAAACACTGCGGCGCGGTCTGAGCGACTACCTGCCCCGCCCCGACGTCCAGGTCGTCGATCTTGGCGTAGAGGTGGTTGAGCACGCCCGCGTGCTCGCACATCGCACCCTTGGGCTCGCCGGTGGAGCCGGACGTGAAGTAGATGTACGCGAGCTGGTCCGCCGCGACGTCGATGCCCGGATCATCGTCGGCGTGCCCCTCCTCGTAGGCCGCGTCGACGAAGAGTGTCCGCAAGGTGGGCAGCGACGCGAGAGCCCGGTCGAGCGTGGCGGTGCTGTCCGCTTCGGTCAGCACGAGGGCGCACTCGGCACGGGAGAGCGTGGCCGCGATGCGGTCGGCCGGGAAGTGCGGCTCGATGGGCAGGTACACGCCCCCGGCCTTGAAGACCGCGAGAACGGCGGCCAGCCAGTCGAGGTTGCGCTCGGTCACCACCGCGACGACACCTTCGCGGCGCAGTCCGCGCGCCAGCAGCGCTCGTCCCAGCCGGTTGGCACGGGCATTGAGCTCCTGGTAGGTCCACTGCCGGTCGCCGTGCACGGCGGCGACGGCGTCCGGGTGGGCCCTCACCCGCTGTTCGAACAGCTCGTGCACCCGGCGGTCCGGCAGCTCCCGGCGCGGTCCGGCCAGCCCCTCGATCTGGAACCGGAATTCCTCGTCGGACAGCAGGCTCTGCCGCCCGTGCTCGGCATCCGGGCCGGCGGCGATCAGCGCGATCGCGATGAGGTGGTAGCCGGCGATCCTGGCGGCGCAGTCCGCGTCGAGCACGTCGGTCCGGTACCGCAGGCGCAGTACGAGTCGGTCGTCGCGTCGCGGCGCGATTCCCGCCGCCAGCACGGTGTCCTCGGCGAGTTCACCGCCGACGCCGGCCGGATCGAACACGGTCTCGAACGACGGTTCGGTCAGGCCCAGCTCGCGCCTGAGGCCGTCGACCGGGAAGTCCTGGTGTGACAGCAGTTCCGATTCTGCCTGGTGAGTGTGCATCAGCAGCGTCCGCCACGAGCCGGGCCCGGTCGCGAGCCGGCAGGGCAGGGGCCGGCCGCCCTCCTCGGCGAGGTATCCGGTCACGACCTCGTGCTCGTCGGACAGTGCGGCGAGCGCCTTGGCGTGCGCGGCGAGCAGCACCGAGCTGAGCGACACCGCCAGCTCGTCCGCCAGCCGGCACAACGCCGCCACGTGGTCATCGGGTATCGGCGCCTGGTACTCGGCGACGCCGGTTGCAGGTTCGAGGGTCCAGCGCGGGACGGGGGTGAAACCGCCGGCGGCCAGTACGCCGTGCCAGAACTCCCGGCTGGTGCGGGCTTGCGTTCCCATCGGGTCTTCCTCCATTTGTTTGCTGCTTGTTGCTGCTGCGATGTCAGTTGTTCCGCATTTCCCGGGCCGGGTTTCCGCCCCACCGGGCCTGCCGGGGGATGTCCTCGCCTTTCATGAGGAAGGAGTCGGGGGCCAGCACGACGCCGTCGCCCATCGTCACGCCGTAGTGGACGAATGCGCCGACCCCGAGGGTGCAGCCGGTACCGACGGTGGTGCGGTCGGACTTGAAGGTGCCGTCCTCCTGCGAGTGGCACTGGATCACGCTGCCCGAGTTGAGCGTGCAGTCGTCCCCGACGGCGATGAGCGTCCTCTCCGGGAAGAAGCAGCCGTCGTCGAAGACCCGCTTTCCGATCCGGGCACCCAGAGCCCGCCAGATCACGTTCTTGAACGGGGTGCCGTTGAAGACCTCGACGTAATCGACCGAAGCCATCTTCCAGAACCGCTCATGCCGCCAGAAGGAGGGCTCGTAAATCGAGCAGTACAGCGGTTTCAGCGCCTGGAATCTCCTGCCGGCCCGCTCGACCAGCACGAAGTAGACGACGGTGAACAGGAGAATGAGGACGCCGGCCAGCGCGATCGCCGACGCACCGAAGGAGGGGTAGAGATCCGCGGCGCCTCTGGCGATGAGGGTGATCACGAAGAAATGGATCCACCGCGCCAGCAGGTACAGCCCCGCCGTGACGGCATTGTGCTTGTTCTTGGCGGTGAGGCGGCGGCGCAGCTCGTCCCCGTTCGCCAGGTGGTTGAACCGGTTGTCACGCTCGACCGTGCGCGGGATCTCGAAGCTGGGCGAGCCCAGCAGGCCGACGCCTTCCCGTACCGGTCCGTCGACGGGGACCATGACCTTTGTCCCGAGCAGGCAGTTGTCACCCGTCCTGGCCCTTGAGGGATAGGCGATGCGGTTCCCGAGAAAGTTGCGCGGCCCGATCGACGCCCGGGACAGACGGAAGGACGTGCTCGAGAAATCCGCGTTGATGAGCGACAACCCGTCAGCGACCATGGTTCCGCTGCCGACAGAGCTCAGGAACGGACTGTCGTGTTTGACCTCCGTGCCGAAGTTCGACCCGGTCTGCTCGACCCTCTGCTCGGCCCTCTGCTCGGCCCCGGACAGGTCGTATCCGAGGCAGCGCAGATAGTGGACGATGCCGGAGCTGTCCCCGAAGAGCGTGGTGAAGAACTTCCTGTTGGTCATGAACGCGATCGCCCGCTGGACGCCGTAGTGGAAGCCGTACAGGCGATAGACCTTGCCCGGCTTGACGGTCAGGTTGAGCAGGCGCGGCACAGTGACCACGGTGAGGAGGCCGACGAGCACAGCGCCGAAGAAGAGCACGAAGGAGGCGGCCAGGGCGTCGAGGTAGAACGTCCCGCTGATGAAAGCCGGGGACTGCGGATTCATCAGAGCCTTGAACTGCGGGAGTTCCGCGAGCAGTACGGTCACGCCGGCCAGCGCGAGCGGCAGATACAGAGCCAGCAGGGCCAGCAACTGCAGGACGGTGTAGGCGGCTCTCCTGAGGGTGCCGCAGTCGACGGGGCCGACGGTCCGGTAGTCCACCTCGGTCCGCTGCGCCGGGGACCCGTGCCGGCGCTCACCGTCGGGCACGGCCTGCCCGGAGTGCAGGGAGGAGGCGTGGCCCAGCTGAGATCCGTCACCCATCGAGGTCTCGATGTCGAGCACCGTCTGCTCGCTCACGAGCACGTCCTTGCCGAGGGTGACCGCACCGGTCTGGATCAGGCCGGCGTGGGCCCGGTAGCAGGGGAAGAGTGAGTCCTTACGGATGACTGTGCCGTCACCGATGGTGAGCAGGTCGGTGCACACGGGCACGTGCGTGGAGAAGATCGCGACACCGCGCCCGATCTTCGCGCCCAGCGCCCTCAGATACAGCACGTAGAGCGGCGAACCGGCGAACAGGCGTACGGGGCTGGTCCGGATCAGGGTCTTGACGAACCAGAAGCGCAGGTAGCCGGGGCTCCATACGGGGATCTCCCGGGGCTTCCAGCGGCCGATGAGCAGCCACTTCGCCAGGACCGGAAGGGTGCACAGGACGAGGAAGCTCGCGCCGCCGAACAGGACCGACCGCAGGTAGATGTCGGTCAGACCTGGGCCGGCGAAGATCCACTCGTAGCCTCGGACGGCGACGAGGGCGGCGAGGTAGGAGTACGCGAGGAAGGTCAGGAACTGCAGCGTTCCGCAGAGGAGGTACTGCCGCGTGCCGGCCGGTGCCGCCACCTCGGCCGGGGCCGGGGCCGGGGCCGGGGTGGGCGCGGCGTCGGTCGGCTCCGGGAGCGTGGTGGCCAGGCTTCGGATCGTGGGGGCCCGGTAGATGTCCTTCATCGACACCGAGGGCAGGTCCGTCCGTTTCCTGACCCGGGCACAGAACTGGGCCATCACCAGGGAGTCGGCGCCCAGGTCGTCGAAGAAGTGGCTTTCGACCGACACCCGCTCGACGCCCACGACGCCGGCCAGCACCTCGGCCAGGAGCCTCTCGGTGCCGGTCTCCGGTTCGGCGTGAACGCCGTTCCCGGTTGCCGGCATTCCGGCCGGATCGGCCGTCAGGACCTCGACAGCTTTCCCAGTCATGTCAGCTCCCTGCAATTAAGGATGGATTCTTGCTTCTCCAGTAGGCGTGATCGGGAAATCCGTGTCCTGCCCCTGGAATTCGGAACTTGACGCGAATAACCGCATGGGGTAAACGGCCACCACCGTCGGCCCGTTATCCGCAATCGCGGCAGGAGTCAAGCCCCGAAATCCGGTGGCATGACAGGGCAGAGCAAATCGGGCGCACTGAATGTGTTCCGGCGAGTGGTGTCTCGTCGACGACTGCCGCCACCGAGGAGGAGGCCATCATGCCTGTCATATCCGTCCCCCAGGCCTTCAACGAGAACGAGCTGTACGTCGACCTCGAGGGGATATTCGGGCGCCCACTGTTCCTCAAGTGCGAGGGCTTCAACTTCGCCGGCTCGATCAAGCTCAAGGCCGCGACCGAAATGGTCGAGGCCGCCGAGCGCTACGGCCTGCTGACCCCGGACTCGATCCTGGTCGAGTCCTCCTCGGGCAACCTGGGCGTGGCGCTGAGCATGATCGCAGCCAGCAAGGGCTACCGGTTCCTGTGCGTGACCGACTCCCGCTGCAACCTGTCCACCCGGCTGCTCATGGAGGCCCTGGGCGGCCAGGTCCACGTCATCTCCGAGCCCGCCGACGCCGGCGGGTTCCTCGGCGCGCGCATCGACCACGTCCGCGAGCTGTGCGCGTCCGACGACCGGTATGTGTGGCTCAACCAGTACACCAACCCCGACAACGGCTTGGCCCACTACCGCAGGACCGCCCCGGCCATCGCCCGGCAGTTTCCGGACCTGGACGTGCTGTTCGTCGGAGCCGGCACCACCGGCACCCTGATGGGCTGCGCCCGGTACTTCCGCGAGTGGCACCGGCCGGTGCGCATCGTGGCGGTCGACAGCGTGGGCTCGGTGACCTTCGGGGGTGCCACGGGCCGGCGGATGATTCCCGGCCTGGGCACAAGCGTGCGGCCGCCGTTGCTGGACGAGTCCTATGTCGACGAGGTGGTGTGCGTGGCGGAGACCGACACCATCCGGGCCTGTCATCGGCTGGCCAGGCGTGGGTTCTTGTTCGGGGGCTCCACCGGCACGGTGGTCAGCGGCGCGATGGACTGGCTGGCCCGGCGGGAGGGGCGGAGGCTGACCGCGGCGGCCATCGCCCCGGATCTGGGCGAGCGGTATCTGGAGACCGTCTACCAGACCAACTGGGTGCAGGATCTGTACGGCGAGGACGTGCTCGGCCCCCGGGAACCGAGCGCCGCTTCCCGGGCAGCCTGACCGACGCCACCCCAGGGGCGGGCACGCGGAGGACGCGTCGGTACGGGAGGTGCACCAGAACCGTGCCGCTCACCCGGGCAGGGACGCGGTGAGCTCCACTTCGACGAGCTGTCCGCCGAAGCCAAGCTGCGCGACACCCACGAGCGTGTCGGCGCCGGTGAACGCCGGACCAATGACCGAACTGCCGAGTCGGCGCCACGCGGCGCCCAGAACGTCGGTGTCGTCGCTGCACACGTAGACCACCGAGCGAACGACATCGTGCGGTTGGGCTCCGACCGCAGCCAGTACGGTCATTGCGTTCGCGGCGACCTGATCGATCTGCGTGTCGAGACAACCGGAGCCGACGAAGGACCCGTGGCGGTCGAGTGGGCACTGTCCCGCCAAGTAGGCCGTGCGGCCGGCCTCGACCACGGTGACGTGGTGATAGCCGGGCGTCGCATGCAACTGGTCGGGGTTGATCCGGGTGATCTTCGCAGTCATGCCCGAGAGTCTGGTGGACACCACTGCGCGGCGGGTTTCTCCCAGGGCCGGCGGAAGTCGTCGGCCAACGGGCGGGCGAGCTGGAGTTGGGCCTGAGCGGCGATGAGGAGCCAGGTCCAGCGATCCGCGGCCTCAGGGGTACGGATCTTCGGGGTGGTGCTCGGCCTTCAGGCGGATCAACGTGCCCTCGACCAGTGGCAGTTCGCCATCGTGGTCGAGCCAGGCCGAGCGGTGGGTCAGCCGCGGCCAGGTCCCCGGTTTGGCGAAGCGGAACTCCGGCCCATGCTTCGGAGGTCCCCCGCCCTTCGGATCGTAGACCCGCGGCTGCTTCGGCAGCCGCATCACGCGGTCGCCTCAAGTTCGAGACTCGTTCGACAGTCGCAGGTGAAGATCAAACTGAGCGTTCGCATGGCGCGCCGTTCCTGGACCTGATCGAGAACCGGTTCCGGCCGGGCGGACTGTATCTGCTGGACGAGCCGGAGGCGGCGTTGTCCCCGCGCGGCGCCCTCGCCGCGCTGGCGAGGCTGCACGACCTGACGCTGGCCGGGTCGCAGTTGCTCTCTCGGGCCAGGGCGGATCCGTGCAGGATCCTCCGGTAGCACCACGCCCGGTGACGCCTTCGCCGGACCGTCAACCACCCTTGTCTATTTGACAAGGACCATTTACAGCTAGACAGGTTTCCTTTACGTTCGTCGCATGGAGAAATCACCAGAGAACCGCCAGAGCCGAAGCGACACGGTCCGCGCCCGCGCGTGGTTCCTCGACTGGTTGCCTGCGGTCATCGCCCTCGGGCTGCTCAGCTTGATCTCAGAGTTCGGCCTCTTCGGTTCGGCGGACTCATGGAAACTGTTCTGGTCGCTGCTGAACCTCGCCCCGGGGCTGTGGATCGTCCGGGCCGTGATCAGGAGCTTGCGCCGCGCCGACGAGTACCAGCGTCGTTGCCAGCTCGAGGCCCTGGCGATCGGGTTCGGCGTGCTGATCATGGCGATCTACACCGTCGGGCTTCTCCAGGCGGCCGGGGTGGGCGACCTGCGCCAGCTGGTCCAGATCAGCTTCATCGCAAGCATCCTGACCTGGATCGCAGCCCTGCTGTTCAAGACCCCGCGAACCCGGTGAAGAACCGGCTCAGGGAACTGCGGGCGGTGCGCCGTTGGAGTCAGGCCGACCTCGCTGACCGCCTCGACGTGTCCCGGCAAACGGTCTACGCCATCGAAACGGGCCGCTACGACCCGAGCCTGCCGCTCGCGTTCAAGATCGCCGCCGTGTTCGGCGAACCGATTGAGGGTCTTTTCTTCCCGGACGAAGACACGGACTCCAAACCGTGACCGCCGGCTTCAGGCAGTGGCTGCGCGCGGGGCTCCGGCGCCGCTGACGACGGCAGCCGCAGGCCCTGAGCAGTCCCCGCGTCGGTACCCGACGCTCAGCCAGTGCGGCGTTTCCCGCAGCGTCCTGCCATGACAACTGAGAACTGCCGCCGTGATCTCACTGCCATCTGCAAGGCCGGGGACAGCGGCTCTCTCCTGCAAGTGCTGCGGGATGGCAGCTTCGAGTCCCTCGCCGGGAAGGACCTCTCACACTGGCCCGACTGGCCGACATTCCCGGTCGACGCCGCGCATGCGGCGGGGTACGAACTCGTCATGCTCTTCTGCCGGCTGCTCGGCGACCGGCACCCCACGCCGCGGCCCGATGCCATCAGCGGCATTCCGGAGCACCGCGGCGATCTACCGCCGGCCGTGTCGGCCGCCGCGCCGCCGCTGCGGCGGCGGCCTCCGTGGCCGGTGTTGCGCACGCTGACCGACGTCACGTTCGAGGGCTGTGTGCTGGTCGAGCCGACTTCAGAGGCGCGCGGCTGGAGCGGGTGTCCTTCCGCGACTGTGCGCTTCGGGGCGCCGACTTCCAGCAGGTCATGCTCCGGTGATCCCGACCTGCGGGGACGCCGCGGAGCTTGAGTTCGCGGCGGGTGTCGACCGGCTGTCGGGCGCGGTGGCCAGCCCTGTCCCAACTGATGGACCTGCTCCGGTGCCGACGGCGCGTTGGGGCGCGGAAACCCGCCTGACGTGGCGAAGGTGTTCCCATGGTTCTCCCTCACGGCCCTGCGGCACGGCTGCGCAGCACCCCGGTCGGCCTGCTGGTCCTCGCCCTGACCGTGGGCGCAGGGGCAGGTCTCGGAGCCGTCGCCTTCCGCCAGTTGGTCGAGCTGTTCACCTTGCTGTTCACGGGTCACCGCGAGTACACCGCGACAGGCCGCTCCGATGACCCGCTCGTCCCCTGGCTGGGACCGTGGTTCGTCCTGCTCATCCCCCTTCTCGCTGGGCTGGCCTACGGTCCGCTCGTCCAGCGCTTCGCGCGCGAGCCCCGCACCGAGGGCCTCCCGGAGGTGATGTACGCCGTCGCACGTCGCGGCGGCCGGCTGCCGGCCCGGGTGGCGGCGGTGCGGACGCTGGCCGCCGCGGTGTGCATCGGCGGTGGCGGGTCGGTGGGGCCCGAGGGGCCTGTCGCGCAGCTTGGTTCGGCGCTCGGTTCCGCTCTCGGCGGGAGGGTTCGGGCTGCTGAGGACCGGATGCGGGTCTTGGTCGCGTGCGGCACGGCGGGAGGTATCGCGGCGACATTCAACGCACCCCTGGCCGGCGTCTTCTTCGCGATGGAGCTGATTCTGCGGAACTTCGCGGCCGAGTCCTTCGGCATGGTCGTGCTCGCCTCCGTCAGCGCCAGCGCTGTCGCGATCGCCTTCCTGGGCGACCAGCCCTTCCTGCGCCTGCCGGACCTGCAGGTCCACCAGCCGGGCACGTACGTGCTGTTCGCCCTGCTCGGGCTGCTCGCCGGGGCGTTGGGTGTCGCCTTCACCCGGGTACTCTCCGGCGTCACGCACGGCTGCGACAGGCTGTGGCGCGGTCCGCAGTGGGCGCGCCCGGTAGTCGGGGGCGTCGTCCTCGGCGCCGTGCTGCTGGCCGTCCCGCAGATGTACGGGGTCGGTGATGCCGCGCTGGAGGACGCCCTGGGCGGCACCTACGCCGTGCCGTTCCTCCTTCTCCTGACCGTCACGAAGATGGCGACCATGAGCCTGACCATCGGCATCGGCGGCTCGGGCGGTGCGTTCGCGCCGTCACTGTTTATCGGCGCCATGGCCGGGATGGCGTTCGGTAACGCAGCCCACGACTTGATGCCCGGCTTGGCCGGAAACCCCGAGATCTACGGGATCCTCGGCATGGGGGCGGTGTTCGCCGGGTCCGCCCGTGCGCCGATCACCGCAGTGGTGATCATGCTGGAACTCACCGACGAGTACGCCCTCTTGCTTCCGCTCATGCTGTCGGTGGTGCTGGCCACGGGAGTCAGCCGCCTGCTCAGCGCGGACACCGTCTACACGTTCAATCTCCGCCGTCGGGGTGTGGATCCTGAGGCCGAAGGACCGGGTCGCACCCGTCGCCTCGTGGACGTCATGGGCCCTTGGCCGGACCCCGTCCCCGTTCGCACCGGCCCGGCGGAGGCCGCCGACCGCCTGGCCGCCGCGGGAGTCGACACGCTGCCGGTGGAGGACGCGGACGGCACGTATGTCGGCGTTGTCACGCTTCAGCAGGCATCGCTGGCCGGGCATGCCGGGGCCGCGGACGACACCCTTGCCGCCCTGACCTCGACCCCGCCGGTCCTGACCGACCGTATGACCGTCGAGAAGGCGCTGGACGCGCTGATGTCCGCGCCCGCGATGGACGGCATTCCCGTGCTGGACGCCGCTCGGCTGCAACCCGTCGGGTGGGTGACCCGCACGGCGGTGCTGTCCGCGCTCGCGCGCGGCCGGTCATGAGACGCGCGCCGGTCATCAGGCGGGGGAATCGGGGCCGGAGGCCCGCAGGGCCGGAGGCCCGCAGGGCCGGGTTCTCCGCGAGACCGTCGTGCATGTCGGTGAGGTCGGCAGACAGTGCGTGCAGGAAGTCCCGGACCTCTCGGCGGAGTTCGGTGTGGAAACGGTCAGCGCCCGATGCGGTGCTCTAAGAGGAGCTAACACAATGCTCGGACGCGTCGGTAGGTGATCACGCAGCAGGCCAGCTTGAGGAATGCCTCGTGGATGTCGTCGCGGATGTCCCAGCGGATCCGAAGGCGGCGGAAGCCGTGGATCCAGGCGTTCGTGCGCTCTACCACCCAGCGGACGGTGCCGAGCCCGGAACCGTGCGGCACTCCGCGTCGTGCGATGACCGGCTTGATCCCGCGTTTCCACAGCAGGCGGCGGTACTTGTCGTAGTCGTAGCCGCGGTCGGTGAACAGCTGCCGCGGCCGGTGGCGAGGCCTGCCGGTGTGACCCTTGATGTGCGGTATCGCGTCGAGCAGGGGCAGCAGCTGGGTGACATCGTGCCGGTTGCCACCGGTCAGCGTGATGGCCAGCGGAGTGCCGTGCGCGTCGGTGATCACATGGTGCTTCGAGCCAGGTCTGGCGCGGTCGACCGGGCTCGGCCCGGTTTTGGGCCTGCCGCGCTGCGGGATCGGGGTGCGGCTGGGGCAGCTGACTGTGCCCCGCGTCGCCACAACTCCAGGCCTCTGGCCTGAACGTTGCGGGAGCCATTGCGGTCTGCGTGATCAACGAATCCGCAGGACCGGCACGCGAAGAAGGCCTGGGAGACCCGGTTCGCCTGCTTTCCGACTGGATCGCACCGATTCCGAGGATCCCGGCCGGTTCGGCTTTGGTGCTGGACCAGGTCTGGGCGAGCGAGGTGATGTCGGCGGCGACCCAGCCCGCGTTGTCGCAGGTGGCGGACGAGGTGGCATCCGTGGTGGAGATCTTCTCCCTACTCAAGCGCGTTCCGACGACGGGCGCGGCAGCCACAGCAGCATCACGGCCGCCGCCGTCAGCAGCACGCCCGGCACGGCGATGCCAGTCAGGTACGCCGTCTCCGGCCCCATCGTCGACGGCCACCCGAACCCGGCCGCAGCGATCAGCGCGCCGAGCACGGCGACGTTCCGCGAACCGACCCGGGCCATCAGACGTGATCGCCAGCTTGGAGCCGGCGATCACGGAAGCCGCCGTGAACAGCCCGAGCCCCACGAGGAACATCCCCTTCCGCCCGAATACGTACGCGGCCCGCCCGCCCGCCGAGCAGCATGAACCCGGCGAACGCGATCGAGTACGCGTTGAGCACCCACTGCAACCCGAGCCACGACAGCCCCAGATCGGCCCGCATCGACGGCAGCGCCACAGTGACCACGGACACGTCGAGCACAACGAGGAACTGCCCGGCACACGCGGCAAGAATCACCATGTGCGGGCGGTCCGCGAGGCGGCGGAGTCGAGTGCCTTCTCGGTACGGGAGGGGGTGTGGGACACGTGTGTCATGGCCGCAGGGTCCGACGGCTCCGTACATCGGGTTACAGGCCCGGCGGGCCGTGTGCTCGACGCTTTCGCGGTCGATCGTCACCCTATTGACGAAACCGCAACCCAGACGCCATCCTGTGGCAACTCTTGCGCGAAACTGCCGCTATCCAATCAACTTTGCGCACTCCTCCAAGCTCCACCACAGATACGCCTGCCCAGAGGCAGCGCCGCTCTGCCCTGGCGGATCTCCCCACCAGGTCACCCCACCCTTCGGAGGCCCCTGACAATGACGGACCTCAATCGCCGCCGCTTCCTGCAGATCGCCGGCACGACCGCCGGGTTCGCCGCGTTGTCGAGCAGCATCGACCGCGCCGCGGCCATACCCGCCGCCGTTCGCTCCGGCACCATCCAGGACGTCGATCACATCGTCGTCCTCATGCAGGAGAACCGCTCGTTCGACCACTACTTCGGCACCCTCAACGGCGTCCGAGGCTTCGGGGACCCACGTCCGGTGACACTGCCGAGCGGGAAATCCGTGTGGCATCAGTCGGACGGGACGAAGGTGACCCTTCCGTTCCATCCGACCGCCGAGGACCTCGGGATGCAGTTCCTGCAAGGGCTCAACCACGACTGGGCAGGCGGCCACAAGGCGATCAACCACGGCGCGTACGACCGGTGGGTGCCCGCCAAGACCGCGACGACGATGGCGTACCTCGACCGGGAGGACATCCCCTTCCACTTCGCGCTCGCCGACAGGTTCACCATCTGCGACGCCTACCACTGCTCGTTCATCGGGGCCACCGACCCCAACCGCTACTACATGTGGACCGGTTACACCGGGAACGACGGAACGGGCGGCGGGCCCGTACTCGGCAACGAGGAGCTGGGATACGGCTGGACGACCTACCCGGAACGACTCCAACAGGCCGGCATCTCCTGGAAGATCTACCAGGACATCGGAGACGGACTGGACGCAGCCGGGCACTGGGGCTGGATCAACGACGCCTACCGCGGCAACTACGGCGACAACTCCCTGCTCTACTTCAACCGTTACCGCAAAGCCAAGCCCGGCGACCCGCTCTACGACAAGGCCCGCACCGGGACCGACGTCAAGAACGGCGACGGCTACTTCGACCACCTCAGAGCAGACGTCCAGGCCGGCCGGCTCCCGCAGATCTCGTGGATCGCCGCCCCCGAGGCATTCACGGAACACTCCAACTTCCCCTCGAACTACGGTGCCTGGTACATCGCGCAGGTACTCGACGCCCTGACGTCGAACCCGGCCGTCTGGGCACGCACCGCACTGTTCATCACGTACGACGAGAACGACGGCTTCTTCGACCACGTCGTGCCTCCGTACCCGCCGGCCTCCGCCGCGCAGGGCAAGTCCACGGTCGCCACGACGAACGAGCAGTACGCCGGCGGCACCAAGTACGCCGCGGGCAACTACGGCCTCGGCCCACGTGTCCCCATGTTCGTCATCTCCCCCTGGAGCACTGGCGGTTACGTCTGCTCGGAGGTCTTCGACCACACGTCGATCGTGCGGTTCATGGAGCGCCGCTTCGGCGTGCACGAGCCCAACATCTCTCCGTGGCGGCGCGCGATCTGCGGGGACCTCACCTCGGCCTTCGATTTCAGCGCCCGGAACACGGCCCCGGTCGCGCTGCCCGACACCTCGGCGTACGAACCGCCGGACCGCGAGCGCCACCCCGACTACCGGCCCGTACCGCCCGCCGTCGGCAGCATGCCCGTGCAGGAGCCCGGCTCACGTCCCACCCGGCCACTGCCGTACGCGCCGTACGTGGACGGCGCCGTCAACACGACCGACGGCCGCATTGCCCTCACGTTCGCGCCCGGTACGGGGGCCGGCGCGCAGTTCTACGTCACGTCGGCGAACCGCACCGACGCCCCGTGGACGTACACGGCGGAAGCCGGCAAGCAGGTCACCGACACCTGGAACTCGGCGTACTCGGGCGGCACGCACGACCTCACCGTGCACGGCCCCAACGGCTTTCTGCGCACCTTCAAGAGCCCCGGCAGGACCACGGCACCCGAGGCGACTGCACGCCACAATGCGGCCACCGGCAACCTGGACGTGACGCTGACCAACCCCAGCGGCACCACCGCCCGGCTGACCGTCAACAACGCCTACGGAGGCAGCCCCCGCACGGTCACGGTGAACCCGGGCGCCAAGGTCACCCTCACCGTCGACCTGAGCACCACGAAGCGCTGGTACGACGTCTCGGTGACGTCCGACACGACGACGGCGTTCCTGCGCCGCTTCGCCGGCCACGTGGAGACCGGCGCACCGGGCGTGAGCGACCCGGCGATCCGGACCGCCTGACCTGCGCGGCAGGGGCCGCCCCGAGTGGGGCGGCCCCGTACCGGACCTCGTGATCAGGGATGCGGCATCTTCAGTTCCAGCTTTCCGCAGCCGATGTGCTCCGCCTCGGCGGCGACGTACACGGGCATCGTCTCGGCAACGAAGTCGGGCGCGTCCTCGTACGACCTGACCCGTTCCGCCAGGAAGACCACCGGGCCGGTCTGGCACCGGACCCGGTACACCGCCCGCATGGGCCTCGCCGAGCCCCAGCGTCGACAGGACAGCAGCTCGGTAAGCGCCCCGCCGACGAGCCCCCCTCGGCCGCGCCGCCCGCCGTGCCCACGGCCGCCCAGGCGCCGATCGCGCCCGTACGGGCGGGCCCTGGTGGCACGTCGGCCGTGATGATGGTGAGCGTCGCCAGGGCGAGCACGGCCGCACCGAGCCCCTGCACACCCCGCGCGACGAGGAGTTGCCACCCCCCTGCGCGAGCCCGCCCGCTACGGAAGCCGCCTTGAACAGCCCGAGCCCCACGAGGAACATCCGCTTCCGCCCGAACACGTACGCGGCCCGCCCGCCCGCCGAGCAGCATGAACGCGGCGAACGCGATCGAGTACGCGTTGAGCACCCACTGCAACCCGAGCCACGACAGCCCCAGATCGGCCCGCATCGACGGCAGCGCCACAGTGACCACGGACACGTCGAGCACAACGAGGAACTGCCCGGCACACGCGGCAAGAATCACCACGTGCGGGCGGTCCGCGGGGCGGCGGAGTCGAACTGAAGGCTCTCCGCGCATGCCCCGGTGGGTCGGCTACCGAGAGGCTTCCCACTCTGAGTGAGTGGCTTTGTGATCCCCGGTTCTGAGTAGCCTTGGGTCCTACGCGGGTGTGGTGTCCAAGGGCACCGGGCGGGCCGGGGAGAGGAACCGTCGGGCTTGTGGCGAACGGCTGAGGCCGGGGGCACCGCCTGATGAGCTGTTCTGTTCTTCGGCGTGTCGTGCCAGGCAGTGGCGTACGGACCGGCGGCTGCGCAAGCATCTGGTGGATTCTCGGTCTGACTCTCGGTGATGAGCGGGCCGTGTCCACGTCACGGACTTCAGCTCCGTGTCCCGGCCCGCATGGGTGGTGGAACACCATGCCGGAGGAGATCGACAAGGTCGGAAGTGTCAGCCAGCAGCGCTACGAGCAGATCGTGGCTCAGCTGCGTGAAGTGGTCGAACAGCAGACGCGGGGCTCCTTCACGGTCGGGGACCGCGCGCTGGAGATCGAGCCAATGCGTGAGCGCGGCAGCCAGCAGGCCGCGCCGGGGCAGGAGTTGTTCACGGTCCGCGGTTCTGTCTGACCAGGCACCAGGGACCCACATGTCATCGTGCCGCCGTCGAGCACGCACGGACGGGCCGGTGCGGACGCTGGTCGACCCGGCACTCGCGCCGGAACACCGCCGCGGCCACGGGGCCCCTACCGCGGCCTCAACCAGGGACGGATCGACGTCACCCGGCTGCGGCGGGCCGTGGCCGGGAGGCCTCTGCCGCGTGCGGCGGACAGACGGATCGTGCTGGCCGCGGACGTCTCGCCGTGGCTGCGGCCGGACGCCAACACCTGTTGGGTTGGGACCGGTCCTTCTGCCACACGTTCGTCCGGGGCGAGGGCAAGCACCAGATGGTGCCCGGCCGGCCGTACTCGATCGAGGCCGCGCCGGCGACCGGCCGCACGTCGTGGACGGCGTTGCTGAACGCGGTCCGCCTGGAGCCTGGCGCGGACGTCGCTGCGGTGACCACGGCCCAGATCCGTGAGCTGTTCGAGCGGCTCGTCGCCGCCGGCCAGTGGAAGCCGGGCGACCCGGAGGTTCTGGTGGTGCTGGACGCCGGATACGACGCACCCCGCATCGCCCACCTGCTGCACGACCTCCCGAGCAGATCCTCGGCCGGCTCCGCTCGGACCGTGTCATGCGCCGGCCGACGCCGCCACGCGTCTACGCCCCCAAAAGGGCGGCCGACCACCCAAGCACGGCGGCGAGTTCGTCTTCGGCGATTCCGCCACCTGGGGCACCGAGCAGGCCGTGACGGTCACCGACACCGCCTTTACGGGAAGGCGACCGCGCAGGCATGGGACCGGCTGCACCCGAGGCTGACCCGGCGGACGGCCTGGACTCACCGACCTGCCGGGGCAACGCGTACGGTCCTCTCCGCAACAGCGGCGCTGCGGTGTTGGCCGGTCCTGGAAGCCATTCGGGTGCCTCGCCTCGGGATCGGACGGCCCCGCAAGCGCCCGGACCGCGTCCGCGCCGACAAGGCATACGACTCCCGCAGAGGCTCGGCTCCCGTGCGGGTCGCCCACCGAAGTTCGACAAGTTCGCCGTCCGCTACGAGGCGACCGTGCTGGTCGCAGTCCTCAACGAATGGCCTGGCTCTGACAAAGAGCCGGCTTTCCGGCCTCGCTCACCAGTCCCGGGTGGCGATCAGCTCCTCTACATCCGCGTCCGTGAACCCGTAGGTCGAGGCGACGAACCAGAAGTCCTCGGCGATCTCCTCCCGCGCAACAGTCTCGATCTCACTTCCGGCTGCCTCGAACTCCGCCTCCAGCAGGTTGAACTCCTCCGTCGCGGCCTGGGTCAGCGCATACAGGGACCCCAGGTCCGACGGCCACTCAGCCTCAATCCGCTCACACAGCCGCAGCAGGATCGCCCTGCCCTTGTCGACGACATGATCGGGGAAGTATGCGTCCGCGTACAGCTGCCGCAGGAACGCGTGCCCTGCCACCTGCTGGTTTGTGATCGCCACAGCGTCTCCCCGTCCCCTTCGAATAACCGACGCGCCGATGATGCACCACACCACTGACAGGGCGAGGCCGCCTATGCGTGCCCAGGTGGATCGCGACCAGCACTTTCACAACAGGCCCTCGCCGCCGCATCCGAGCGGGGATGACTCTGCCAGGCCGCACCGAGCCTTCACGGAATGTCGTCGGACCAGTCGAAGCAGCGCCGCTCGCACGGCGGTAACCAGACCGGTGGCCGCCATGACGGCGAACGCCCCGCGGAAGGACCAGACACTGTTCGCCGCGAGCAGCACCGTGGGGGCGAGCGCGCCGCCCACATGCCCGAGCCCGTCCGTCAACGCGACACCGGTCGCCCGCGCGCGGGTCGCGAACTGCTCGGCGGTGTACGTGTACAGCACGGGCACGAGAAAGCCGACCGACGCCGAAGCCACGAAGCCCACCGTGATCACCACGGCCGCCGACGTGAAGAGGCCGATCGCGAGCAGCGCCGCCGCCCACACCAGTGCGCCGAGCGCGGTCACGTACGGCCGTTCGAAGCGGTCGGAGAGCTGTGCCGAGAGCAGCGCGCCCACAACGAACCCGAAACCGGTCACCAGCAGGTACGTGAGGCTTGAGCTCAGGCTGTACCCGTGTTCGACCAGGAGCGTCGGAGCGAGCGTGAGCCAGCCGTAATTGCCGAGGTAGTACACGAACCAGATGACGACGAACAACGCCAGCCGGGCGATGTGCTCGCGCTGCAGAAGCATCCGGGCGGGCCACCGCGTCACGAGTCGCTGCTCGTGAGCCGGTCCGGGCGGCGGCAGCTCGTGGCCGAGCAGCGCACGGGCCTTCGCCTCCGCCTTTTCCACTTCGCGCGCCGCCTCCTCCTGGCGGCCGTGGAGCAACAGCCAGCGCGCCGACAGGGGCACGTTCCGACGCAGAAGGAGAATGCTCAGACCGCCGAGGGCGCCGAGGGCGAACAGCACCCGCCAGCCGGCCGGGAAGGCGGGAACGAGCCCGCGAGCGCCATGGGAACGACCGCGAATCCCGTGAACGCCATCACGGTCACCCAGCTCGTGTACCGCCCGCGCAGTGCCGCAGGCGCCAACTCGGCGATATAGGTGGTGACGCAGGCGATCTCCGCACCGATACCCATCCCCGCGACGAAGCGGAAGACGATCAGCCACGCAAGGCTGGGACTCAAGGCGGCGGCGACGGACCCCATGGTGAACAGCCCGACGGAGACCATCATGCTGACCCGTCGGCCCCGGAGGTCGGAGAACGTACTGTCGGCGAATCCACCGACCACATAGCCCGCCAGACTGCTGGTCACGGCCAACGACGCCGCCCCGGTCGACACATCGAACTGGGCGCTGATCACCGGAAGCGCGGCGCCGATGGCGACCACGTCGAAGAAGGCGAAGAAGTAACCACCGCCGATCACCCACAGCAGCCGGCGTCCATAGGGCCAGACAGGAATGCGGTCCAGTCGTGCCAGCAGCAGCTCCGTCTGATACGAAGCACTGGGCGCACCCATGTGAATCGGCCACCCTCGGGTTGGACGGTTGCTCCTGGTGGAGCGGCTTTCCAGAGCCGTAATTCTCCTGGCGACTGCGCCGAATTCACCACGGCAACACGCGGCCATCACGCGCAGCCCACCGGGCGCGGCCAAGCTGCCCGCTTGAGCGAAGCGTCATGTACTCGACATAGAGGAGTTCATGTGGCCACGCGCCGCTCCCTCCGCCCCACCGCCCTTGTGACGGGCACCGGCCGCCGCCCTGCCCGCCGCCCAGCCGAAGGCTGAGCCGGACACGCTGTACGACGACGAGGCCGGCGGGAACGCCAACGCCGCCTCATCCCGCAGTGGGGCGCCCCGCCCTACACCCAGCCGGTCCACCGGCGTGCCATGCCGAGGTGCGCCGGGTCCTGTGGCGTCGTCTAGTGGGAGGGGCGGCGCCCGCCCGCCGCAGCCGGGTGTCCGCGCTGTGTTCCCCACGACGGAGAGACGGGTCATGACCACGAATTCGCCCATGCAGCTCGGCATGATCGGGCTCGGCCGGATGGGTGCCAATCTCGTCCGGCGGCTCATGCGGGACGGGCACCGCTGTGTCGTCCACGACCTGAGCGCCGACGCCGTCGCCGAGCTGGCCTCGGAGGGGGCGAGCGGGGCCGGGTCGCTCGAGGAGTTCGTCGCGAAGCTGGAGCGACCGCGGAACGTGTGGCTGATGCTGCCCGCCGGTGTGGTGCAGCCGACGCTCGACCAGCTCGCCGGGCTGCTGGACGCCGACGACACCGTCATCGACGGCGGCAACTCGTTCTACCGCGACGACATCGCGCGCGCCCGTCAACTCGCCCCGCAGCGCATTCACTACGTCGACTGCGGCACCTCCGGCGGCGTCTGGGGACTCGAACGCGGCTACTGCCTGATGATCGGCGGCGAACAGGAGCCGGTCGCCCGGCTCGACCCGATCTTCAGAACCATCGCGCCCGGCACCGGCAGCGCCGAGCCGACGCCGGGCAGGACCCGCACCGACGGGGCCGCAGCCGAGGGCTATCTGCACTGCGGGCCGAGCGGGGCCGGGCACTTCGTGAAGATGGTGCACAACGGGGTCGAGTACGGGATGATGGCCGCCGTCGCCGAAGGGCTGAGCATCATCAAGCACGCCGACGCGGGCCTGCGGCAGCGGTCGGTGGATGCCGAGACCGCGCCGCTGCGTGAGCCGGAGGCGTATCCGTACGAGATCGATGTGGCCGAGGTCGCCGAGGTGTGGCGGCGCGGGTCGGTCGTCAGCTCCTGGCTCGTGGACCTCGTGGCCGACGCGCTCGCCCGCTCGCCGGAGCTCGACACCTTCACCGGCCGGGTCTCGGACTCCGGAGAGGGCCGGTGGACGGTCATGGCGGCCATCGACGAGAGCGTGCCCGCGCCCGTCATCAGCGCCGCGCTGGCCGAGCGGTACGCCTCACGCGGCTTGGGCGGGTTCGCCGGCAAGGTGCTCTCCGCCATGCGCGGCGAGTTCGGCGGTCACGCGGAGAAGTCGCAGTGACCACGCCGAGCCCTGCGCGCACGGACACCGGCGGCGCGGCGGCCGGGGACCATGCCGGCGAAGCGCCCGAGGACCACGTCATCGTGCTGTTCGGCGCCACCGGCGACCTCGCGCGGCGCAAGCTTCTGCCCGGCCTGTTCCACCTGGCGAAGGCCGGGCTCATGCCCGCGCGGTACCGGATCATCGGCTCCGCGCCCGCGCAGGTCGCGCTCACCGACGAGGGGTTCCGTGAACACGCCCGCGACGCCGTCGACCGCTTCGGCACCTCCCGGCCGGAGGGCGGAGCCTGGCAGGAGTTCGCCGGCGCCCTGTCGTTCGGCGCGGCCGACCCCGGCGCGCCAGAACCACTGCTCCGCGCCGTGCGGGAGGCCGAACAGGCGCTCGGCGGCAGCCCGCGGCGGCTGTTCCACCTGGCGGTGCCGCCGGCCGCGTTCACGTCCGTGGTGGAGATGCTGGGGACGACCGGCCTCGCCGAGCGGGCCCGGCTGATCGTGGAGAAGCCGTTCGGCACCGACCTGCCGTCGGCGCGGGCGCTCAACGCCACGGTCCACGCGGTCTTCGACGAGTCGCGCGTGTTCCGTATCGACCACTTCCTCGGCAAGGAGTCCGTCGACAACATCCTCGCGCTGCGCTTCGCCAACGGGCTCTTCGAGCCGGTGTGGAACCGCGACCACATCAGCCATGTACAGATCGACGTGCCGGAGAGGATCGGCATCGAGGGCCGCGCCCACTTCTTCGAAGGGACCGGCACCTTCCGGGACATGGTCGTCACCCATCTGTTCCAACTGCTCGGCTTCGTGGCGATGGAACCCCCGGCCACACTCGCCGCGAAGCCGCTGCGGGACGAGAAGGAGAAGGTGTTCCAGAGCATGCGCCCGCTGGACCCGGCGCACGTCGTGCGCGGTCAGTACGAGGGGTACCGCCAGGAGGAAGGAGTCGATCCGCGCTCGGACACCGAGACGTTCGTGGCCCTGCGCGTGGAACTCGACAACTGGCGATGGTCCGGGGTGCCGTTCTATCTGCGTACGGGCAAGTCCCTGGCCCTGGGGCGGCACATGGTCACGCTCGGTTTCCGGGAGCCGGTGCTCCGCATGTTCCCCGGCATCGAGCCCGGCGGCCCACGGGCCGGCAGCGACCGGCACAACCAGCTGGTGATCGACTTCGACGATCCGGGCCGGATCGCTGCCCGCTTCCTGGCCAAGGAACCCGGCCCGGACATGCGCCTCGGCCCGGCCGAGATGACGTTCAGCTATGCCGAATCGTTCAACACCCAACACGCCCTGGAAGGCTACGAGCGGCTCATCCTGGACGCCATGCTCGGCAACCAGGCCCTGTTCACCCGTTCGGACGGAATCGAACGGCTGTGGGAGGTGTCCGCGCCGCTGCTCGACGACCCGCCGCAGGTGCAGCCGTACGCCCCCGGTTCCTGGGGGCCCGACAGCGTCCGTCGGCTGATCCAGCCGTACCACTGGTCCTTGCCGGGCCGGAGCCGCTGACACCGCGAGCCATCCCCGACCGCGAGCCAATCCCCGACCGCGCCGGTGCGCACCCGCACCACGATCACGCCGGCGTCTGCGCCGGATGGCAGTCCCGTGTCACCCCCGCGGACTACACACGCTGCCCGCGGGAGCGCCCGGCGCGCGCCTCGGCCGCCACGCTCCTAGCCTCAGGCGCATGCTAGGGCTTCCCGATCACGTGCACACCTGCCTGTTCGACCTCGACGGTGTCCTGACCCGCACCTCGAAGGTCCATGCGACCGCGTGGAAGGACATGTTCGACGACTTCCTGCGCCACCGCGCCGAGCGCGAGGGCACGGCGTTCGTCCCCTTCGACGCCGTACACGACTACGAGCAGTACGTCGACGGCCGCCCCCGCGCGGACGGCATCCGCACCTTCCTCGCCGCCCGCGGCATCGTGCTGCCCGACGGCGGTCCCGATGACGGGCCCGGCGCGGACACCGTCACCGGCCTCGGCTCCCGCAAGAACGCACTGCTGCTGCGCACGATCCAGGAGCACGGCGTGGAGGCCTACGACGGATCGGTGGCATACGTGCGGGCCGTACGCGACGCCGGTATGCGGCGCGCCGTCGTCTCCTCCAGCGCGAACTGCCAGGCTGTACTGGCAGGCGCGGGTATCGAGGACCTCTTCGACGAACGTATCGACGGGGTCGTCGCCCGTGAGCGGCGGCTGCACGGCAAACCGGCTCCGGACACCTATCTGGCCGCGGCCCGCCTGCTGGGCGTGGAGCCCGCGGCGGCGGCGGTGTTCGAGGACGCTCTCGCCGGCGTTGAGGCGGGGCGTGCGGGCCGGTTCGGGTTCGTGGTGGGCGTCGACCGGCTGGGGCAGGCGGACGAGCTGCGCCGGCACGGCGCGGACGTGGTCGTCGGGGATCTGGCCGAGCTGATGGAGTCGTCGTGATCACTCACTCCAGCTACGCGGTCGAGCCCTGGTGTCTGCGCGAGACCGAGCTGAATCTCGAGGTGCTGGCGCAGAGCGAGTCGGTCTTCGCCCTCTCCAACGGCCACATCGGCTGGCGCGGCAATCTCGACGAGGGCGAGCCGCACGGGCTGCCCGGTTCGTATCTCAACGGCGTGCACGAGGTCCATCCGCTGCCGTACGCGGAGGCGGGCTACGGCTATCCGGAGTCCGGCCAGACGGTCATCAATGTCACCGACGGCAAGATCATCCGGTTGCTGGTGGACGACCATCCCTACGATCTCCGCTACGGCGAGCTGACCGCGCACGAGCGGGTACTGGACTTGCGGGACGGTGTCCTGCGCCGGACTGCCGAGTGGACTTCCCCCGCCGGCCTCGCTGTACGCATCACCTCCACCCGCCTGGTGTCGTTCACCCAGCGGGCCGTAGCCGCCATCTCCTACGAGATCGAGCCGCTGAACGGCACCACGACCGTGGCGCTGCAGTCCGAGCTGGTCGCGAACGAGCAGCTGCCCGTGGTGTCCGGTGATCCGCGGGTGGCCGCCGCGGTGGCGTCGCCGCTCCAGGGCGAGGAGCACTTCGCCGAGGACACCCGGCTGCGACTCGTCCACCGCACCGTCCGCAGCGGGCAGCGTGTGGCGGCCGCGGCGGACCACATCGTCGACGGACCCGAGGGGACGACCTGGTCGGCCGAGAGCGAGCCGGATGTCAGCCGGCTCACCGTCACCGCCACGCTCGCGCCCGGACGGCGGCTGCGGCTGGTGAAGTTCGTCGGGTACGGGTGGTCGGCCGAGCGGTCGCTGTCGGCGATGCACGACCAGGCCGACGGCGCTGTCGCCGCGGCGCGGAGCACCGGCTGGGAGGGGCTGCTCGCCGAGCAGCGCGCGTATCTGGACCGGTTCTGGTCCGGTGCGGACGTGGAGGTGGACGGCGACGCCCAGATCCAGCAGGCGGTGCGGTTCGCACTGTTCCATGTGCTCCAGGCCGCGGCCCGCGGCGAGGAGCGGGCGATTCCGGCAAAGGGCCTGACCGGCACGGGGTATGACGGGCACTCGTTCTGGGACACCGAGTCGTTCGTTCTGCCGGTGCTCACCCATACCGCGCCGGACGCCGTCGCTCCCGTGCTGCGCTGGCGGCACGCGACGCTGCCGGCGGCCCGCAGGCGCGCCGAGCAACTCGGTCTGGCGGGTGCGGCGTTTCCCTGGCGGACCATCACAGGGGCGGAGTGCTCGGCGTACTGGCCGGCGGGGACGGCCGCCTTCCATGTGAACGCCGACATCGCGGACGCGGTCGTACGGTACGCGGACGTGACCGGAGACGAGGCGTTCGAGCGGGGGCCGGGTCTGGACCTGCTGGTGGCCACCGCGCGGCTGTGGCATTCGCTGGGCCATCACGACACGGAGGGCATCTTCCACATCGACGGAGTCACCGGCCCGGACGAGTACAGCGCCGTCGCCCGCGACAACCTCTACACGAACCTGATGGCGGCACGGAATCTGATGGCCGCCGCGCGCGTGGCGGTGCGCCACCCCGAGCGGGCCGAGCAGCTCGGCGTCGACGACGAGGAGACCGCCGCCTGGCGGGATGCGGCCGCCCGGATCGCCGTGCCGTACAACGACACGCTGGGCGTGCACGAGCAGTCGGCCGGGTTCACCGGGTTCCAGCACTGGGACTTCGACGCCACCTCGCCGGAGCAGTACCCGCTGCTGCTGCACTTCCCGTACTTCGACCTCTACCGCAAGCAGGTCGTCAAGCAGGCGGACCTGGTGCTGGCGATGGTCGTCTGTCCGGACGCCTTCACCGCGGAGCAGAAGGCCCGGAATTTCGCCTACTACGAAGCGCTGACCGTGCGGGACTCGTCGCTGTCGGCCTGCTGCCAGGCCGTGGTGGCCGCCGAGACGGGGCATCTGCGGCTGGCGTACGCCTATCTGGGCGAGGCGGCGCTGATGGACCTGGAGAACCTGGAGCACAACACGCGTGACGGGCTGCACATCGCGTCTCTCGCGGGGACGTGGATCGCGCTGGTGGTCGGTTTCGGCGGGGTGCGCCGCCGGGAGCTGGACGGCGGCGGGGCTGTTGGCCTGGCGTTCGCGCCCCGGCTTCCGGAGCGGCTGACGCGGCTGACGTTCACGCTGCTGGTGAGAGGGCGGCGGCTGCGGGTTGAGGTGCACCCTTCCTCGGTCCGGTACAGCCTGGGCGAGGGTGACCCGCTGGAGATCCGCCACTACGACGAGACCTTGACGGTCACCTCGGGTCAGGCCGTCGAGCGTGCCGTGCCGCCGCTGGCGGCGCTGCCGGAGCCGCAGCAGCCCCGGGGCCGCCGTCCGGCCGACCGGGCAGGCGATGCGGCGGTGCCGGAGGGCTCGGTCTGACGGAGAGATCGCTGGACCCGGTGGTGCCAGGTACCGCCGGAGCCGGTGGCGCCCTGGCGCAGGCGGGCCCCGGGGGTGGGCGTGTGCTCGCATCGACGTCCGTCGTGCATCAGGTGCCTGTGCGAGGCGCTCCCGGAAGTCGGCCAGCACACTGCGATGGAAGCCGGGATCGTCCAGCTCCATGGCCAGGGCGTACTTGAGATCGATGCGGCAGCGCACCGCCCGTCCCGCTGCGCCCGGTTCTTGCGCACCGAGACGGCGATGGCACCGACCACGCAGAGGAGGCCGGCCAGTGTCCACAGCATCGCCAGGCTGACGACGATGGGGTTCACGGAAGTCACGAGGGTCTCCTGACGGACCGCCGCCCCGACCGGACAACCGGGCCGGGCGGGATGTTGTTGGCGTTACCTGGTGGTGGCTACACAACAGGGCGGGGGTGGGCGCGCTCGATGAACGACCCGACGCGGATCGCGATGTCCTGTCCGCTCCCGGGCGTCCAGTGCATCGGGTGCTTGAGCGCGGCGAGCATGGAGCGGAAGGCGTCGACCCCGGCCTGGTCCTCGGGGCTGATGCCGCCCGGCGCCTGTACCCACCGGCGTCGGCCTGGACCACCATTTCACGAGGCCCGGTCCGCGGCGGCGGACCGGGCCTCGGCGTTCCCGGCCGCTCAGAGAATGATCTGGTCGGAACCGGTCTCGAGTTTCGCGATCGCCGCCCGGCACGCGCCCACGAACCGGTCGAACACCTCGGTCGTGCTGCCGGCCCGTCCAGCCCTGGTGTTGACCGTGAACATGGCAGCCCGCAGCTCCGTGGTGAGTTCCAACTGCCCGCCCTTGCCCAGCATGGTGCGGTTGCACGGGTTGTCCGTGTGGACGCCGCCCAGATCGGGCAGCTCGTCACCGTCCCGCCACGCGATGCCGGCCTTGTCGAACTCTGCCTTCAGGTAGCTCTTGAACCGCTGGTTCAAGCCGCCCACAACCACGGCCTGCGGGTTGGCGGTGCCTGCCTGGTCCGCGCGGCAGCCGTGCAGGCTGAGAACGTTGAGACTGCTGAGGGCCATGGAGACGGCAACGTGATCGTCGCAGTTCCGGGAGGTAACGTGCAGTTCACCGTTGTCTCGGGAACGCAGGCCCTCGAACATGAAGTAGTCGTGCTGAGGACGGCCGTCCTGGAGCGGCGTGAGTGTGTCGGGCTGGTAGCCGGCGACAGCGAGACAGAGCTCCGAAGTACCCGTCTCGATGCCGCCACCGTGCAGCGCCATGATTGTGGTGCGGTTGTAGTCACCTCTCGCGCCCAAGGAGTGGTCGGCGTACCCGTGTCTCTTGTAGCGCCGAGCGAAGTCGACGCCCTCCTGACCGGCGAGGCGGGTGTAAAGGTCGGTGTTCGAGGCGTAGAGGTCCCCGGCCCCGGCGGCATGGGCGTCGGTCGCGGCGAGGGCGCCGAGGCCACTGGCTGCGGCGGCGGCCAGGGCGGTGAGAACGATACGGCGGCTGGCTGTTGTCATGCTGCTCATGATCGTCGGACTCAAGGGGGTTGAGAACCGAGCGCGTTGTGCGTTGCGTCACGGCTGACGACCGCTGCGCAGCCCGTTCCACCCCGACCCTTCCCGAACCTCCTCAGCCCGGGCCCGCTACCGCACTCCGCACGAATTCACGGCGGCCACGGTTGCGCGGTCACCCTTGCTGGCGCCGTACGCCACCGGGAGCACGCCGCCGGCGGCGAACCAGTGGACCGGTCGGCCTTCAATGCCAGGCTCATCGCCACGAACTACCACGACGACTGGCGCGCCCGCTACCCGGGATAGGGACGGTAGGGCGGTGGCTGGCCGCCGCCCGTGAGGATCACCGCCTCGCACAGGTGGAGTCGTCCCAACTGCACCGGGCGATCCGCCGGGACCTGACCCGCGGTGAGCTTGTTCGTTGACCTCAGTCGCAGCCGAGTGCTTGCCGGTAGTGCAAATTGCGGTGCGTGCGAGCACCACGATGGTCAGACTCACGGACATGACTGAGAAGATCACCCGCATCAACCCCGAGCAGCTGCATGAGACGCCCGGCTACCACCACATCACGGTGGTGGAGGCAGGCCGTACGGCCTATCTGGCGGGGCAGTGCCCGCTTGATCGGAACGGCGACCTCGTCGGTTCCCGTTCCCTCGAGACGCAGGTCGACCAGGTGGTCGCGAACGCGCTCACTGCCCTGGCAGCGGTGAGTGCCCAGCCGCAACACGTGGTGCGGTCAGTGATCTATGTGCGGAGCGACGAGAGGGATGTTCTGGGAGCCGCGTGGCGTCGGCTCACCGACTCTGCCCTGGGCCCGGCGTTCACTACCGCCAGCACGCTCTTGGGCGTCGCCCAGCTGGGCTTTCCCGGACAGCTCGTCGAGGTGGATCTCACTGTGGCGCTGCCCGACTGAGTTTTCTCGCTGACTGCCGAACGGCGTCTCGAACTGGGTAGCTCACCTGGGCATTCGCCGCATTCGGCTGCGGTTGGCTCGCGCGTCTTGCCGGACCGCGGTGTTGTTGACACGGATGCGTGCCGACGTCCCGCACGGGGGCGTCGCGCGCAGTCGTGGAAGGACAAGGCATGCACATATCTGGACCGATAGCAGGCCGTCGGAGTTGCGCCGCGGTCGTTGCCGCGGTGGTGGCCTGCTCGACGGTGTTCATCGGGCCGAACCCCGCCGTCGCCGGCGGTACGCCGACACCTTCGGTGCCCGCCCCGAAGCTGGACTGGAGACCCTGCGTTCAGGGCAGCCCGTTCGACTGCGCGACCGCGAAGGTGCCGCTGGACTACCGCAACCCCGGTCGTCGGACCATCGAACTGGCAGTCGTCAAGCGGAAGGCAACCGGCCCCGGACGGCGCATTGGCACCCTGTTCTTCAACCCCGGCGGGCCCGGCGGGCCCGGAACCGTTCAGATGCCACAGAACTACGAGTTCTTCCCGCGGGAGGCCCGGGAGCGGTTCGACATCGTCAGCTGGGACCCCCGCGGGATCGGCAACAGCACCGCGGTGAACTGCTTCACGAGTCCGGAGGAAGCCGCCGCCTGGGCTGCGAGCAAACCGGCAGGCTTCCCGGTGGGGGAACAGGAGCGGACGGCCTACTTCGCCGCGTACAAGGAACTGGGCCGGCGCTGTCAGCAGCGTGACCCCGAGCTCCTGCGCCACGTGTCGACCGCCGATACCGCTCGCGACCTCGACCAGCTCCGGCAGGCGGTGGGCGACCCACAGCTGACCTACTACGGGATCTCCTACGGCACGTTCCTGGGCGCCACCTACGCCAACCTCTTCCCCGGCAAGATCCGCGCCATGGTCCTCGACAGCAACTGGGACCCGCAGGCCTGGACGAACCATGGGTCCAACGAGGCCCCCCGGTCCACGGCCATGCTGCGCCTGGGCTCGGACCGCACCGCGGCAGCAACCCTGGACCAGTTCCTCACCCTGTGCGGGTCCACCACCACCGCCCGCTGTGCCTTCTCCGCCGGCAGCCCGAAAGCGACCCGGGACAAGTACGACCAGCTGATGAAGCGCCTCCGGGAACGTCCCGTGAGCGGGTGGACCTACGCCCGTACGGTCGATGACATAGTGAACGGCTTCTACGTCGTCCACCCCGGATGGACGAACCTCGCCGGCAGGCTGCAGGACCTGTGGCAGGGCCGCGCCCCGGAGCCGCCCTCACTCCCTCCCGCACCGCCGGTCCCGAACCCGAATCCGTACCTGGGTGAAGAACAGCCCAGTGCGGTGTACTGCGGCGACAGCCCCAATCCACGTGACCCCGCCGCCTACCACGCCCTGGCGGAGGCCAGCGCCGCCCGCGCGGGCGACACCGGACGCTTCTGGGCCTGGGCCTCCGCGCCGTGCGCCGACTGGCCGGGAGTCGCCGCCAACCCCTATCGCGGCCCGTGGAACAAGCCGACAGCGCATCCCATCCTGGTGGTCGGCACCACCTACGACCCCTCCACTCCCTACTCGGGCGCGCAGGCCATGACCCGAGAACTGGCCGACGCCCGCCTGCTCACCAACAGCGGGCACGGGCACACGGCACTGCTCAACCCCAGCAGTTGCGTCAACGAGTACGAGAGCCGCTACCTCATCGACGGCACACTCCCGCCGACCGGAACGACGTGCCGACAGGACACGCCGCCCTTCTCCAAGCCCAAACCGCGCGGCGGCGTCACCACAGGCGGGGGCGGGATGGCCGACATCATCCCGGGCCGGCCATAGCCCGCAGCCTGGGCACGCGCTGACTCGACACAGGCATCGTCACTGTAAACGTGATGACGCTGCGCCGGTTCCAGCGCCAGAAGAACCCGTAAACCGTCTCCCAGGGCGGGAAATCCGCAGGCAGAGCCCGCCATTTCGCTCCATTGTCGACGATGTAGCGGATGCCGTCGACGATGTCCCGCCGCGGCCACTTCTCCGGGTGGCCACCGGTCTTGGTCCGGCAGGCTCAGTCGGGCCAGATGAAGGTGCTCGCGAGGCCCTAGTTGGCCGCGCGCCCAGACGGCGCGGCAGTCGGGGACATTGCCGGGGAGGCGTCGAAGAGCGCGTGGACGGCCGCGTGGACCTGGATGGCGACCACCTCAGGGGTGGAGACGTCGAGCTTGCCGTCGAGGTGCAGGAACGCCAGGCCGTGGACGAGGGCCCACACCGTGGTCGACAGGGCGTCCGGGTCCACGTCGGGGAAGGTGGCACGGACGATCCCGCGGACGTACTCCGAGATCGCTGCGGTGGCAGCGACCCGTTCTTCGCTGGTCGGGTCGCAGGGCTCGGCGAACATCACGCGGAACAGGGCCGGGTGCTCGAGCGCGAACTGGACGTAGGCGAGGGCGACCGCGGCGAGTTCGTCTGGCGTTGAGGGTGCGGGATGGGCCTTGGCCAGGTATCCGGCGAGCTCGCGGTACCCCTCGGCGGCCACCGCGGAGACGAGAGCGTCGCGGTCGGCGAAGTGGCGGTAGGGGGCCGTCGCCGACACCCCGGCACGCCGGGCGACCGCGCGCAGCGAAAGGCCGGCGCTGCCGTCTGCTTCGAGGAGTTCGCGTGCGGCACGCAGGCAGGCGGCGCGCAGATCGCCGTGGTGGTACGTGCTGGCCTGCGGCACAGGTCACACTCCTTAATGTTCGCAGTGCTTACATCGTCGTCTAATGTGAACGATGCATACATCGTAAGTGACAGAGACGAGAGAGAGGAATCGGGATGACCAGCGAGCTGTTCTCGCCGCTGCCCCTGCGCTCCGGACAGGTGTTGAACAACCGGATCGCGAAGGCGGCGATGGAGGAGAACATGGCGGGCGACGGCCAGCTGCCCGATCAGCGGTTGCTGACGCTCTACCGGCGCTGGGCCGCCGGTGGCACCGGACTACTGATCACCGGAAACGTCATGGTGCACGCCGAGGCGCTGACGGGCCCCGGAGGCGTCGTGCTCGACGAGAACGCGCCGTTGAAGCCGTTCACCGAGTGGGCCAAGGCCGGCAAGTCCGGCAGCGGCACGATATGGATGCAAATCAACCACCCCGGCCGTCAGGTGGCCTCCGACATGCCCGGCGTCGTGTGGGGCCCCTCCGACGTCGGCGTCGACCTGGGCCGGCACAGCAGTCGCTTCGGCCGTCCGACCGCCATGACCCCCGCCCAGATCGAGGCCACCGTCACCCGGTTCGCCGTCACGGCCCACCGTGCCGAGAAGGCGGGCTTCGACGGCGCGGAGGTCCACGCCGCCCACGGCTATCTGCTGTCGCAGTTCCTGTCACCCCTGGTCAACAAGCGCACCGATCAGTGGGGCGGGTCGCTGGCGAACCGCGCGCGGATGCTGCTCGACGTCGTCCGTGCCGTCCGTGCCGCCGTCTCGCCGTCCTTCGCGGTCGCGGTGAAGCTCAACTCCGCCGACTTCCAGCGCGGCGGATTCGACGCCGATGACGCCCGCCAGGTCATCGAGATGCTTGAGCCCCTCGGCGTCGACCTGGTCGAGCTGTCCGGCGGGAGCTACGAGAGTCCGGCGATGACCGGCCGCTCCGCCGACGCACGCACTCAGGCGCGCGAGGCTTACTTCCTGGACCTGGCGAAGGACCTGGTCAGGACCAGCCCCCTCCCGCTGATGCTCACCGGCGGTATCACGCGGCGCGCCACCGCGGAGCGGGTCCTGGACAGCGGTGTGGCAGTCGTCGGTATGGGCACCGCCCTCGCCGTCACCCCTGACCTGCCCGACCGCTGGAGGAGCCACCACGAAGCCGACCGGCAGATGGCGCCAGTGACCTGGTCCGACAAGGCCCTCGCCTCGGCTGCGGGCATGGCGCAGGTCCGCCACCAGATGGGCCGCCTCTCGCGCGGAAGCGACGCCAGGCCCCGGATCCACCCGGTGTACACCCTGCTCTCCGAGCAGTGGAAGCAGCGCGGGGCGCTGCGCCGCTACCGTGCCTGGCTGTCGGCCTCGCGGGGCGCCGAGCCGGTGAACCGGCCCGCGTAGCCGGACCAACGGCGCCGCCGGCCCCGGGAGGATCCCAGGGCCGGCGGCACCTGTCGTATGCGAGCAGGAGAAAGGGGGTGGTCCGGTCACAGTGACCGGACCACCCCCTTTCGGCCTATGCGGGGCCTGGGACTGTGCTTAGCGGACCCCGGTGGCCTTCAGGACCTTCAGCGCCCTCGTCAGGAGGGTGGCCCAGGTTTCGGGTGAGACGCGGGCCGGCGGTGCGAATCCCTGGAGGCGCTGGTGGGCGACGGTCTGGGGCTCGGTGTATTTGAGGATGCCGTCGGCGCCGTGGCGGCGGCCGAGTCCCGAGTCGCCCATGCCGCCCATCGGCGCGTCGATGCTTCCCCAGGCGGCGGCGAAGGCTTCGTTCACGTTGACGGTGCCGGCGTGCACGCGGGCGGCGACGGCCCGGCCGCGTACTCCGTTACGCGACCAGACACTGGCGTTGAGTCCGTACGGCGAGGAGTTGGCCAGGGTGATGGCCTCGTCGACATCACGGTAGGAGTAGATCGAGACGACGGGACCAAACGTCTCGTGGTCGTACAGCGTCATGTCGGGGGTGACGCCGGTGAGGATGGTCGGCTCGTAGAACAGCGGACCCAGATCGGGGCGGGCCTTGCCGCCGGCGAGGACGGTGGCGCCCTTGGCAACGGCGTCGTCGACGTGTTCGGAGACGGTCTCCAGCTGGGAGGGGGTGGTGAGGCTGCCGACGTCGATGCTGTAGTCGTACGCCGCACCGACCTTGAGTGCCTTGGTACGTGCGACGAACGCGGCGATGAACTTGTCGCGGATGGACTCGGCCACGTACAGGCGCTCGATGGACACGCACAGCTGGCCCGCTGAGGGGAAGCATCCGGCGACGGCGCCGTTGGCGGCCTTGTCGATGCTCGCGTCGTCCAGGACGATCATGGCGTTCTTGCCGCCGAGTTCGAGGGAGGCGCCGATGAGGCGCCGGCCTGCGTCGCCGGCGATCTGACGTCCGGTGGCGGTGGAGCCGGTGAACATCATGTAGTCGGCGTTGTCCATCAGCGCGCCGCCGATGGAGCTGCCCCGGCCGATCACCATCTGCCACACGCCGGCCGGCAGCCCGGCCTCGTGCATCAGGTCCATGGACCACAGGGCGGTGAGCGCGGTCTGGGAGTCGGGCTTCTGCACAACGGCGTTGCCGGCCATCAGCGCTGCGATGGCATCGCTGGCGGCCATGCTGAGCGGGTAGTTCCATGGCGAGATCACGGTGACGACGCCCTTGGGGTGGCGCAGCTCGGTGCTGTGGGTCAGCAGAGGGATTGCGCCGCGGCGCCGCTTGGGGTTCAGGTACTTGGCGGCGGTGCGGGCGTAGTACCGGGAGACGATGCCGATGTCGACAACCTCGAGGAACGCGTCGCGGCGGGTCTTGCCGTTCTCGGCCTGCATGAGGTCCAGGGCCTCGTCCTGACGGGCCAGGACGAGATCGTGGTAGCGCAGCAGGATCCTCTTGCGCTCCTCGATCGGCGTGGCGGCCCAGGACTTCTGCGCCGTGCGGGCACGGGCGAACGCTTCCTCGACGTCGGCCGGGGTCGATACCGGCAGGTCGGCCAGCGGGACGCCGCTGTAGGGGGCGGTGGTGGTGACCCGTGCTGCATCCGGCGCGGCCGATACCCGCGCGGTAAGCCGCTTGAGCAGGGCCGGGGTGATGGATGCGGGCAGGCCCAAGCGGCGGGCGGTGATGGGACGAGTGGCGTGTTCGGTGGCCATGGCGGGGACCCCTTGCTACTTGTTCCGGCTCGGCACCGAGGTGGGGACCGGCATGTGGAGGGCGAGCTGGCCTTCGGTCATGGCGTCGAACCGGATGGTCCTGATCGGCTTGAGCGAGCGCAGGTCGTCGGCCATGCGGCCCTCCCCGATCTCGAGGGAGATGTCGCGGGTTGAGCGCGTCATACCAGCGTTGAGCACGTTGGTCTGGCTCAGGGTGGAGTGCCAGGCCCCGTTGATCGACGTGTACGACGTGAGTGAGCCGACGCGCTCACCGCTCGGGTAGGCGGTCTGCTTCGGCGTGCTGGCCGTGAGGGCCAGATCGACCTCACCGGTGTCGTTGGCCACGCGGGCGGTCGTCCGCTGTGCGTTGATGTCGGCGTCGAGAGCGGTGACCCACTTGGGGAAGCCGTAGCCGTCGTGGCCGCGGACCTGAGCAATCTGCGTGCTCACAGGCAGAGACAGCACATAGGAGTCGAGGTGCTCGTTCTTCAGGCCGGCGACGAGATCAAAGAATCCGAGCTTGCCGTGCCGGGCCGGCTTGACGGCGATACCGACAGCGGCCTCGGTGTAGAAGTCGATGTCGCACACGTCGTAGCGGAAGAACATCACCGAGACCAGGCCGAGTCCGGGCGCGACCTCCAGGGGTGCCAGTTCCTTCGGCAGCCGGGCGCGGATCGCCCGGGAGGGAGCCAGCATCGTCAGCCGGGCGGTCGAGATTCGGTAGTAGAAGTTCGGGGTGAGGGTGGGGCCGATGGCGGAGTCGACCCTGGTCTTGGGCAGCTGCCGGAAGAAGTCCACCCCACTGACGCGGGGGTCCCGGGCGACCTCGTCGAGGTCGGTATCCATCCGATACCGGTCGTACAAGCCACCCCTGGGGACCGAGACCGTGCGGCCGCCCAAGTCGACCTCGGCCGTTTCCCGCCGGTCTGTTACCTGCGGGCCCGCTTTGCGCCCACCTGGTTCCTGTCGGCTCGATGACATCGAAGCAGCTCCCTTACGCTCATGTTGACGGTGCTCACATGAACCTAACCCGCCATGTAAGCACCGTCAACACTGGGGAGCGCGGACCGTCGGCGCGGTGGAGCGGTCTCAGTCGTCGTGCAGGGCTGTTCGCAGGGCGTCGACGGCGAGCTTGCGGGCGACGTTGGCGGCGCGGGTGTCGCGCAGGCTGTCCAGGAGGAGGAAGTCGTGGACCATGCCCGCCACCCGTACGGAGGTCACGTCCACGCCGGCCTCGCGGAGCCTGTTGGCGTACTGCTCGCCCTCGTCGCGCAGTACGTCGGCTTCGTCGGTGATGACCAGGGTGGTGGGCAGTCCCCGGAGCTGGTCCAGGGATGCCTGGAGCGGGGAGGCGTGCACTTCGGCACGCTGGGCGGGGTCGCTGGTGTAGGCGTCCCAGAACCACTTCATGCCGTCGCGGGTGAGGTAGTAGCCCTCGGCGAACTGGAGGTAGGACGGGGTGTCGAAGTCGGCGTTGGCCACCGGGTACAGCAGGACCTGCGCCTTGAGGTCGATCCCGCCGTGCTCCTTGTTCATCATTGCGAAGACGGCGGACATGCAGCCGCCGACCGACTCGCCGGTGACGGCGATCCGCGAGGTGTCCAGGCCGTGCTCCGCGCCGTGCTGCAGGACCCACTGGCCCACGGCATAGTTCTGCTCGACCTGGGTGGGGTACTTCGCCTCGGGTGCGCGGTCGTAGACGGGGAAGACGCCCGCCGCCCCGGCGCCGACGGCGAGTTCGCGGAAGAGGCGGTCGTGGGTCTTGTCGTCGCCGAAGACCCAGCCGGCGCCGTGGATGTAGAACACCACCGGCAGTGGGCCGGTGGCTCCCTTGGGTCGGATGATCCGGGTGCGGACCGTGCCCCACTTGCCCGCGTCCACGTCGACCCACTCCTCGTCGATCTCGGGACGGGGCACGCTCGGGTCGTTCTGCAGGCCGAGCAGGATGTCGCGGCCCTTCTCCGGGGGGACCTCGTAGATCCGCGGATGCGGGTCCGTGGCCTCGCACAGCTCCTTCGCCGCGGGTTCGAGGTAGGGCGTGATCGGAGGAGGAAGATCGGTCATGTCGACTCCATGTCGCGGGCACACGGGCGCCCTTTTCGCGCGGCCCTCGCCGGCCGCGGCTGCTGTTCGCCCCCGGGTTTGCCTCCCCCCGTACCATCCTCGCCCCGCGCCTGTGAAGCGCAACCGACCGCTCCAGGCGCCCTTCCCCGGGCGGTGCGGGCCGGTGTCACGCCGTAGCGATCACCCTCGTCTGGGCGGACGATGGTCTGGGGTGCTCGCCGACGAAATCGGCGGGTCCATCCACCGGCTGCCGCCGGAGCCGTTTTGGCGAGACGCAGTCGTTCGGCGGGCAAGGAGAGACGGAGATGACCAGGGTTCTCTTCGTGGTGCCCGCGGCCGACTGCTGGATGCCGGGGGACGGGCGTGCACCCCTCAGGGTTCTGGGCCAGGGCTGGCTATGCCGCACAAGATCTTCACCGGGGCCGGCGGCGGACGGGAAAGGCGGTCCGTCGATGCTGCCGATCCCCCGGATGGCTTTCCCGGCCGCTCAGAACTTCCCGCCGTGCTGCGCAGTGCGGTGCCCCAGCTGCCGGGAGAACTCCGCGACGAACGCATCCGTCAACGGCGGCCACCCCCAGAAGTCGAAAGCGAGCGCCCCGAGGGCAAACCCGTCGGCCCACTGCCATTCGGTGACAAGCACCACGGCTTGGCAGTCGGCGCAGCGGACGCTGCCCTCCCCCGTCTCCTTCCAGGTGTCGATGGCGTCCCGGAACGGCTGCCAGGTCTCCTCGTCGGGCTCGAACGACTCGGGGTAGTCGATGAACACCGTGCGGCTACCGCAGCGCGGGCAGTCCGCGTACTCCGTGGCGTCCGCCCCCTGGCCTCCGACGTGGGCGTCACGGCCGACGATCACGGCTACCGGGGCGGGTATGTGGTCGTCCCCCCAGTCCTCCGTGGCCCGCGCCCAGTTCGGCCCGGGCACATAGCCCTCGTCCACCTGGAAGCTGTACATGGCGTCGCCGGACATCTCGCGCGTGATCAGGCCCTCGGCAACCAACCAGTCGACCATCCGCCCGGCGAGTGCACCCGCCTCTTCGCTGGACACCTCGACATCCACAACTCGCTCGTAGAAGTCACCCATCGCCGCTCCACCCCTCCTCGATCAGTTCCTGCCACTGTGTCACCCTCCTCTGACAGCGGGCGATCAACGGTCCGGGACCCACGGGATGCTCAGCCCGGCGTCATCGGGTCTCGGCCTCTGGCCGGACCTGGCCTCGGTGAGACGCTGCGGCGGCGGCCGCCTTCTCCGGCTGAGGCTGTCCCTCGGGCTTTCAGCCGGGGCGCCGCGACTGTTTGGCATGGGCGGGTGCCCGCGGACCTGACGACGATCGACACCGAGGCCTTCCCCCTCTTGGTGGGGCTGGGCCCACAACTCATGCTGCTGGTCCCAGTCGAGCGGAAGCCTGCGTCTGGCCCGCTGCGTCGTGTAGGCGATCCGGGTGCCCAGGCTCGGCCTGGGGCGGCCGCGCAAGCGCGGTCGGCCGTCAAAGTTCGACAAGACCGACTACAAGCAGCGGCACGCGGTCGAATGCGGCACCAACCTGCTCAAGCGGCACCGCGCTGTCGCCACGAGATACGACAAGCTCGCCTTCCGCTACGAAGCGACCGTGCTGATCGCAGCCATCAACGAATGGCTGTGACCAGCACTTTCACAACAGACCCCAGACGGCCCGGGGCGCGAACGGAGGGCTATGTCGCCGTGCCCGTTCGCTGCGCTTCGAGCGGGGTGCCGTAGACCTGCTTGCCCAGCCATTGGCCGCCGTCCACCGTGATCACCTCACCGGTGATGTACCGGGCGCGCTCGTCGAGCAGGAAGGCCGCGACCTCCGCGACCTCCTCCGGGCTCGCCATACGACGCTGCGGAACGCTGGCCAGCACCCGTTCGCGGCTGTCCGTGTCGCCCCACAGCGCGGCTCCTGCTCCGGCGGTCTCCGTGGGGCCGGGCGCCACGCAGTTGAGCCGGACGCCCCGGTCCGCCCATTCCACGGCGAGGGTCCGGGTCATGGCCAGCACCCCGGCCTTCGCCGCCGCGCTGTGTACGGTGCCGGGGTGGCCGTGCCATGCGTAGCTGGCGATGACCGAGACAACGCTGCCGGAGCCCTGCTCGAGCATCGTCTCGGAAGCGGCACGGACGCAGTGGAACGTGCCGTTGAGCACGATGTCGACCACGGCCCGCCAGCCTCCCGGGCTCAGTTGCTCACCGGGGCACACGAAGTTGCCAGCCGCGTTGTTGACCAGCGCGTCGATCCGGCCGAAGCGTTCTCGCACCTGCGTCATCGTCGTACTGACCTGGTCGTAGTCGCGGACGTCCGTGGGGAACGCGGCCGCCCGGCCGCCCGCCGCCCGGATCAGGCCGACGGTCTCCGCGAGCGGTTCCGGGCGCCTGCCCAGGACGGCGACGGTGCCTCCGTCGGCCGCGTACCGGAGGGCGATCGCCCGGCCGATGCCGGAGCCGCCGCCGGTGACGACGGCTGTCCGCGCGTCGGTCGTGTCGATCGTGTCGGTCATGATGGTGTCTCCCTTTGATCGTTGCGGGTGACCAGCGCGTCCACGGCGAGCACGCCGTCCGGTGCGGCCCGCAGCGGATTGATCTCGCAGGCGGTGATCCCCGGGTCGGTGAACGGGATCCGGGACACGGCGGCGACGGCGCGGGCGAGGGCCGCGAGGTCCACGCGGGGCGCGCCGCGCCAGCCGAGCAGCAGCGGATGGCAGCGCAGCCGCGACAGCATCCCCGCTGCCAGTTCCTCGGTCACCGGGGCCAGTTCCACGACGGTGTCCCGCCACAGCTCGGCCGCCACTCCCCCGGCGCCCACCAGGACCACCGGGCCGAAGCCGGGATCGTGTCCGACCCCGGCGATCACCTCGACCACGCCCGGCCGCTCGTCCATCTCCTCGACGACCAGGCTGTCCACGCCGAGCCGGCCGGTGAGTTCGTGGTACGCCGCGGCGATCTCGACGTCGTTGCGCAGCCCGAGCACGACGCCGCCCGCCTCGGTCTTGTGGGCCAGCCCGGCGGCCTTGAGGACGGTACGGCCCGGCCAGCGGCCGCTGATCCGGACCGCCTCGGCCGCCGAGGCCGCGCTCGCGGCGTCCGGGACGGCGATCCCTGCCCGCCGCAGCACCTCGCGGGCGGCGAGATAGTCCTCGCCGGAGCTGGTACCGGCGGCCGGTGCGCCGCCGCGCGTGTCGCGGCGCGATCGGTCGCGCGCGCCGTCGTGCGTGGTGCCGCGCGTGTCGCCCTGCGCGCCGTCGTGAACCGCCGGGGCCGGCAGCGCGCGGGGCCGGGCCGCGGTCCAGGCGGCGCAGTCGGCCAGTACCCGTGCCGCGAGGGCGACATCGCCGAACACGGGGACACCGCCGGCGGCCAGCGCGCGGGTGGCCGCACTCGATCGCGCCATGCTGTGCACGGTCACCGGGGTGTGCTCGGCTACGCGGGCCAGCCGCCGCGCCACCTCCCGTTCGGCCTCGGCGAGCCCCGGGTTGTCCTCGCCGTACCGGCCGAAGTAGCCGGTGAGCAGCACCGCGTCCGCGCCGGTCGCGACCGCTTCGGCCAACTCGGCGTACCGGCACAGGTTCTGCTCGCCCGCGCCCGCGAGGTCGACCGGGTTCTGCGGGGATGCCACGTGCGGCAGCAGCCCGCCGACCGAGGCGAGGACCGCTCCCTCCAGCGGCGGCAGCGCAAGGCCATGGGCGGTCGCCACGTCCGCGGCGAGCGCGCCCTGCCCTCCGGAGTCGGAGACGACGGCGACGCGCCTGCCACGCGGGCGGACCCCGAGGGCGAGCGCGTGGGCGAGCGCCGCCGCGTGGGCGGGGGTCTCGGCCCGGATCGCGCCCGCGGCCCGGCATGCCGCGTCGAGCACCTCCATGCTGCCGGTCAGCGCCCCGGTGTGGGTGCGGGCCGCCGCGCTTCCCGCCGCGCTCGTCCCCACGGCCAGGACCACCAGGGGCTTCCCCGCGGCGCGCAGGGCCCGCGCGGCGGCCAGGAACGCGGCCGGATCGCGCACGCCTTCCGTATAGCTGATCACGGCCCTGGTCGCCGGGTCGTCGACCAGTCCGGCGAGCAGTTCCTCGCTGCCGATGTCGGCCTGTACGCCCACGGAGGCGAACCGGGAGACACCGCAGCCGTGCCCGGCCAGCAGGTGGGCCAGTTCCGAGCCCACCTGTCCGCTCTGCGTGATGACGGCGACCGGGCCCTCGGTGAACCGGCCCCATGCCAGCCGCAACCGCCGGGAGGTGTCCACGATGCCGAGCGAACTCGGCCCGGCCAGGCGGGCGCCGGAGGCGGTGACGCGGTCGGCGAGTTCCCGTACCAGCCCGGGGCGGCCGGGTACCCGGTGCAGGCCGTCGGTGATCACGAGTACCACGCGGGCGCCTGCGTCGAGGGCGTCGATGACGGCCTCTTCCACGGCCGGCGCCGGTACCGCGATGGCTGCCAGCTCCACGGAGCCGTCGGCCTCACGCAGACTGCGCAGGGTGGGGACCCCGCATACCGCGGTGCCGGAGCGGTTCACCAGGCGCACGTCGCGCACCTCGCGCCCGGCCAGCGCGCCGGAGGCGAGCCAATGGCCCCATTTCGCGGGGTTGTCGCTCGCGCCGACGACGGCCACCGACCGGGGTGACCACAGCTCGGGCAGCGCGGCTGAGCGAGACCCCACCCCCGGCATCGGACCAGCGGGCGGCCCGGGCGCCCCAACGGCCAAGGCGTCGGCGTCCGCGCCATCGGCGCACAGGGCGTCGGCGCTCAGGGCATCGGCGGCCGAGGAGCCCGCGCCCACCGGCTCCGTGACCCCGGGCTCAGGCGCGCTCATCGAGGCTCCGCGAGATGATCAGCCGCTGGATGTCGGAGGTACCTTCCTCGATCTCCTCGAGCTTGGCGTCCCGCATCCACTTCTCGACCAGGAACTCCCGCGAGTAGCCCCACCCGCCGAGCGTCTGCACCGCCGCCCAGGTGGCGAACATGGCGGTCTCGGAGGCCACCAGCTTCGCCATCGCCGACTCGCGGGCGGCCGGCAGGCCCGCGTCGATCCGCTTCGCCGCCCGCCAGGTCATCAGCCGCGCGGACTCAACACGGGTCGCCATGTCCGCGAGCCGGAACGCCACGGCCTGGTGCTCGATGATGGGTTTGCCGAACTGCTTGCGCTGCTGGGCGTATTCGGTCGCGTACTCGGTGGCGGCCCGGGCCACTCCCGTGGCCGAGGCGGCCAGGATCGTGCGGGACCGGTCGAAGGTGTGCATCAGGCCGCCGAACCCGGCGCCCTCCTCACCGAGCCGGTCGCGGGCGTCGACCTCCACCCCGTCGAGTACGACCTCGGCGTTGATCAGCGCGCGCTGTCCCATCTTGGGCCAGGGCTTGGAGACGCTGAGGCCGGGAGTGTCCTTGTGGACCACGAACGCGGTGATGCCGTGGGAGCGCAGCGCGGGATCGACGGTGGCGAAGACGATGTAGTACTCGGAGGCGCCGGCGTTGGAGATCCATGCCTTGCGCCCCGACAGGACGTAGCGGCCGTCCTTGCGTACGGCCCGTGTGGTCAGGCTCGCCGCGTCCGAGCCGGTGTCGGGTTCGGTGACCGCGAGGGAGGTCATCGGCGGGCGTTCGGCGCTGAGCGGGGTCAGGAAGCGCTCGCGCTGCTCGCCGGTGCCCAGTTCGAGGACGGGGTGGGCGAAGAAGCCGTTCGCGGTCAGCAGGTTCCCGATGCCCAGGTCACCGGTGCACAGCTCTTCCTGCACCAGGACCTGGGTGAACAGATCGGTGAAACCGCCGCCGCCGTACTCCTCGGGGAGCATGTACGAGGTGAGGCCGACCTTCGCGGCGGCGTTCCAGATCTCCCAGGGCACTTCGGTGTCCGCCTCGTCGACGGCGCGGGCCACGGGCCGGATCTCGTGCTGGGCGAATGTCCGGCACAGGTCGAGGATGTCGCTCTGTTCCGCGGTGAGTTCGACCAGTTCAGTGGGAAGACGCACGGGTTGACTCCTCGTCAGTGTCAGGCGCGGGCCCGAGCGCGCCGCAACCGGCGCCTCGGGATGGACGTCAACGTAATAAATAACTGATGAGCCAGTCAATAATGGTGACGTGAAAAACCCGCGCCCCGGAGAGCGCGGGAATCAGGTCATCCGGGCAGCCCGGCCTGTCACCTCCGTCACGTCCGTCACGTCATCCGGACAGCACGATCCGGTCGACGAACGACTGACAGGCCGCCCGCATCCGCGCGAGCGTCATGTTCCGTGATCCGGCGAGCACTTGGAGCGCGAGCCCGTCCAGCATCGCGACCAGTAGGTTCGCCGTCTCGACCGCGTCGCCGTCATCGATGCGCCCGGCCGCCTGGCCGTCCCGGACCATGCCGGCGACGATCCTGCGCCACTCGCCGTAGGCGCGGTCGTTCAGCTCCTGGAGGTCGGCGTCGTGGATGGCCTCCACCCACAACTCCGCCCAGACGTGCCATGACTCGACCGTCTCGTCATCCTCCGGCAGATACGCGTCCACGAGCGCGCGCAGCTTCGCCACCTCGTCGTCGTCCGACTCCAGGATGGCCATACGGCGCGCGAAGGACCGGGCGACGTTCTGCTCGAACGCCGCGTGCACCAGATCTCGTTTGTTGGTGAAGTAGTAGTGCACGATCCCCGAGGAGAGTCCGGCCTCCTTCGCCACGTCGGCGATCCGCAGCGCGCGGAAGCCGTTGTCCGCGATGACCTTGCACGCCGCGCGGAGGATCTGCTCCCTGCGCTCCGCCTCGACGTTGGGCCGCGCCATGGCTCTCCTTCTACCGGTGGGTACACGCCGCAGCCCACTGTAGCGGAGTTGATTCACGCGTCAGTCAGTACTCACTCGTATCCGCCTCTGCCGAGCCGCCGCACGCCCCACCGGGTGAGCACGTAGTGCAGCACCCCCGCGACCAGGACGGCCGGCAGGGACGCGGTCAGGTAGCGGAACGGCCCGGCCGGCTCGTAGTTCACCGGGTCGAGCAGGAGCGCGTACGTGAGCGCACCGGCGGCGAGCGCGGCGAACGCCGCAGGGTTGTAGCCGTGCCAGAAGCCGTAGCGGGACCGGTCGCCCGTCAGGTACAGATCGCGCAGGCCGAGCCTGCCACGCCGCAGTACGAAGTAGTCGACGAACTGCACCGCGCACAGCGGCGCCACCAGGATCGCGCCCCAGGAGACGAACCGCGCGTAGTTGTCGTACACCGCGGCGGGGAAGAAGACCAGCACGGCGGCCGGCGCGAGGATCACCGCCGCCGTCAGCGCCCACGGGACCCTGCGCAGCAGCCGTCCGCCGCCGCCCTTGAGCGCCACCATGGACGAATACCCCTGCGCGACGATGCTGGTGACGTTGGCGAAGCCGACGAACGCGAGCGCGATGACGCCCAGCACCGCTCCGCCCAGCGGCACCATCCACAGGGTGGGGTCCTCCGAGGCCAGCGCGAGCGCGGCGAAGGCGCCCACGACCGCGGCGAGCACCGAGGTGAAGAACAGACCGACGAGATTGGGCCAGAAGGCGGCGCGGGCGCTGGTGGTGAGCCGGGCGAGGTTGCCGACGTTCGGCCACCAGGCGAAGCCGCCGGCGATATTGAGTTCCACGGCAAGCATGAAGTCCAGATGCCGGTCACCGGAGGAGGCGAGCGGCGGGACGGCGGCGAGCTCCGACCACGAGGTCTGCGTGAAGATCAGTACGAGCATCCCGGCCGTCACGACCACCAGGCCGGGCGCGACGATGCGGTTGACCCACTCCACGGACACCGGGCCACGCGCGAGCACGACCCAGGAGATGATCACGGCGCCGAAGGCGATCAGGCTGGTGAGCATGCCGGAGCCGCCCGTGTCGGCGTGGAACGCCTCGGCCGCGACATTGCCGAGCGCGTGGCCGCACATGATGGCCAGCACCGCCGCCCAGGCCGCGGCGAGCATCGTGGACATGACGACCATCAGAATACGGGCGCCGGCCGAGCCGAACACGCTGCGCAGCGCGATGAACTGCTCGATCCCGTACTTCGCGCAGGGGATGCAGGGGACGAGCGCCACCAGGAGCACGCTGATCCCGTAGCCGAGCACGATGCTGGCGATCCCCGCCTCGGCGCCGACATACAGGGCTACGGCTCCGCCCTGGAGAAACGCCCAGGTGGCGATGGACAGGCCGACGTTGACCGAGGAATAGCCCCAGAAACCCCACAGCCGCTCACGGCGCAGCAGTGGCAGCTCGTTGAGGGTCGCGTCACCGAGGGGCACGCCACCGGCAGTCGCGTCACCAGCAGTCGCGTCAGCGGCGGTCGCGTTGGCAGCAGTCGCGTCACCGGCCGGGGCGGCGCCCCCCGGTTCCGGCCTCGCCGTGGCGCTCATGCGGGGTACCCCCACCACACGAGCGGCAGGGCGACCGCGATGAGCCCGAGCGCGGCGATCCAGACATCGCGCCAGGGCAGATCGGGCAGGGCCGACTCCCCGCTCGCCGGGTCCTCCAGCAGTGCGAGCCGCCGTTCCAACTCGGCCTGGAAAGTTGCCTCATGCATGGTGCGGACCCTCTCCTCTGATTGACTGGCCAATTAGTTATGGGAGTGTGAGACAGCCCCATACCCCTGTCAAGGCATCGCACAGACTGCGAAATCAGCGCTTCCGAGACGGACTCAGATTCTTCCGGGAATATTGACTGGCTGGTCAAAGAACCCCCACCATGGCGCAATGATCCAGCCAGCAGCCGCCCCCGTACCCCTCCCGGCAAACGCTCCCGTCGTGGTCGTCGGAGCGGGATACGCGGGGCTCTCCACCGCTCTGACGCTGCACGACCACGGGGTTCCCGCCCTCGTACTCGAGGCGGCCGACCGGGTCGGCGGCCGGATTCTCACCAGCCGGACCCGGTCCGGCGTACTCCTGGACCTGGGAGGGCAGTGGGTGGGTCCCACTCAGCACAAACTGCTCGCCTGGGCCGAGCGGTTCGGCTGTGCGACCTTCCCGACCTGGGACACCGGAGCCCATCTGGAGGCGTGGCACGACGGCTCGGTACGCCCCTGCACCGACGACGGCCCGGCGGACGCCCCCGGGATGGCGGAGTACTCGGCGGCGGCCGCCAGGATCGACGCGCTCGCCGCCACCGTGGACCTCTCCGATCCGGCCGGCGGCGCGGAGAGCGAGTGGTGGGACAGCGAGACCGTGCATTCCTACCTCCGGCGCACCGTCCTTTGTGCGGACGCCCGCCGCCGGATGGCCCTGGCGGTTCAGGGGGTGTGGGCGATGGAGCCGCGTGAGATCTCGCTGCTGCACCTGCTGTTCTACGTGGCGTCCGCGGGCGGGTTCGCCCAGCTCATGGAGGTACGGGGGGCCGCGCAGGAGGCCCGCTTCACCGCCGGGGCGCAGGCCCCCGCGCTGGCCGCCGCCCGCCTTCTCGGCGATGCGGTCGTGCTGGGTACGCCCGTGGAGGCCGTCGAACGGGAGGAGTACGGCGGGCCGCTGGTCGTCCGTACCCCGCGCGGGGAGGTGCGGGCCGGCCATGTCGTGGTGGCCACTCCCCCGCCGGCCACCGCGGCGATCCGGTTCCGGCCTGGCCTGCCCACGCCCCGGGCCCGGTGGGTGCAGCGCAGCGTGATGGGCGATGTGGCGAAGGTGCATGCCGTCTACGACCGGCCGTTCTGGCGTGCCGCCGGACTGTCCGGCGTGGCCTCGCTCTACGGCGAGGACGCGGTGGGGGTGGTTTTCGACAACTCACCGCCCGGAGGCGAGGCCGGGGTCCTGGTGGCGTTCGTCTACGGCGACCGGCTGAGGCGCTGGTCGGCCCTGCCCGAGAGCCGGCGGCGTACCGACGTACTCTCCACGCTGGAGCGGCTGTTCGGCGCCGGCGCGCGGGAACCGGTCGACTACGTGGAGAAGATCTGGCCGCAGGACCCCTGGGCCGGCGGCGGATACGCGGCCAACCCCGGGCCGGGCGCCTGGGTGGCACACGGCAGGGAGGGCTGGCGGGCCCCGGTGGGACGGATCCACTGGGCGGGGGCGGAGACCGCGAGCGTCTGGAACGGCTACATGGACGGCGCCATCTCCTCGGGAGAGCGGGCGGCGCACGAGGTCCTCGGAGCGCGCGACGGCGCGTGCGCCGTGGAGTAACCGGGGCCGGCCCACCGGGAGGCGAGGCGAAGGCGGGAACCTGAGCCCCGCCGGCCGGGGCTCAGAAGCGGTTGGCGGCGACCGTACGCCAGAACGCGTCGACCCTGGCGTTGAACGCGTCCGGGGACTCCTGGAAGGGCTGGTGCGCCTCACCTGGCAGCATCTCGAACTCCGCGCCCGGAATCGCCTCGGCGACGATCCGCCCGAGCCGTGGAGGCGCGGTGATGTCAAGCTCGCCGGCCAGGACGAGGGCCGGTGCGGTGATACCGGGCAGGCGGTCGAGCGTCTCATGCGTCATAAAGGCATCCAGCTGGTGCTGGAAGGCCTCTGCGGACTGCGGGTACGGGAAGGCCAGCGTCTCGTCGATGACCTGCTGCACCATGCCGTTCGCGTGAGCGCGGGGGGTGTAGACCCAGAGCAGGAACGCCTCGAGCATGGCGCGTTCGCTCGGCGCCTCCGTCGCGAGCCAGTGCCAGAAGCGGGTCATGGAGCGGAAGAAGGCGTCCGGCTGGCCCCAGGTGCTCACGAGGACAAGGCTGCGGACCAGCTCCGGGTGGCGCAGCGCCAGCTCCTGCGCGATCAGACTGCCGAGCGAGAAGCCGACGACATGAGCCTTCTCCACCTGGAGCGCCCGTAGCAGCGCCGCGGCGTCGTCGGCCATCATCGGCACCGACAGCGGCTGTTCGGGCAAGGGCGTCCGCCCGGACCCCCGGTTGTCGAAGGCGAGGAGCCGGTAACGATCGGAGAGCCCGTCGAGCTGCGGCTGCCACGCCTCGGCAGGGTCGCTCAGCCCGGCGATCAGCAGTACGTCCGGCCCACTGCCCCGGCGTTCGGCCCAGATTCCGGTCCCGTCGACGTCGACCCGCTCGCCCATCGCCGCACCTCCGTTCGTTCAGCGCCCATGGCGGTCACTGGGTGGTCACGGTGGTCACAGTGGTCACGGAGATCCCTCCCCCGGCCTCCATCCCCAAGCGGTGATCATCCCCGGGGACAGTCCGGCGCAGTCCCGTGAGTCCAGGTACCGGACGGCCTCCTCGATCCCGTCCTCGTCCACCAGACCGGTCGCCAGCACGGCCTCACGAGACCGGTCCCACGTCTCCGCCCAGAAGCGGCTGATCGCACTGCCCGGGACGAGCGGCGGGACGTGGATCTCGGCCGCGACCGCCGCGAGCCCCGCCTCCTGGAGCATCCGGGGGTAGTTCAGCACCCAGGAGACGTCCGTGCCGATGCTGTCGCGCAGGCCTTGCCACATCGCCCGCATGACCGCGGTGTAGGGGGTCGCCGGAGCCGACGCGCCGGTGGTCAGGTCCACCGCGTCACTGAGCACGAGGACGCCGCCCGGTGCGAGGAGGGACCTCAGTCTCCTGATCAGGGCCTGCCGCGAGGGCATGTGCATCAGGACGAAGCGCGCGTGGACCAGCCGGAACAGGCCGGGGTCGAAGTCCGCAGCGGTGATGTCCGCCTCCAGGACCGTCAGGCCCGGCGTCGGGTCGGCGGCGAGGAACCGTGTGTCACGGTCCACCGCGAGAACGCCCGCCACCGCGGCCTCGGTCAGCAGCCGCCGGGCGACGGTCCCGGTGCCCGCGCCCACGTCCAGGCACTGCCAGCCGGGGCCGGCTCCCAACGCCTTCAGCCGGGTCAGCGTGGTGTCGTCGTAGACGACGGCTCCGAGGTCGATACGGTCCCCCTCGCCCCGTGCCTCCGGGCGGAAGACCCGCTCGCCGTAGCGCCCGTCCCCCGTCGTCTCCACAGCCATGCGCGTCACCGCTTCCCGCAGGCACTCGGGTTCAGCTCCCACCACCCATTCCAGCAGTCCCCCGTGGCCGCCGCATCTCACCCGATCGGCCGCCTGGGGATGAGGTCCGAGAACGGGGAGGTGTGCCCGCCGCGCGTGACCCGGGACCCGGTCCTTACCGGGGGCGCCCCCGGCAGGGTCTCAGCGGCCGCCGGAGACTCTCAGCACCGCGCCGGTGGTGTACGAGGCATCGGCCGACAGGAGCCAGGCGATGGCACCGGCGATCTCCGCGGGCTCACCGGCGCGGCCGAGGGGGATCTGCGCGGCCGCTTTGGCAGGACGGTCGGGGTCCCCCATGGCGGCGTGCATCTCGGTGTGGACGACGCCGGGCGCGACCGCGTTGACCCTGATGCCGTCCGGGCCGAGTTCCTTGGCCAGACCGATGGTCAGGGCATCGGTCGCAGCCTTGGTCGCGGCGTAGTGGACGTACTCGCCGGGACTGCCGAGCGTGGCGGCCGCGGAGGAGATGTTGACGATGGCACCGCCCCCGCGCGCCGCCATGTCCCGGGCCGCTCTGCGACAGCACAGCAGGTAGCCCAGGAGGTTCACCTCCAGCACGCGTCGCAGGTCCTGCGTACGGGTGTCGGTGAGCCTGGCGAGTGGGCCGGTCACGCCGGCGTTGTTCACCAGACCGGTCACCGGCCCGAGTTCGTTGGCAGCGACGTCGAACAGCCGCTCCACATCCGCCTCGTCGGAGGTGTCCACCCGGACCGTGACACACCGCGCCCCGGCCGCACGCACGGCGGCCGCGGTCTCCTCGGCAGCGGCACCGTTGCTGACGTACCCGAGGACGAGGTCATGCCCGTCGGCCGCCAGCCGGACACACGTCGCTGCCCCGATCCCTCGACTGCCGCCTGTGACGATGGTGACCGGACGTGACACACGTTCCTCCCGCGATAGCTGATCAGTGGCCCGATCCTAGGCTGACCACCTGCGCCGACGCCGCTGAGACCCCCGTCAGTCCCGGCAGCCGAGAGCGGTGCCCCTCGCCTCCGGGGGTTTGAGGCGAGGGGCACCGCCGTATCAGGAGGCGGCCAGCGCCTCGGTGGGGGGAAGACGCGCGGCCCGCACGGCCGGGTAGAAGCCCGCGAGGCCGCCGATGACGAGGGTGGCGCCGACACCGCCGGCCATGGCCCAGGCCGGTACGACGGTGGGCCAGCCCTGGTAGGTGGCGTAGCCGGTGGTGACGCCGATGCCCAGGAGCACGCCGCCGATGCCGCCGAGGGCCGAGAGCAGCAGGGACTCGCACAGGAACTGTGTGCGGATCTGGCCCCGGGTGGCGCCCAGTGAGCGGCGCAGGCCGATCTCGGCGCGGCGTTCCAGTACGGAGATGACCATGGTGTTGGCGACGCCGACGCCGCCGACGAGGAGCGCCACGCCCCCCAGGCCCAGCAGCAGTCCGCTCAGCGCGTCGTCGGTGGCTTCCTTGGCCGCCAGGGCGTCGGAGGGGCGGGAGACCTCGACCGAACTGGTGTCCTCCGGGTTGGCGGTGGCTCCCAGTACCGCCTGGACGTCGCTGACGGCCGCGTCCTCGGCCCGGGTGTAGACGGTGGTGGGGTAGCCGTCGAAGGACAGCTCCTGCTCCGCGGCCGGCCAGCCGACCAGCGCACCGGAGTCCAGTTCGGGTGCGAGTTCGTTGGGCGCGAGCAGGCCGACGACGGTGAACCACCGTCCGCCGAGCCAGACTTGGACCTCGGGGCCGGCCGAGGAGACGGCGAGCTGTTCGGCCGCCTTGGCGCCGAGGACGACGGCCGGATACCGCTGGTTCGCGTCGTTGAGCCACTGTCCTTCCACGACCTCCGCGCCGACCGTCCGCGGCAGGTCGGTGCGGGTGGCGTAGACGCCGATCCCGCCGGTCTGCTCCTTGGGGATGTGATCGTTGCGGTAGACCTTGGCGTCGGTCTTGCCGATGGCGGAGACCGACTCGACCGAGCCGATCCTGCCGACCATCTCGACCGCCTCGTCCGGCAGATGGGCGTCGCCGCCGCCGAAGCTCTGGCCGGGCGACACGGTGAGCAGGTTGGTGCCCAGGGCGTCCAGCTTGCGGTTGAGCTCCTCGGTGGAGGAGGTGGAGATGCCCACCACGCCGATCATCGCGGCGATACCGATCGCGATGCCGAGGGCCGAGAGGAACACGCGCATGGGGCGGGAGCGCAGGCCGGATCCGCCGACCCGCACCACATCGGCGGGGCTCAGCCGGGCCGGCCTGGGGCGGGGTGGTGCGACGGTGCTCATGTCCCGGCCCTTTCGTGAACGCGGCGGCCGGGTATGCCGGAGTCGTGCTCGATCCGGCCGTCCTTGATACGGACCTCGCGCGGCAGGGAGGCGGCGATGTCCCGGTCGTGGGTGATGATGACGACGGTGGTCCCGGCCCGGTGCAGCTCGTGCAGCAGTTCCATCACCACCGCGCCGGAGCGGGAGTCGAGCGCGCCGGTGGGTTCGTCGGCCAGCAGCAGCGGCGGGTCGCCCAGTACGGCGCGGGCGATGGCCACCCGCTGCTTCTCACCGCCGGACAGCTGGTGCGGCTCGTTGTGGAGCCGGTGTCCCAGGCCCACGCGGCGCAGGGTGCGCTCGGCAAGCCTGCGCCGTTCGGAGCGCGGCTTGCCGCTGTAGAGGAGCCCGTCGGCGACGCTGTCCAGCGCGGGCACACCTGCTGCCAGGTGGAACTGCTGGAACACGAAGCCGATGGTGCCCGCGCGCAACGCGGACAGTTCGCGGTCGTTGAGCTGGTCGATGGCGTGACCGTCGATGGCCACCGTGCCGGCCGACGGCCGGCTGAGGGTGCCGATGATGTTGAGCAGGGTGGACTTACCGGATCCGGACGGGCCGACGACGGCGAGCAGTTCGCCGCGCCGGACCACCAGGTCCGCCCCCGCGAGCGCGGTCACGTCCCCGTAGGTCTTGGACACGCCGCTGAGTTCGATCACGGGCGGTACGGCGAGGGTCACTTGGGCACTCCCACGACCAGGCCGTCCCGGACCCCGTCGCCGGAGACCTCGACCATCCCGCCGGCGAACATGCCGAGCTTGACCGGCACGTACTCGATGCCCTTCGTGCCCACGGTCTCCAGGGCGTAGCCGCCCTCGCGCAGCGCCACCAGCGCGTTGATCGGGACCGCGAGCACGTCCTTGTGGGTCTCCGCCTCCAGCGTGACGTCGACCGGCGCGGCCTGGTAGCGGCCGAGCTTCTTCTGGTCGGCGACCTCGAGCTGGACGGGGAGGGTTGCTTCCTCGGAACTGCCCCCGGAGGAACCGGCGGAGCCGGCGCTGCCGCCCTCGGCCGGTGCGGCGGTGGCCGCGGTGCCGACCTCGGTGACCTTCGCGTCGACCGTGGTGCCGTCGGGGAGTTTGACGGTGGCCTTGGTGCCGTCGTCGACCAGGTCCTCGTACTGGACCTCGAGATCGACGGTGACGATCCGCTCGGTGCCGGTCCAGGTCAGCAGGTCACCGCTCGGGGCGGTGCCGGTTGCGGCCTTGACGTCGGCGACGCGCCGCTCGCCGGTGGCGACGATCGCGTCGCCCGGCTCGACCGTGCCGGTGGCCTCCCGGCCCAGGTCCTCCTGCCACGCCCGCACCGCGTCCGCGGTGCCGTCCGTGTACTCCTCGTCCACCGTGAAGCCGGTGTACCCGAGGGCGGAGAGGTTCTTCTCCAGCACCTCGACATCCTTGCCCTCGGTGCCCGGGTCGAGGGTGCGGTAGAGGGGGGTGGAGCCGTGGAGCAGCGGCACCTTCTGGTCGTCGATGCTGTAGACGGCGGCACCGCGCTTGATCGTTGATCCTTCGGCGGGCAGCCAGGTGACGACGCCCGTGCCGGTGTCCTGCGCGGTACTGTCCTGCGCGGTACTGCCCTGCGCGGTCGTGCCGGAGGAAGTGCCGGAGGAGGTGCCGCTCTTGGCCGGCGCCTGGACGGCGGTGGCTTCGCCGTAGCCGAGGCTGCCGTTCACCGTCTCGGTGCGGGTGAGGGTGGTGCGCTCGACCTTGGCGGTCTTGGGCGGTCCGGTGGGGGCAGCGGCGGCGGACGAGTCGGTGTCGCTTCCGCCGAGAGCGCCGGTGGCGGCCAGGCCGCCGGCCGCAGCGACGACCACCGCGCCCACGGCGATCAGTGAGGACCGCACCGGCCGGCGCCTGCGGCGGCTCGGCGCCACGGCCTCCGTGTCCGTGTCCTCGGCCGAGTCGCCGACGGGAGCCCGCAGTTCTTCGGTGCTTTCGTGCACGGTCACTCCTGGCCCCCCATCATCCCGGACAGGTGCTCGCGGCACTCGCCCATCGCGTCCTGGAAGTTGGGGTCGCTCATGTTCATGCTGCCCTGGTCGAAGCCCTCGGGGCCTGGGTCGTCCATGTCCACGCCGTTCTCGCGCATGCAGGCGGCGAACTTCTTCATGTTCTCCAGCTGCTTGGCGTCGGGATTCTGGTTGCCGCGGTCCTTCATCGACTGCGGGGCCTTGTCCCGGCACGCCTCCATCGCCTTGCGCAGCGCGTCGGAGCCCGCGCCGCCGCCCATGACGGACTGCATGTCGAGCTTTCCGGTCTCCGGATCCGGGTCCTCCATGTCGACGCCGTTCTCGCGCATGCAGTTCACGAACTCCTGCGACTGCTCGGCGCTGCTCTTGTCCGCACCGCCGCCCGACGAACCCCCTTCCCCGTTGACGGAGGCGACGTTCGAGCCGCCGCCGTCCGATCCACCGCAGCCGGCCAGCATGCTCGTTCCCAGCAACACGGCGGCGGGTACGGTCAGCGCACGGGCCACAAGCGCCCTTCGCATCTCACCACTCCTCGAACTCGGTACGCCGCCGGGCCATCTGTCGTCCGGCTGTTCGTACGAGTGGCGATGCTGGCAAACCAGGGTCAGCGGACCCTCGGCCCCACCTCGGAGCAACCTGGGAATCCGGCTCACCCGGGCAGCGGAAGGACGACGCGGAAGGTCGCACCCGCGCCCGGCTGGGGTGCCGCCAGGTCGATGCGGCCCCCGTGGGCCTCGACGAGGGCGGCGGCGATCGACAGCCCCAGTCCGGCCCCACCGCCGCTGCGGGCCGGGTCGGCCCGGTACAGGCGCTCGAACACGTGCAGAGAGTGCTGGGGAGGCACACCGCCGCCGGTGTCCGCGACTTCGACCACCGCGGCCGGCCGGTCCGGGGGCAGGCGGGTACCGGCTGCCGAGACGGCGGGGCCCAGCTCGTCGGGCCGCGCGGTGCCGAGCCGGACCGTGATCACGGCCTGCGCAGGGGTGTGACGGTCGGCGTTGGCCAGGAGGTTGCCGAGGACCTGGCGCAGCCGGAGTGGATCGCCGACCACGGTCACCGGTTCGATCAGCTCGCCTGCCTCGTTGAGGTTCTCGATGCGCACGGTGCGCCGGGGTGAACGCGCGTGCAGATCCCGGACCACGTCCACCGACAGTTCCAGCAGGCCCACCCGGCGCTTCTCGGGTGCGCGCTGCTCGTCCAGCCGGGCGAGCAGCAGCAGATCCTCGACGAGTACGCCCATCCGGGCGGCCTCCGCCTCGATCCGCCGCATCGCGTCCGCGCCGTCACCGCCGCGCCGGTAGAGCTCGGCGAAGCCCCGGATGGAGGTCAGTGGCGTGCGCAGTTCGTGGGAGGCGTCGGCGAGGAAGCGGCGCAGCTTCGTCTCGGAGGCGGCGCGGGCGGTGATCTCGGCCTCCACCCGCCCCAGCATCGCGTTCATCGCACCGCCCAGGCGGCCGGGTTCGGTATGCGGGTCGGTGTCGGGGACGCGCCGGCCGAAGTCGCCCGCCGCGATGGCGCCGGCGGTGGCCTCCATCCGGGTCAGCGGCCGCATGCCCACCCGTACCAGTACCGCGGCGGCCGCGCCGAGCAGCGCGAGGGCCACGGCGGTGACGACGGCGTCGATGAGCAGCAGCCGCTCGGTGGTCGCCTCGACCTGGGCGAGGGAGGTGGCGGTGACGACGTATCCACCGCCCTCCAGACCGTCCATCGGTTCGACGGCCTTGACCCGGACCCGCCAGTCCGCTCCACCGTCCTGGCCTGCCACCGAGAAGGGCTGCCGGGTCCGGTCGGCCATGTCCGCGGCGGAGGGGAGCGCCGGGCCGGGGGTGTCCGGATCCGGCGGGTAGGCGCCCCGTTGTCCGCTCGGGTCGTAGAGGTAGATCCGGGAGTCCGCGTCGAAGACCTGGGCGAGGAACTGCTCGCCCGGCAACTGCCGCGCCTGCTCGGCCGTCCCGCCGCTGATCAGCCCGGTGACCACGCGCTGCTGCTGTCCGGACCGGGAGCCCGGCAGGGACAGCTGCTGGTCGACGCGGTCGACGAGGTAGGAGCGCAGCAGGATCACGCCGACGGCGTTGGCTCCCAGCAGCGCGAGTGCCGTCAGCGCCGCCGTCACCACCACCAGGCGGGCGCGCAGAGTCCAGTGCCGCCACCGACGCGGTCGCGGCATCACTGCTCCCCGCGCGGCATGCGCAGCGTGTAGCCGACTCCCCGCACCGTATGCAGAAGCCGGGGACCGGCGGAATCGATCTTCTTGCGCAGGTAGTAGACGTACGACTCGACGATCCGGCTGTCGCCCCCGAAGTCGTAGGACCACACGCGGTCCAGGATCTGTGCCTTGCTCACCACCCGGCCGGCATGCTCCAGCAGATAACGCAGCAGGTTGAACTCGGTCGGCGACAGGTCGATGATCCGCCCGCCTCTGCGCACCTCGTGCCGGTCCTCGTCCAGCTCCAGGTCGGCGTAACGCAGCACAGCGTCCGGAGCGGCCGGGTCGTCCGTACCGCCGGCCATCCGGGTACGGCGCAGTATGGCCCGGATGCGCAGCACCACCTCCTCCAGGCTGAACGGCTTGGTCACGTAGTCGTCACCGCCGGCGGTCAGACCCCGGATCCGGTCGTCGACGGAGTCCCGGGCGGTGAGGAAGAGGACCGGCATCTCCTGCCCTGCCGCGCGCAGCCTGGCCGCCACCTCGAAGCCGTCGAGGTCGGGAAGCATCACATCCAGCACGACGATGCCCGGGCGGGCGGACTCCGTGGCGGTGAGCGCCCCGTAGCCGGTGGAGGCGGCAACGACGTGGAAGCCGACGAGGCGCAGGGTCTGGGACAGCAGGTCACGGATGTTCGGCTCGTCGTCGACGACGAGAACGGTGGTGGGCGCGGGCGCGGGGGCGTTCATGGCCCCATCCGTACCGGACGAATCTCAAGGAAAGCTGAGAGCCGCCTTTGAACCGGGCCAGAGCTGCCGGCTGCCACGCAGTGCTCCGCACCGCCCTCAGTGCGCGGAGTGCATGGCCGTCACCGCGACCCGGGCCGCGTCCTCGACGCGTGCGATGCCGGCCTCCTGGGTGCTGTTGCCGTCGGAGAGCACGGCGACGAGGTAGTCACGGCCACCGACCTGTACCTGTCCGATGCTGTTGACGTCCCACAGGCCGGTCCCGCTGCGCGGCAGCCAGCCGTTCTTGAGCGCCGCCGCGGTACCGGCGGCGGACACGCCCCAGTCCTGATCGTCCGCGATGCTCCCCATCAGGCCCTGCACGTACTCCTGCGCGGATTCGGTCAGTACCGAGTCCGCCGCGAACACGGCGCCGAGGAGTCTCAGCTGATCCTCGGCGGTCGTCTGCGTGAGGCCCCATTGGCCGTCCGTGCCGCCGGTCGTCCCGGTGAGTCCGAGGCGCCGGTTGGCCGCGTCCAGACCCTGCGCGCCGCCTATCCCGTTCCACAGGGCCGTCGCCGCGGCGTTGTCGCTCGTCCCGATCATCGCGCTCGCGTGCGCGTCTTCCTGCGCCGTGAGCTTGCGCCCCTCGTCGTGTGTCTGCAGGAGCAGAGCGACGAGGATGTTCACCTTCACGATGCTCGCCGTGTCGTAGGCCGCCTCGCCGTACACGGCCTGCGAGCCGGTCGCCGGGTCCAGCACGGCGACCGACAGCCGGCCCGCCCCTTCGCCTGCGAACGGCTCCAGCACGTCGGCGAGGCGCTGGTCCGGATCGGTTCCCGGGCGGGTGGCGGCGCTGCTGGGTGCGAGTGTCACCACCGAGGTGGCAAGGCCGGGGCCTGCGGGCTCCGCGTGCAGGCCGACCACGCCCGCAACCACGCCGCTCACCAGCACGAGGCCTGTCGCCACGGCGGCGAGGAGCCGTGAGCGCGGGCGGCTGAGCAGTCCGAATCGAGGCATGCGGTGACGCTAGGAACCGGAGCTGAGTGCACGGTCGGACCGAGGTCAACGCAACCTGAGAGTTTTTCTGTCCGATATGACCATTTCGCCCCCTGGTGGGAGGATGCGACTACACGCGGGAGAACGCGTGGACGTACCCGTCAACGACAGCGGTCAGGCAGGACAGGTCATGCCCAAGAAGCCGAAATCGTCAGAGCCCTCGCACGGCGAGGGTCCGAGCCGCCACGCCGGGACCGAGCAGCACGGCTGGTCTCCGGACGTCGACGCGACCCGTCAGCAGGAAAACCCGAGCGCCCAGCGCTCCTTCCATCCCGATGAGCACGCGCCTGCTCCGGGCAAGGGCCGGAAGCGGTCCAAGGAGGAGGAGAAGGCGGTTCCCGGCGACACCGTCAAGAGTGAGAACGTCAGTGGGGAGGAGTACGCCGAGGGGTCCGACGAGAAGGGCATGCGCGGCACGGGCCGCAAGGGCCGTTCTCAGCGTCCCAGCGGTACCAAGGACGCCTCGGCCTTCACCGGTGTGGACCCCCAGGACCCCTCCGGCAAGCGCCGCCCGGGCTGACCCGGGCCCTCCCGGTTGACCGGGCCGGCCCGGGCCCTCCTCCTCGGAGCCTTCCGCGCCGCTCAGCAGATCCGGGGCAGCAGCTCCCCGATGGGCAGGTCGACCACCCGCGTGCCGCCGAGACCCGTGCGGGCAACCACCATGCCGGGGTGCGCCGCCACGGCCTCGCCGATCACCGCCGCGTCCCTGCCCAGCGGGTGGGCGCGCATGGCGTCCAGTACCGCGTCGGCGTGCTCACGCGGCACGAACGCGATCAGCTTGCCCTCGTTGGCGACGTACATCGGGTCGAGTCCGAGGATGGCGCAGGCGTTCGCCACGGGTTCCGGGACCGGGACGCTCCGCTCCTGGATGACGACGCCGGTGCCCGAGGCCGCCGCGATCTCGTTCAGGGCGGCGGCCAGCCCGCCCCGGGTGGGGTCGCGCAGCACATGCAGGTCAGGGGTGACGGCGAGCATGCCGTCCACCAGGCCGCCGAGCGCCGCGCAGTCGCTCTCGATCTCCACCCCGAACTCCAGACCCTCCCGGACGCTCATGATCGCGATGCCGTGGACCCCGATCGCGCCGCTGACGATCACGACATCGCCGGGTACGACCCGCTGCGGCCGGAGATCGACGCCCGCCGGGACGAGACCGATCCCCGCGGTGTTGATGAAGACCCCATCTCCGTGGCCGGCCTCGACGACCTTGGTGTCGCCCGTCGCCACCTCGACGCCAGCGGCACGCGCGGCCGCGCCCAACGCCTCGGCCACCCGCGCGACGACGGAGACCTCGACGCCTTCCTCCAGGATGAACCCACAGGACAGATAGGCGGCCCGGGCGCCGCTCATGGCGAGGTCGTTGACGGTGCCGTTGACCGCGAGATCACCGATGCTTCCGCCGGGGAAGAACAGCGGCCGCACCACGAAGGAGTCGGTGGAGAAGGCCAGCCGCGCACCGCCGAGCGTGACCGTCGCGGAGTCGCCGAGCTGCGAGAGCACCTCGCCGCCGAAGGCGGGCGCGAAGATGTGCTGGACCAGTTCGGCGGACAGCGCGCCGCCGCCGCCGTGGCCCATCACCACCCGCGGCTGGTCGCGCAGCGGAGCCGGACACGTCCAGGCGGCGAGGTCGGGGACGTGCGGCTCGGCGAGGGCGGCCGCCGTCGGGGCGACCGCGCGGGGCGCTCGGGTGGTCTCAGACAACGGGGCTCGCCTCCAGGGACGCGGCCGACGCGGTCGACGCAGCCGGCGCGGCCGGGATGTCCAGCCGCCGGTAGAGGTAGTAGGCGGCGCAGGCCCCCTCGCTGGAGACCATGGTGGCGCCGAGCGGGCTGCGAGGCGTGCAGGTGGTGCCGAACGCCTCGCACTCATGGGGTTTCAGCAGGCCCTGCAGGACCTCCCCGCTGCGGCATTCGGCCGGCTCCCTGGTGTCGATCCCGCTCACCGAGAAGCGGTACTCGGCGTCGTAGTCCCGGTACCGGGCGGACAGCCGCCAGCCGCTGTCGGGGATGACACCGATGCCCCGCCAGGCGCGGTCGGTCACCTCGAAGACGTCCGCCAGCATGGCCTGGGCGGCGGGGTTCCCTTCGGGCCGCACGGCGCGCGCGTACGCGTTGTCCACCGTGTGCTCACCGCGCTCCAGCTGCCGGACGGTACGGCGTACGCCCTCCAGGATGTCCAGCGGCTCGAATCCGGTCACCACGATCGGGACGCGGAACCGTTCGGCCAGTTCCGGATACTCGCCGACCCCCATCACGCTGCACACGTGCCCGGCTGCCAGGAACGCCTGCACGCGGCAGCTCGGCGACCGCATGATCGCCTCGATCGCCGGGGGCACCCGCACATGGGAGACCAGCAGACTGAAGTTCGGGATGCCGAGCTTGCGCGCCTGATACACCGTCATGGCGTTGGGGGGCGCGGTGGTCTCGAATCCGATGCCGAAGAACACCACCTCGCGATCCGGGTTCTGCTGGGCGACCCGCAGAGCGTCGAGCGGTGAGTAGACGACGCGGACGTCGCCGCCTTCGCTCCGGACCCGGAACAGGTCACGGCCGGTCCCCGGGACGCGGAGCATGTCACCGAAGGAACAGAAGATCACCTCGGGCCGGGAGGCGATCTCCAGGGCCTTGTCGATGACTTCCAGCGGTGTGACGCACACCGGGCAGCCGGGTCCGTGGATCAGTTCCACCTGGTCCGGGAGCAGTTGGTCGATGCCGTGCCGGATGATGGTGTGCGTCTGTCCCCCGCAGACCTCCATCAGCGCCCATGGCCGGGTCACGGTGGAGTGGATGTCGTCGAGCAGACGCCGGGCCAGGTCGGGGTCCTGGAACTCGTCGATGTACTTCACTGCTGTGCCTCCTGTGGTGCTTCACTGCCGGCGGGCCGCGGGGATCCGCCTGCCTCCGCGGCCAGTTCCCACGGGTCGCCGAACTCCTCCTGGAGCATGCCGAGCGTCGCGAACAGTTCGAGCGTCTGCTTGGCCGACTCCTCGTCCAGGCGCTGCAGGGCGAAGCCGACGTGGACGATGGCGTATTCGCCGACCTGAAGGTCCGGCAGGTATTCCAGGCACACCTCCTTGACCACGCCGCCGAAGTCGACGGTGGCCATGCGGGTGCCGTCCCGTTCCTCGATGTCCAGCACTCTGCCGGGTACGGCCAGGCACATGGGTTTCTCCTCAGACTGTGGGTGATCCGTTGGCGGCCCGGGCGGCCACGACGAGCTGGCCGAGCGCCAGTCCCCCGTCGTTCGGTGGGACCTGCCGGTGGCGCAGGACGGTGAAGCCGTCCGTGCGCAGCGCCTCGGCGCAGGCCGTGGAGAGCAGGGCGTTGGCGAACACCCCGCCGGTCAGGGCGACGTGGTCCAGTCCGTGCCGCTCGCGCGCCAGGAGGCACATGCCGCGTACGAGACCGGCGACCGCCGCGTGGAAACGTGCCGCGATCCGTGCCTGCGCGGCACCCGCGCGTACGTCGGCGACGACGGCTGCCAGTACGGGCGCCGGGTCGGCGGTCACCGCGGCCCGGCTGCCGGGTTCCGGCCGGAGCAGGGTGAAGGCGTAGCCGGCGTCGTACGCCGCGCCCGCATCCGGATCCTGGGCCGCGATCAGTGCCGCGGCCTCCAGTTCGACGGCGGCCTGCGCCTCGTACCCGGCCCGGTGGCACACTCCCGCGAGGGAGGAGACGGCGTCGAACAGCCGGCCCATGCTGGAGGTGGGGACACAGTTCAGGTTCCGCTCCAACTGGCGTTCCAGGACCCGGCGTTCATCGGGCGGGCAGACGGCCGCACAGGGCAGGTCCCGCGCCCAGGCGATGCCTGCCGCGCGCAGATGCGCGAGTGCCATGCGATACGGCCGGTGTACGGCGGCGTCGCCGCCCGGCAGCGGAACGTGGGCGAGGTGTCCGAACCGGGTGAAGCCGTCGTAGTCCGCGACCAGGATCTCCCCGCCCCACACCGCCCCGTCGTCGCCGTAGCCGGTGCCGTCGAACGCCACTCCGATCACCGGCCGGCTGCCGTCCAGACCGTGCTCGGCCATCGCGGCGGCGACGTGCGCGTGATGGTGCTGGACCCGGACGACCCGGCGGCCGGCGGCGTGGCGCCCGGCCCACTGCGCGGAGCGGTAGCCGGGGTGCCGGTCGGCCGCGACCACCTCGGGGCTCACGCCCGTGATCGTCTCCAGGTGCCGCTCGGCGCGCTCGAAGGCGTGCTGCGTGGCGACGTCGTCCATGTCCCCCACATGGGCGGACAGCCAGGCCCGGCGCCCTTCCGCGAGACAGAACGCGTTCTTCAGGTCCCCTCCGACGGCCAGGGTCGCCGGTACCGACAACGGCAGCGCGACGGGCAGCGGGGCGTACCCGCGTGAGCGCCGCACGGTCAGCCGCTCGCCGTCGCAGACGCGCACCACGGAGTCGTCGCAGGGCACATGAATGGGACGGTCGTGCGCCAGCCAGGCGTCGGCCAGGTGAGCCAGCCGCTCCAGCGCCTCGGCGTCGTCGGTGACGATCGGTTCACCGGCCACGTTTCCGCTGGTCATCACCAGTAGCCTCGGCCCGTCGGCGTCACCGGGCAGGCCGAGCAGCAGATGGTGCAGCGGGGTGTACGGGAGCATGACGCCCAGGTCGGGACTGCGCGGCGCGACCGCGTCCGACGGCCAGGGAACTCCTGCCCGCGGCGCGGCGCCGGCGCGGCGGCGCAGCAGCACAATCGGCCGGACGCCGCCGGTCAGCAGGCTGCGCTCCGCACGGTCGAGGTGCACGAGGTGCTCGATGTCGCCGATGTCCCGGGCCATCAGTGCGAACGGTTTGTCGCCGCGGGCCTTGCGCCGGCGCAGCAGGGTCACGGCAGGGGAGTTGGAGGCGTCGCAGGCGAGGTGGTAGCCGCCCAGGCCCTTGACGGCGAGGACGGCGCCCCCGGAGAGCAGTCTGCGCGCCTCGGCAACGGGATCCGCCGCGGTCGACTCGTGGGGTCGCTCCGCCGGGTCCGGGGACGCGAGCAGCAGGCGCAGACGGGGACCGCAGGCAGGACAGGCGACGGGCTGCGCGTGGAAGCGGCGGTCGGCCGGGTCGGCGTACTCGCGGGAGCAGTCGGGGCACATCGGGAAGCGGGCCATGGTGGTGTGGGCCCGGTCGTACGGCAGTCCGGTGACGATGGTGAAGCGCGGCCCGCAGTGCGTGCAGGTGATGAAGGGGTGGCGATGGCGCCGGTCGGCGGGGTCGGCCAGTTCGGCGAGACAGTCGGCGCAGGTGGCCACGTCCGGGGAGACCAGCGTGCGCGCGGGCCCCTGCGACCGCGAGGGGGCGATGACGAACCCGGCGCCGCCGGCGGTGGGAACGTCCCGGTGGTCGACGGACTCCACCACGGCCAGCGGCGGCGCCTCCACGGCGATCCGGTCGCAGAACTGGTCCACGGCGCAAGGGGCGCCTTCGACCTCCGCGACGACGCCCTCCCCGGTGTTGGTCACATGTCCGGCCAAGTCGAGACCGGTGGCGAGGGTGTACAGGAACGGCCGGAACCCGACGCCCTGCACCACACCCCGGACGGTGACCCGGCGGCGCCGTACCGTCTCGGCGACGGCGACGGGGATGTCCTGCCGCGGAGTGGTCACGAGCGGGTCTGCGCCACGGCGCGAGTGTGCGTACCGTCCGCGTGCTCGTGGCCGTGGTCGTGCTCGTGGTCCTGCTCGTGAGTGTGGTGGTGGTCGTGCCGCTGGCCGGCCATGACCGGTGCGTGGACCGCCGCGCCGTCCGCCGCGGCCAGCGCGCGGTCGAGCAGCGCGCCCACTCCGCCGCCTCCGCGCGCGGAGGTCAGGAGCACCTCCACGCCGGGGTTGACCTGTTCGACATGGGCCCGGAAGGCCGTCTCGTCGAACCCGACGGCGTCCGCGATATCGGTCTTGGTGACGACCACCAGGTGGGCCAGGCCGAAGGCAGTGGGGTACTTCAGCGGTTTGTCCTCCCCCTCGGTCACCGAGGCGAGCACGACTCTGAGGGACTCGCCGAGGTCGTAGGAGGCCGGACAGACCAGGTTGCCGACGTTCTCCACGAACAGCAGCCGGGTGTCCTCGGGCAGCCAGCCCTCCAGATGCGCGCCCAGCATCCCGGCTTCCAGGTGGCACAGACCGTCGGTGAGGACCTGCTTGACCGGCACACCGGAGCGGGACAGGCGCAGCGCGTCGTTCTCGGTGGCGAGGTCGGCGGTCAGCGCGGCGACCGGTACTCCCCTCTCCCGGGCGAGGAGGAGCTCCCGTTCCAGCAGGGCGGTCTTGCCGCTTCCGGGGCTGGACAGCAGGTTCACGACGGTGGTGCCGCGGGCGGCCAGTTCGGCGCGCAGGGTGTGCGCGGTGGCGTCGTTCTTGGCGAGTACCGCCTGCTGCAGGTCGACCACACGGCACATGGTTCAGCGCTCCTCGGGGATCGGTTCGCGGGTGCGTTCGTGCTCCGGGCCGTCCTCCCAGTACACGCTGACGATCTGCAGCTCGCGGCCGGCGAGCAGCTCGGCGGTCGCCGCGCCGCACACCGGGCAGCACAGTTGCGGCGGCATGCCGACCGCCCACTCGTCCTCGCACGGCTCGCAGCGGGCACGTCCCGGCACCTGTTCGGCGACCAGTTCGGCGCCTTCCAGGACGGTTCCGGCGCAGGCCAGTTCGAAGGAGAAGGAGAGTGCGTCGGGGACGACTCCGGCCAGCTCGCCCACCTGGACCCGTACGGCCTTGACCGAGGTGACGCCGCTCTTCCGCGCCGCCTCCTCGACCTGGCCCACGAGAGCCAGCGCAATGGACATCTCGTGCATGGTCACCGTCCTGCCCGTGCGGTCGGCTCCATTACACGGCCGGGTACGGCGGGCCGATGGGACGGCACGCCGACTCCACCTGGCCGGGTACGCCGTTCGGTGCAGCCGGGTGTCCGTGTCCGGGACGCATGGTGGCGCCGCGTCACATCTTGCGGATGCGCAGGTAGCGCCGGAGGTCGGGCAGGACCTGCCGCATGATCGCCGCGAGCGCGGTGGCGGCAGCGGCGCCGCCGATGCCTCCGACAAGGGACTTCTTCATGGTTCTTCTCCTCATTTCGTGGCTCGTTTCGTGGCCGGGCCGGCCGAGGCCCGCGGCGCGGGCGCTTCCTGTACTGCGTCCCGCACCAGGTCCGTCACCAGGCGCACGGCCTCCGGCACCGCGGCGGCCACCGGCGGGCTGAGACCGATGCCCTCCTCGACGCAGGCGGGTTCGCAGCCCACCACCACCGTGCGCCGCGGCGGGGTTCCGCCGGTTCCGGCGCACAGGGTGTCCAGCAGCGCCAGGACCGCGTCGGGGGACATGTGGTGGCCGTCGAGCAGCGCGTTGCCCGGTTCGAGCGCGCCGGGCGTACCGGCCTCGATCAGGTACAGCGTCCCGGGGTCACCACCGCGCGCGGTGGCGTCGACGAGGACGAGCGTGTCGTACCCATCGAGAAGCTGGTACGCCAGATGGACGCCCCGCACGCCGATGTCCACCACTTCGACGTGCTCGGGCAGCGGATGGGATGCGAGGGCCCGCACCGTTTCGACGCCGAAGCCGTCGTCGCCGAGGAAGATGTTGCCGACGCCCGCGACCAGCACCCGGTCTCGCGTGGGAAGGTTCACGCGTCCTCCAGGAGGGCGACCTCGTCGGGCTGGAAGTACAGGAACCGGCCCTGCTCGCGGCGGATGTCCGCGCCGGGGTCGCCCTCGACGGTCACCGCGAGGTGCACGCCCCCGTCCACGTCGTGAAGTACGGCCTCCACCTGCGCGCTGCGGCCCTGCAGGAACAGGTCCTGGGCGTCGGTCCGGCGCAGGCCGGGCCGCAGCAGTACGCGGCTGCCCGCGCCCACCGGCCGCCCGTCGACCAGGACCTGGTCGCGTGCCGGGTCCACGCCGGCGTCGCTCGCCGGATCCCACCAGGGGGTGTCCGGCCGGACGAGGTCGTACGCGTCGGACGGTTCGGCGGTACCCGCGCCGGCCCGTGCGGGTGAGCCGGGTTCGGTGACCTCCCGCAGGGCCCGTACCGCGCCGTGCAGGCGCTCCAGGACCTCGGGGGGCATCGAGTCGGCGAGGTCGATCACGGCGGCCGCCCGGTCGTCGGTCCCGCGGGCTTCGCGTTTCTCCTCGTCGGTGAGGGCCGCGGTGCGCAGGGCGAGGATCTCGTCGATCTCGGTGGCGTCGTAGAGCGCGCCGGGGCTCTCCGGGGCGATGGCCGGGTGGTCGTCCAGGATGATCGGGGAGGACAGCACCAGGTCCGCGCGGCCGGGTTCGCTCGCGAGTACGGGCCAGGTGTGCAGGTTCCGGCAAGCGGCCACGGCGCCCTTGGCCCACTCGGGCGGGTCCGTCATCGACAGGAACGAGCCGTCGGCGAGGCAGAGCAGGAGGTGGGCGGCGACCAGTGACCGCGGCAGTGCGGCGTCGCGGTCGGCGTCCGCGCCGTCCGGCGTCCAGGGCGAGGTGTTCTCCACGACGGCGGTCAGCCGCATCACCCGGTAGGGGCCGTCGAGTTCCCGCGCCGACAGCCGCACCACGCCCGCGATCTCCTCGCAACGGCGGACGAGGCGGCCCACCGGCCGGCCGGCCCCGTCGAGTACGGCTTCGGTGTCCTCGCGCGCCGGGCGGGTGAACGGGACGGTGACACCGCCGTCCCGGGCCAGGTCGGCCACGGTGGCGGTCACTTCGACGCGTTCTTCGCTGCCCTCGTCCCAGGGCACCAGGACACGGTCGTCGAGGTGCAGTTCGGTCACGGTCTCGAAACCGCCGTCCTGGCGGGCCCGTTGCACCGTCCGGCGCCGGCCGTGCAGGAATCGCAGCTCGACGGCCAGCGTCGCGCCGGCCCTGGGTTCCATCAGGATCTCGGTGTGCTGGAAGTCGTGCTCTTCGCCCGCGGCGCTCCAGGCGGGCGGTACGAGCACCCCGAACTGCCAGCGCAGCCGGTTCTTGGCCGCCGAGGCCCGGTAGGGGTACAGCACATAGCCCTCGAACAGTACGGCGTCGGCCACCTCCCGGGCGGTGGCGAACCGGGCTTCGGTCTCCGGGGCGAAGGCGGCTGTGGTCACGGCGCCGTCCTCTCGATCAGACGCGGCAGGACGGCCGCGGCCGCGGTCGCGGCCCGGCCGGAAGGCGGGGGGTCCGGCGGGTCCGCCGCGGCCAGGAGTGCCTGGACGGTCGCCTCCCAGGACGGCAGCGCCCGCCGCGAGCGGAAGGCGAGCAGTGCGTCCATGGTGTCGCGGGGCAGCCGGATCCAGCCGCAGCCGGGGAAGTGCTGTTCGACCATCTCCCGCCACACGTCCACCGGCATCCGGAAGGACGCCTCCCGGTCCCAGGGCACCGGCTCGACGCGGAATCCGCCGGCTCCGGTGAACGCCGTACCGGAGAAGAGCATGAGCAGCGGTACCTCACCGTCCGACAGGGCGTTGAAGTAGCGGGTGGAGGCGATGTCCATGTCGTAGGTGCAGGGCACCAGGAGGTCGGTCTCCGTCTCTCCGGTGAAGCCCGGGACCATGAGCTGGACTTGGGCGAACTGCACGGGCTGGAGCGTGCTGCCCCAGCGGGAGCGCGCGCCGAACAGGTCCGCCAGTCCGTCGGCCTCCGACTCCTCGTAGCCGCGCCGGGCCGGTTCGATGCGGATCTGGCAGCGCAGCGCGAGGGCGTGGACCCGGGCGCCTTCGGAGGCGGTGATGCGCAGCCGGAAGACCAGGGTGGGTCCGGCTGCGTACTGGTCGGCGCGTACGCCGGTACAGGTGAACGAGAACTCCGTCACGGCCGGTTCCCCTTCCCCGGGGCCTGGGCGCGCCGCGCGACGTGTTCGAAGAACGCAGACAGGTCGGCCCGCGCCTCCGCGCCGCCGTCGAAGCCCTGCCACAGCAGACGCATCCGGCCCACCAGTTCGTAACAGATGTCGATCGGTACCAGGTAGCACTCGGCCCGGCCGTCGGTGCGGCGGAGCAGCAGGGCCTCGACGTCGGGTTCGAGCAGTCCGGCCAGCCGGCTGCCGCCGAGTACGGTCTGCCAGGTCGCCGGGTCGAGTTCGCTCTCGGTGGCCCCGGCCGGGCTCGGGTAGAGGGCGACCAGCCGGTTCAGCGCGGCGTTGCGGAAGAAGAAGGCGACGCTGACCGGGATCTGCAGCAGTTCCCACGCGCTGTCGTCGAGGCGGTGGCCGGGGTCGGCCAGATAGCGCTCCGGAACCGTACGGAAGCGGCCGTGTGCGGCGCCCGGCCGCTCGAAGAGCAGGGAGCAGGGGGTGCAGGCGCAGGCCAGCGACCTCTTCTCCGTGTCCACCAGGTGCCGGTGGCCGCCTTCGGCCACCGGCACCCCGCACAGTTCGCACCGCTCCTGCCGGGGCGTTCGCGGCGCCGCGAACCGGCGCAGGCCCCGGGGCTGCGTGGCGGGCCCCTGCGGCTGCGGCCACGCGTGGGGCGCGCTCACGGCGCCTTCGCCACGGCCGGTCCGGTGGCGGCGGGCCTGCTGGTACCGATCTGGAGCAGCGCCGGCTCCTGGGTGGCGGGCGCCAGTTCCACCTTCGTCACCTCGGGCGCGAAACAGGCCAGCGCGTCCTCGACGGCCTGCTGCGCCGTGCCGCCGCCGCTCGGGCACCCGCAGCCCCCGCCACCGGTGGTGGACCGCAGGCGCAGGGTGCCGGTGGTGTCGTCGAAGTCCACCACCTCGACGGAATGGCTGCGGACACTGTCCAGGGCGCGTGAGATCCGCGTGGTCGTGTCCTCGGGATGCAGGTCGTGCAGGAGCAGCAGGCTCGCCACGAGCTCGTCCGCAAGCAGACCGGTCAGGGGCCCGCCCCCGGGCCGCTTGGCCGCGGGGGCGTCCAGCAGCCCGACGATCCGGGCGAGTCCCGCTCCGTAGAAGTCCATCAGGACCCGCACCAGTTCCTCGGCCGCCGCACACACCTCCTGATCGCCGGTCGCGGTCAGGCGGTCGAGCACTTCCTCCACGCGCCGCCCGGCTTCCTCCGCGCTCATCCGGCCAGGCCGCTCAGGCCGGTGGGCACGTGCATCTTCTGGACGGTCTTGCCCTCGCCCACGTACATGTGGACACCGCACGGCAGACAGGGGTCGAAGCTGCGCACGGTGCGCATGATGTCGATGCCCTTGAAGTTCTCCGGGGTGTTCTCCTCGAAGATCGGCGTGTTCTGCACGGCGTCCTCGTACGGACCGGGGGTGCCGTAGGTGTCCCGGGTGCTGGCGTTCCACGGGGTGGGCGGGTAGGGGTGGTAGTTGGCGATCTTGCCGTCCCGGATCACCATGTGGTGGGAGAGGACACCGCGGACCGCCTCGGTGAACCCGACGCCGATGCTCTCGTCCGGGACCTCGAACTTCTCCCACGTCTGGGTGCGTCCGGCGCGTACCTCCTCCAGTCCCTTCTCCGCGAAGTACAGCGCGACGGCGGCGGTGTAGGCCTGGAAGTAGGTGCGGGCGCGGTTGCGTTCGAGCGCGTTGCTCCAGCGCGGGATCTTCCATTCGAAGGTGGTCTCGGGCTTGGTCAGCGTGCGCGGCAGGTTGATGACCACGCTGTTGCCGGTGGCCTTCACGTACCCGGTGTCGACCAGCCCGGAGAGGGCGGTGGACCACAGGCGCGCGATGGGTCCGCCGCCGGTGTCCAGGGCGAGGTAGTCCTTGCCATCGAACCAGCGCGGGGACATCACCCAGCTGTAGTTGCCGTTGAAGTCCCGCTTCTGGGGGGCGGGGATGGTGTGCTGGTTCCACGGGTGGCGCGGGTCGACGGGGTTGCCGAGCGGGTCGCGGGTGACGAACTGCTCCTGGCCCTGCCAGTCCTCGTAGTACGAACTGCCCAGCAGGATGCGGATGCCGAGGTTGATCTCGGTGAGGTCGTTGGTGACGAGCTTGCCGTCGACGATGATGCCGGGGGTGACGAACATCCGCCGTCCCCAGTCGGTCATGTTGGCGTACGTGAAGTCGCAGTACTCGGGGTCGTTGAGCGCGCCCCAGCAGCCGAGCAGCACCCGCCGGCGGCCGACCTCCTCGTACCCGGGCAGGGCCTCGTAGAAGAAGTCGAACAGGTCGTCGTGCAGCGGGACGACGCGCTTCATGAACTCCACGTAGCGCATGAGACGGGTGAGGTAGTCCGTGAAGAGCTGGACGGAGGCAATGGTGCCGACGCCGCCGGGGTAGAGCGTGGAGGGGTGCACATGGCGGCCCTCCATCAGGCAGAACATCTCCCGGGTGTAGCGGCTCACCTGGAGGGCTTCCCGGTAGAACTCGCCCTCGATCGGGTTGAGGGACCGCATGATGTCGGCGATCGTGCGGTAGCCGTGGTCCCCGGCGTGCGGCGCTTCGGTGCGCTCGGCCAGTTCCAGGACGCCGGGGTTGGTCTCACGGACCATCTTCTCGCAGTAGTCGACCCCGACCAGGTTCTCCTGGAAGATGTTGTGGTCGAACATGTACTCGGCCGACTCGCCAAGGTTGATGATCCACTCCGCGAGGTGCGGGGGCTTCACGCCGTAGGCCATGTTCTGCGTGTACACCGAGCAGGTGGCGTGGTTGTCGCCGCAGATTCCGCAGATGCGGCTGGTGATGAAGTGCGCGTCCCGGGGGTCCTTGCCGCGCATGAAGACGCTGTAGCCACGGAAGACGGAGGACGTGCTGTAGCACTCCGCGACCCGCTTCTGCTTGAAATCGATCTTTGTGTGGATGCCGAGGCTGCCCACGATCCGGGTGATCGGATCCCAGGCCATCTCCACCAGGCCACTGCCGTCGCCGGCCGCCCTCGTCGTCGTTGCCATCGTGTGTGCCGTGCCCTTCTTCGTGCGGGTGGTCTGGTTCGGGTTCAGCGGCGGGTCGGGTTCGGGTGTGGCGGCGCGGTCACCACGGCGGCCGGTAACCGGTGGTGAGCTTCTCCCCGGTGCGGCGCCACTTCGGCTCCTTGTCCACGGTCCTGGCCGTGACGGACCGCAACTTGCGGATGACCGCCCCGTACGCTCCGCTGGCGGTGCTGGACACCTTGCCGCCGGGCGGTTCGTCCATGAACGGCATGAACTTGTCCGGGAAGCCCGGCATGGTGCAGGCGATGCAGATGCCGCCGACGTTCGGACAGCCGCCGATGCCGTTCATCCAGCCCCGCTTGGGCACGTTGCACTTGACGACGGGGCCCCAGCAGCCGAGCTTGACCAGGCACTTGGGAGAGTCGTAGGTGAGAGCGAACTGACCCTGCTCGTAGTAGCCGGCACGGTCACACCCCTCGTGCACGGTCGCGCCGAACAGCCAGGTCGGACGCAGCTTGTCGTCCAGCGGGATCATGGGTGCGGCGCCGGTCGCCTGGTAGAGCAGGTAGGTCAGCGTCTCCGCGAAGTTGTCGGGCTGGATCGGGCATCCGGGGACGCACACGATGGGGATGCCGGCCTGCGACTTCCAGTCCCAGCCCAGGTAGTCGGGCACCCCCATCGCGCCGGTGGGGTTGCCCGCCATGGCGTGGATGCCGCCGTAGGTCGCGCAGGTTCCGATGGCGACGACGGCCAGGGCCTTGGGCGCCAGCCGGTCGATCCATTCGCTGGTGGTGATCGGCTGGCCGGTTTCCGGGTTGTCACCGAAGCCGCACCAGTACCCCTCCTGCTTGATCGACTCGTTGGGGACGGAGCCTTCGATGACCAGGACGAAGGGGTCGATCTCGCCGCGCTCTCCCTTGAAGAACCACTCGATGAACGTGTCGGCACCCCCCACCGGCCCGCATTCGAAGTCGATGAGCGGCCAGTGCACCGCGATCTTCGGCAGGCCGGGCAGTACACCGAGCGCGATCTCCTCGATGCTCGGCTGCATCGCGGCCGTCAGGGCGACGGAGTCGCCGTCGCAGCTGAGTCCCGCGTTGATCCAGAGGATGTGGATCGTAGGCGCGTCCTCGGCGGCCGGGCTCGGGGCGCCCGCGGCATCGGCCGTGGTCGGCGTTGCTGCATTCATGGAGTTGCCTCCTAGGGGAGGTGCACAACAGGGAGGTACACGACGAAAGGCCGCATTCCGGCCTTCAGCTCTCTTCGTAACAGGCATCCGGTCCGGGTGCGACGTCACGGGGGGCCGATCCAGTGACAGCGCCGAGGTGCGGCGGAGTACCGGCCGGTTTCTCCTTACGGACGAACGCGCGGCGCAGGGCGTGGTAGGGCGCGCCCGGGTCGGAGAAGGTGCGCAGCATGTGGCGCAGCTCCTCCTCCCGGTGCGCCGCCAGCGGTCTGACGGTCTCCTGACGGTCCCGCTCCGCCTTCTTGGCGGCGATCCGCGCCTGCGCACCGGGCAGCGCGGACAGCCGGGTGGCCAGCCGGGCGACCTCGCCCGCGAAGTCCTGCGGCGCGCACTCGACGATCCGGTCGACGAGGCCGAGCCGCTGCGCCGCGACGGCGCTCACCGGCAGCGCGTTCCGCATCAGCCGGCCTGCCACCCCGGCGCCCACCCGGCGGGGCAGGGTGTACGTCCAGTACTCCGAGCCGTACAGACCCATCAGCCGGTAGTGGGGATTGAGTACCGCGCCGGACCTGCACCACACCTCGTCCGCCGCCAGAGCCAGCATCGCCCCGCCCGCGGCGGCGTTGCCGCCGACCGCGGCGACCACCAGCCGGTCGGTGGTGGTCAGGACGGCCTCGACCAGGTCGTCCATGGCGATGATGTTGGCCCACGACTCGGCGCCGGGATCGTCGGCGGCCTCGATGACGTTGAGGTGGATGCCGTTGGAGAAGAAGTCCCGGCTGCCGCCCAGCACCAGCACCGAGGTGGGCCGCGCGCACGCCACCCGGTACGCGTCCAGCAGGCGCCGGCACTGGGCGGCGCTCATCGCGCCGCCGGGGAAGGAGAACGAGAGGAAGCCGGCATGCCGGTCCTCGCGGTACCGGATGTCGCTCCAGGTGCGCCGGTGCCCGTCCAGCTGCAGGGGCACGGGGTGCTCCGGCAGGGCGGGCAGTCGGTCGCCCAGCGCCAGAACGGCAGGCAGTTTGAAGGTGGCGGGCCGGCCCGGCCCGCGCCGGGGCCGCAGCTCGGGGATCCACACGGCTCCGTCGGTCGTCGCCCGGCAGACGGCGCCGGCCCGGGTGGCGAGCAGATCGCCCGGACGGCCGCGCAGCTCGTCCTCGGCGTGGCCCCCGTGCAGGTACCACTCGTCGCCGAGGAGTTCGTCCCGTACCCCGGGCTGCGAGTCGGCGGCGCGCAGCTTGCGCACCACCGTCTCCGTGTCGTCCGACCGCCAGTCGATCCTCCGGACGCTCTGGTCGAGATACGGCCGGGTGCGGCCGGGACCCTGTGCGCGTACGTCGGTCTGGGCCGTCGGTGTGTACGTCCCGGTGGCGAAGCGCTCGACCGCCAGCAGCACGGCCGTCAGCGCCGCGTCGGACACCTCGTTGCGGTACAGGTCGCTCTTGGCCACCGGCGGCACCGGACAGGCGACCGAGGCCCACACGTCACCCGCGTCCATCTCCGCGTTCGCCTGGAGGACGGTAACGCCCCACTGGCCGGCGTTCTCGTGAATGGCCCAGTCGAGGGACGAGGGCCCGCGGTCGCCCAGCGGCCCGGGGTGCACGATGAGACAGGTGTACGCGGACCACACCTCGCGGGGGATCGCCGTCCTCAGCATCGGCGCCACGATCAGCTCGGGCTCGTGCCGGCGCACGGCCTGCGGCAGGGACCCGTCGGGCAGTGCGAGCTCCACCGCCACGGTGTGGCCCCGGTCCCCCAGTTCGGCGTGCACGCGCTGCGTGAGACTGTTGAACGCACTCGCGACGAGCAGGATGTGCATCGCAACCTCCCGGCGGCCGACGGCTCGTGGCCAGGCAGATCCGGCCGCAAGTGATCGTCGAGTACGCCGGCGGGGCGTGCCCGGTGCCAAGCCGCTGAGTCACCCGAAAGCGAACACTACGGCGGCCAGCCGGCGGCGGTGTGCCGAACGCGGCTGACGGCGGCGTCCATCCGGTTCCGGGGCGGTGGCGAGGCTGCCGGTGTTCAGTAGGTGATGGTGTGCCGGCTGATGATGTCGCCGGCCGCCCCGGTGGTACTCAGAGGAGGAGAGGCCTCGGGCCGGTCGACCGAGAAGTACTCACGGAAGTCGTCACTGGCGTCTTGCGTCATGAGGCTGATGGTGCGGTTCCAGTTGCCTCCGTCGGGGCCGTCCTTCGCCCACAGGTCGAGCAGCGAACTGCCCACGCGGCCCTGGACCGTGTCCCCGGCGTCCCAGCCCGACGTGGTGGCGTCGTTCTCGAGGCTGTGTTCCTGACCGGTCTCGTCGACGTACCGGCGGTCGCCCAGGACATGGGCGGCCACCGCGTCGGCGAACCCTTCCGTCCAGGCGCACGACGGGGAGCTGTGCTTCTCGATGTGGTGCGGGTCGCAGTCCGTCACCTCCGGGAACCAGCGGTCGTAGAGCTGCCACTGCCACCAGTGTCCGGCCTCATGGAGGATCAGGTGCTTGGAGTCGGTCATGGCGCCCGAGAGGATGACGTGGTTCGTGCCCCCGGGGTTGCCGGCGCCGCGGTGGTCCCAGTAGCCGGAATCGTCGGGGTTGTCGGCCGGTTCCCAGACCACGGTGAGCTGGTCGCACCTGCCGGTGGCCTGGTGGCTGGTCCAGCAGTCCGACGCGGGGTTGTGGCGCTTCCAGTACAGCAGGTTGAGGGTGTCCACGACGTGCCACGCGTTCTGCATCGTGGCCGGGACCTTTACGGTGCCGAGGTTCTGGCTGGTGGAGACGTCGAAGCGGGACGCCGACTTGAAGGTGTACTCCTGGTCCGAGGTCCGGTCCCTGATGACGCGCCAGGTCTTGGTGCTGCTGGAGCGGAACTTCATGTGCACCTCCGGCAGGGTGCCGGATGCCTTGTAGCAGGCCTTGAAGTGTCCGCTGCTGCTGTCGGTGATTCCGGCGGCGAGCCTGCGGGCGGAGGCCTTCGCGGAAGTCCTGCCCCACAGTTCCCAGTTGGCGTTGCGGGCGGCGGAGGTGACCAGAGGCTTCTCGGGGCCCGCTTCGGCGTCGCGGTGATCGTAGGTGAGGGTTCCGCTCACACAGGTCCGGGCGCGTGGCTCATCCTGCCCGCCGCACGCGGCTATCGGAACCAGCAGACCGATCAGGGAGACGACGGCGATCGTGCGCGTGCTGCGGCGGGGCGGGTACAGCTGCGCGGATGCTTCGGCCGTGACGGGGCGTCGTGACACGTCGAGTTCCTCTGGTTTCCTCTTGTCGGCGGTGTGTCAGCAGGTGGTGCCGGAAGGGACCGTCTTCAGTGCGACGAGGTAGTCCTCGACGGCATTCGTGACGCAGGGATTGCTGCGGCCGTACGCGGTGTGGCCCAGGCCCTCGTACGTCAGCAGCATGCCGCCGGGGAACTGGGCCGCCAGGCTCACGGCCTCCTCGTACGGGGTGGCCGGGTCGCCGGTGGTGCCCACCACCAGGACCGGCGGAACACCCGGGGCGCTGACCCGGTGCGGCCGCTGCGTACCAGCCGGCCAGTCCTTGCAGGCGAGTGCGGTGACCACGCCCGAAGTGCCGTAGCGGCCCGCGGTCTTGTCAGCGGGCGCGAGGGCGTCCCAGTACGCCTGGTCGTCGCGGGGGTGCGGGGTGTCGAGGCAGCTGACGGCCAGGAGTGCCGCGTCACTGTTGTCGGCGGGTACCTCGGCGGGGTCGTCGACGGGCGCCTCCTCCTCGCCCGGGTCGCCCGTCTCGCCGGGTTCGGAGGCCGGTTCCTCGGTGTCGTCGGCGCCGGGGGCGGGCTCCTCGGCCGCCGCGAGGGCGGCCAGTTTCGTGCCGTCGCCGTCGCCGGCCTCGCGCAGCGCCCCGGAGAGGTCCTCCCACTGCGTCTCAGGGGTGTACATCGCCATGGTGATGGCGGTGAGCAGCATCGTGGCGTCGAGTCCGTACTCGTCCGCCTCCACCGGCAGCGGCTCGCGCTCCGTCCGCTCGTACAGCCCGTCGATCAGCTCGCGTATCTCGTCGGGGGTGCTGCCGGGGCAGGCGTCGCCGACGAGGTCGGCGCAGTGCGTGGCGTAGTCGTCGACGGCCCGTCGGAAGCCGGCCGCCTGGCTGACGGCGCGCTTCGACCAGTCCAGCGACGGGTCCACCGCACCGTCCAGGACCAGTGCCCGGACCCGGCGCGGGAACTGTTCGGCGTACGACGTACCCAGGCTGGTGCCGTACGACCAGCCGATGTAGGTGAGCTTCGGCTCGCCGAGGGCCGCCCGCAGTACGTCCATGTCGCGCGCCGCGTCTTCGGTACCGACGTGCCGCAGGATGCTGCCGCTGCCCCGTTGGCAGGCCGCGGCCGCGTCCTGGGCGCCGGCGAGGGCACTGGCGCGGTCGGCCTCGGTCTCGGGATACAGCGGCAGTCCCGCTTCGGTACCCTCCCCGGCCTGCTCCTCGGCCTGTCCTTCGTCTTGCCCCTCGTCCTCCGCACAGGTCAGGGCGGGTGTGCTTTCGCCGACGCCTCTCGGGTCGAAGGAGACGATGTCGAAGCGGTCGCGCACCTTCTTGCCGATCGACTCGGCTATGCCCTCCTTGAGGTAACTCACGCCGGGCTCCCCGGGACCACCCGGGTTGTAGACGAGCGAGCCCCTGCGCTGGTCCGGGCCCGCTGTGACCGCCTTCGCCACCGGCAGGACGAAGGTCTTCCCGTTCGCCGGGTTCGCGTAGTCCATGGGGACGGTGAGGTCCGCGCACCGGAAGTCGCCGCAAGCGGTCCACTTCAGCTTCTGGCCGTAGAAGGCTTGCAGCTCGGGCCGGGTGGCGGGATCGACGGCGCCGGCCGACGCCTTCGGCCGGTCCGGGCCGCGTCCCGTCGCCGGGGTACAGCCGGCGACGGAGGTGGCGCCGAGGACGGCCAGGGTCAGGACGAGGGCGGGGTTGCGGACAGCGCGGTTCAACGGGGTGCTCCCATGTTCGGTTCACCGAAGCATCCCGGGGCAATGCTGAGGATTTGATGAAGCCGTCGGCCCGTCGGCGGTCAGCCGCCGGTGGGCAGGAGCAGGACGAAGCGGGCGCCGCCGCGTTCACCCCGGCCGGCGGTGAGGCTGCCGCCGTGCGCGTGGGCGACCCACGACGCGATGGAGAGCCCGAGTCCCGTCGACCCCGCCCCGCTGCGGAACCGTTCGAACAGCGCCCCCGCCACTTCCGGAGGCAGTCCCGGACCGGCGTCGTCGACCGTCACGGTGCCGTCCCGCGCGACGGTGATCCGGACATCGGCGGGCATGCCCGGGGCGTGGCCGTGGGCGAGCGCGTTGGCCAGCAGATTGGCCACGGCCCGGCGCACCAGATCGGGATCGGCGACCACGACGATCTCCTCCGCCCGCACCGTCACACGGTGTCCTTCCGCGGGGGCGTCCGCGGCGACCCCCTCCACCAGCTGGTCCAGGCGCAGCGGTTCCCGCGCGAGGGTTGCCGTACCGGACATGAGCCTGGCCCGGGTGAGCAGTCCGTCGACGAGGCGGCCCATCCCCTCCGCCAGCCGCAGCGTGCGCCGCAGCACGTCGGTGCTGTCCGTCTCGCCGCGCAGCGCGGTCTCGGCGAGCGTACGCAGCGAGGCAGCCGGTGTCCGCAGGTCGTGCGCGGCGTCGGCGAGGAACGCCTCCTGCTGGCCGAGGGCGCCGAGCGCGGGGCGGATCGCGCGCCCGGACAGCAGATGTCCGACCGCGGCCGACAGAAGTACCAGTACCGCGCAGGCCGCCGCCACCCACCACGTCAGACGCCGGTGGTCGGCGCGCTGACCGGACGTTTCGGACGAGGTGACCAGGACACCCTGCGGGGGGTCGCCCTCGTATGCCTCCGGCGCGTAGAAGGGCAGGGCGAACACCCGGACCGGCTCACCGTCCTTGGTACGCCGGTCGAACGCCGCGGCATCTCCCTTCCGTACGGCGGCCGCCCCTGCTTCCTGTACGTCGGCGGGGCGGAGGGACAGACAGGGCCGGCGGGGCGTGTGGTCGACGACGAGGGCGGCGTCCTCGTCCGGCGGCACGGTCAGCACCGTCATCGGCGGACAGTCGGTGTTCATCGTGTCGACAAGAACCCCGGTGTTCAGCCGGCCGTCCGGATCGGTCTCCAACAGCCCCAAGGCCCAACTGGTTTCCACGTTCATCGACTGATCCAGCTGCTCGCGCCACCTCGCGTCGTCGCTGCGCACGGCGAACACGGCCATCGTCACGAGCCCCACGGCGCTGGTGAGTGCGAACAGTGCGGTGATACGCCTGCGCAGTCGGCGCACCCGCGCGGTGGGCGGAAGCGTCCGCGACCGGCGGAAGCGTGTGGCCATCCTCATCGAGGGCCGTCGGCGGCAAGGCGGTAGCCGACCCCCCGCACGGTGTGGATCAGCGGCGGATCCCCCAGCTTGCGGCGGAGCTGGGAGATGAGCACCTCCAGGACGTTGGACTGCGGCTCGGCCATCTCGTCCCAGCAGCCCTCGATCAGCTCGGCGCGGGGCACCGCCTGGTCGGCGCGCGCCGCGAGCATCTCCAGGACGGCGAACTCCCGTGTGGTGAGTGTGAGCAGGACACCGGAGCGGTGCACGTGCCGCCGGGCGGTGTCGATCTCGACGTCGGCGACGCGATGGACCGGCGGGCGGACGACCGCGGACCGGCGGCACAGGCTGCGCACCCTGGCCACCAGTTCCGGTACGGCGAACGGCTTGACCAGATAGTCGTCACCGCCGCTGGCGAAGCCCTCGACCCGGTCGGCGACCGTGTCGCGTGCGGTGAGGAAGAGCACCGGCACGGCCCGGCCGGTGCGTCGCAGCTCCTCCACGTAGGCGGCGGCGTCACCGGAGGGGAGCATCCGGTCGAAGACCGCGCAGTCGTAGGTGGTGACGAACAGCGCCTCGTCGGCCTGCGGGAGGTCGGCGGTCTCGTCGACGGCGAGCCCCGCGGCCCGCAGCGCGGCGGCTACTCCGAAACGCAGATTGTCGTCGTCCTCGACCAGCAGCACTCGCACGCCGTCCACCATAGCGGCACCGCGCGGAACCGATTCTGCGGGACGTTCCCGCAGACGGGACCGCGTCCGGGTGGCCCCGGACGCGGTCACCGCCGCGGGTGCGGGCAGGGTCAGCGCCGCAGCCGCTTCTTGATCCGCTTGCCCTCGGGGGACTCGGCGAGGGTGTTCCACAGCTCGGCCGAGCTGGTGGAGGCGTACACCCCGGGGGCGCCCTGCTCACCGCAGCCGTCGCCGTACGACACGATGCCGATCTGGTACGTACGGCCGGACACCTTGCGGAACAGCGGGCCGCCGCTGTCACCCTGGCAGGAGTCCTTGCCCTCGACGCCGGCGCATATGTTGACGGCCTTGTTGTAGTCCGGGTAGGTGGCCGTGCACTCGGCGTGCGCGAGCAGCGGCACCTCCACACCGCGTAGCCGGTCGGGGAAGCTGGGCACCTCGGTGTCGGTGTTGCCCCAGCCGATGACCTTGGCCTGGGCGCCGGGGCGGAGCAGCGCGTCGGTGCCCGCGGTCGGCATCTTGACGGGCGCGATCCCGGTGACCGGCTTGGCCAGTTCGAGTACGGCCAGGTCGTACGCGGGGTCGCCCTTGAGGTAGCGGGGGTGCACAACGATGTTCTTGACTCCGCGCAGTTGGCCCTGACGCTTGTTGGACAGCACGGTACGGCCGACCGTGACCTCGATCTGCTTGGCCGGGGCGCCCATCACGCAGTGGGCGGCGGTCAGGACGGCGTCGCCGCTGATCAGGCTGCCGCCGCAGAACTGGCGCTTCGCCGGGTTGGCCGAGCCCTTGGTCAGCAGGGCCGCCATCCAGGGGTGGGCGGAGTCGGGCTGCTGCACGCCGCCGATGATTTTGATGCTGGGCCTGGTCCGCTCCTCGGACGGCACCGGCTGGGCCGTGGCCGTGGTGACGGCCGTCGCGACGAGCACCAGGGCCGCACTCGACGCCAGGCCGACGGAGGTGGTCCGGCGGGCGCGGCGACGGGACGGGGAAACTCTCATGGGGGTTGGTCTCCGCTTCTGAGGGTGGGTGACTTCTGAGGGTGGGTGTGTGGTCGTGCCGGGGTGTGGCTACTTCGGCTGCGGAGCGGCGTGCGGTTCGCAGTCCACGTCGTCGGCGTCGAGCGCGCCGTCCAGGAGATAGGCGTCGACGCGCTGGTTGACGCACGCGTTCGTCTCGCCGGCCACACCGTGCGAGCCGGAGTCCAGCTCGACGACCAGGCGGGAGTCCGGCAGCCGCCTGTGCAGCTCGACGGCGCCCTCGTAGGGCGTGGCCGCGTCGCGCTCGGCCTGCAGGATCAGGGTCGGCGGCAGCTCCTCGCCGGGGCTCACCTCGACCGGTTCGTGCTGCTTCAGCGGCCAGGTGGCGCAGGGCAGGTTCATCCAGGTGTTGGACCAGGTCATGAAGGGGTGCTCGGCGTGCAGGCGGGTGGTGTCGCTGTCCCACCTCGCCCAGTCGGCGGGCCACTTGGCGTCGTTGCACTCCACGGCCGTGTAGACGGCGTTGCCGTTCTCGGACGCCGTGTTCTTTCCGGTGTCGGACAGGTCCGGGGCGGCCGCCTCGATCAGCGGCTGCTCGTCACCCTTGGCGTACGCGGAGAGGGCGGCCGCGACGGAGGGCCAGGCGTGGTCCGCGTAGGCCGCGCTCTGGAAGTGGCCGAGGAGCTCGGCCGGGCCGACGACGCCGCCGAGCGGTTCGTTCTTGGCCGCGGTGCGCAGCTTCTCCCACGCGGTCTGCACGTCTTCGGGCGTGGTGCCGAGGCCGTAGGCCTCGTCGTGCTCGGCCACCCACGCCTTCCAGTCGTTCCAGCGCATCTCGAAGGCCACGTTCTGGTCGAGGTTGGCCTCGTACCAGATCTTCTCCTGGGCGGGGTTGACGACGCTGTCAAAAATCATCCGGCGGACGTGGCCGGGGAACAGTTCGGCGTAGACGGCGCCCAGGTAGGTGCCGTAGGACACACCCAGGTAGTTGAGCTTCTTCTCGCCGAGCGCCGCACGTATGACGTCCAGGTCGCGGGCGGCGTTGGGAGTCGTCAGGTGCGGCAGCAGGCCGCCGCTGCGCTCCTGGCAGCCCTCGGCGTACTCGGCGGCCAGCTTGCGCTGCGCGTACTTGTCGGCCTCGTCGTCCGGCACCGGGTCCGGCTTGGGCGCCTTGATGAACTCCTGCGGGTCCATGCACGAGATGGGCGCGGAGTGGCCCACGCCGCGCGGGTCGAAGCCGACGAAATCGTACGCCTTGGCCGTCTTCGCCCATACCGGGTCCTTGCCGGCGCCGCGCAGCGGGAAGCGCATCCCCGAACCGCCGGGCCCGCCGGGGTTGTAGAGCAGGGCGCCCTGGCGCGCGGCCCTGCCGCCGGTGCTGCGGACCCGGTCCACGGCGAGTTCGATGGTGGGGCCGTCGGGCTCGGCGTAGTCGACGGGGACGGTGACCCAGCCGCACTGCACGGGGGCCTTGAGGCCCCAGTCGGCGGGGCAGTCCTTCCAGTCGACGCCCTGCGCGGCGGACCGGGCGGCCGCGATCCGGACACCCCGGGCCTCCGCGGCCCGCTGGTCCTGCTCGTCGGAGTTGCCGGTGGTGGAGCCGGTGGTCGAACCGGTGGTCGAACCGGCCATGGCCGAGGGCATGGTGACGATGCCTGCGACGAGCGCGGTCGCGGCAAGGGCGCTCGCGGTGGCGAGCATGGTGGTACGTCGGGTCAAGGAGGCCCCCTGGGTCGTGGCGCCGGTGTCGGCAAGTGATCACGGTTGCGGTCAGGGGAAGCCTGGGGTGGCAGCGTGGTGATGCAACAGCCCGTTCGCGTGCTTGCCGACCTGCGTAGGAGGAGGTCCATCCGGCAGGTGGGCCGTCGTAGCCGACCGGCGGGTGGACGGCAGCCGGTCGGTGGTTCACGCCCGGGACCGCCGGACCTCACACTGGCGGGTCATGCCCATGTGAGATCCGCTACAGCGGGTGGCCTCGCCGGGAGGCCCTGCCGCACTGTGTTCGCAGCATGCGGTGTGCGAAGCATGCGGTCCGAGCGCCGGAGGAAGCCCTGTGCCCACCACCCCGGAGTCCGTTCCCCGGTTGCGGCTGCTCGTCGTGGACGACGAGGCGCTGATCCGGTCCGGTCTCACCATGATCCTCGGCAGCGCGGACGGCATCGAAGTGGTGGCCTCCTGCGAGGGGGCCGACGCGCTGGCGGCGGTACGGGAGTACCGGCCGGACGTGGTGCTCATGGACATCCGGATGCCGGACGTCGACGGCCTGACGTTGCTGCGCCACATACGCGCCCTGCCCGAGCCGCCGCAGGTGGCCATGCTCACCACCTTCGACACCGACGAGTACCTGGGCGAGGCACTCGAGCTGGGAGCAGGCGGTTTCCTGCTCAAGGACACCGCCCCGGACATGCTGGTCCGTTCCGTACGCGCGCTGGCGACCGGTGCCGGATGCCTGTCCTCCTCGGTGGTGCGGCGGCTGCGGGGCGGCGGTCCGCCCGGACAGGAGGTGCGGTCCGCGACCCGGGCGGTGGAGGGACTCTCGGAGCGGGAGCGTCAGGTGCTCACCTACATCGGCCAGGGCCTGTCGAACGGGGAGATCGGCGCCCGGATGTTCTTCTCCGTCGCCACCGCGAAGGACGACGTCAGCGCCGTACTCATGAAGCTCGGTGTGGCCAACCGGGTGCAGGCCGCGGTGATCGCCGAACGCGCCGGCCTGCTCGGTACGGATCCGGCCGGCCGGCCGGGAGCCGGAAACGGATGCGGGTGAGCGGCGGGGGCGAGCGGACTTGCCGGCCGCGGGCGCGCGTCCGGGGTGTCTTCAGGCTGTGCGGCGGATGGCGGGGTGACGTGACGTTCGCGGCGCTCGCCGGCCTGGACGTGTACTTCTCGCTGCCGACCCCGCACCTGTGGCAGACCGTGCTGTCCTTTCTGGCCGCCGCGGGGCTGCTGGTGCGGCGGCGTTGGCCGCGGGCAGCGCTCCTGCTCGCCCTGCCCGGTCTCTTCGCGGGCGCGGCCCTGCTCGCCGCCGTCGTGGCGCTGGGCACCCTGGCCCACCGGCGCCGTCCCGACTGGCAGGTCGAACTCGCGGTGGTCGCGGTGGTCACCGGCAGTTTCGTGCCGTGGCCGGTCGGTCTCTTCGCCGAGACGCCGCCGGGTGAGCTGACCCAGAACCTCCTCTACGCGCTGCTGCTCGGCATCGGCCCGGCGGTCATCGGGCTCCTCGCCCGGACCCGGCGGGACCTCTCGGAGCGGGTGGCGGAGCTGGCGACCGTACGGGACCACGAACGGGAGCTGCACGCGCGTACGGTCATCGCCCGCGAACACGCCCGGCTGGCCCGCGAGATGCACGATGTGGTCTCCCACCAGGCGAGTCTGATGGCCGTACAGGCGGCGGCACTGGAAGTCACCACCCGGGACCCGCAGGTCAAGGAGGTCGCCGGCACCCTGCGCAGGCTGGCCACCGGCACGCTGGAGGAGCTTCGCGGCATGATCGTCGTGCTGCGGGCTGCCGGTGCGGGGCCCACCGGACTGGAACCGCAGCCCCGGCTGAGCGACCTGACCAAGCTGGTCGCGGCCTCCGGCGTGGACGCCACCCTGCGGATGACGGGCGCGGACGGCCGCGGTCTGCCGGAGGCAGTGGAGCGCACCGCGTACCGGACGGTGCAGGAGGCGCTCACCAACGTGCGCAAGCACGCACCGGGCGCGGTGACTTCGGTGACGGTGGACATCGGCACCGAGACGCTGCGGGTGAGCGTCCGCAACGGCGCTCCCGCCGGCGGCACCTCGTACCCCGACCTGCCCGGCGGCGGGTACGGCCTCGTGGGCCTGCGGGAACGCACTGCGCTGCTCGGCGGCCGGCTGACGGTGGAGTCCACGGCGGACGGCGGCTTCGCGCTGTGCGCGGAGGTGCCGCTGAATCTGCCGTCCCGGGGCGGGGCGATCGGCGGCGTTACGCCCGACGGTCCTGGGGTGGGCTGATCTCTCCGGCAGCGGTGTGCAGGAAGGCGGTGAGCTCCCGTACGAGTCCGCTGGGCCGCCTGCGGTGCACGAGGCTGATCTCGCGGGCCGGGGCGAATCCGCTCAGGTGGTGAACCGAGACCCGGTGGCGTCCGGCGTCGGCGAGTACGCTCGCGGGGACGAGCGCGATCCCGAGTCCGGCGCCGACGAGCGCCAGGATGACGTGGTAGTCGGCGGTTTCGTAGGCGACGTGGAGTTCGACGCCGGCCCGGCGGGCGAGCGTGTCCAGGCAGGTCCGGTTCGGGACGCCGGGGGCGCCGGCGATCCACGTCTCGCCCTTGAGCCGGCCGAGGCTCATGCCGCGAGATGCTGTACGGGCGGCGAGCCGGTGGTCCTCGGGAAGTACCAGCCGCAGAGGGTCGTCGAGCAGGGGCCGCCGGTCGAGGCCGGGGTGGGGTGTCGACGGAACGCCGGGGTAGCGATGGGTGATCAGCGCGTCGAGATCGCCCGAGGTCACCAGCCCGTAGCCGCCGGGCGGTTCGATGTCGACCAACGACAACTCGGCCCGGGGGTGCTGGCGTTGGAGCGCCGCGAGCGCCGTCGGCACCAGCACCTGGCCCGCGGTGGCGAAGGAGCCGAGTGCGAGGCGTTGCGGCTGGATGCCCATCGCGGCGTCGACCGCGGCGCGTGCCTCGCGCAGCTCGCCGATGACACGTTCCCCGTGCTCCACCAGGAGGGCACCGACCGGGGTCAGGGTGACGCCGGTCGGATGGCGCTCCAGCAGGCGGGCTCCGAGTTCCGTTTCCAGCTTGGAGATCTGCTGCGAGAGCGCGGAGGGTGTGAATGCGAGATTGCGTGCCGCCTCGGCGATGGACTTGGCATGGGCCACCTCCACCAGGACGCGCAGCCGGTTGCTGTCCAGTTCTCGCACCATGGCGTCCATCGTAAGCACTGCTAATGGCAGGTCACTGATCATTGCTGGCGCTTATGGCCCGGCCTGCGGAGGATGGACACATGAACAGCCTCACTCAGACGCTCTCGGTCACCGATGTCCGCTCGGCCGCCGACCGGATCCGTCCCTACGCTCGCCGGACTCCACTGCTGGAGGTGGAGATCGACAACCGGCGCGTTCTGCTGAAACTGGAGTACCTGCAGCGCAGCGGCTCGTTCAAGCTGCGCGGCGCGCTCAACGCGATGCTGTCCGGGCCGTTGGACGATCATGTGGTGGCCGCGTCCGGCGGCAACCACGGCCTGGCGGTCGCCACCGCCGCAGCACTGCTCGGAGTCCCGGCGACGGTCTACGTCCCCGAGACCGTGCCGGCGGCGAAGGCCCGGCGTATCGAGGCCGCCGGGGCGCGGCTCGTCCGGCACGGCGCCACCTTCGCCGAGGCGGCCTCGGTGGCCTCGCGGGTCGCGGCGCGCCCGGGGTGCCGCTTCCTGCACGCCTATGACGATCCGGCCGTCGTCGCCGGGCAGGGCACGGTGGCGGCGGAGGTCGTGGCCGACGCACCGGATGTCGATTCGCTCGTGGTCGCTGCCGGCGGTGGCGGGCTGGCTGCCGGCACGGCGCTGTCGGCCGGTGAGCGGGAGGTGGTGGCCGTCGAGCCGGAACACTGCCGGTGCGTGCACGACGCGCTGGCCGCCGGAGCGCCGGTGGACTCCGCGGTGGACTCCGTCGCCGCCTCCGCCACGGGCGCGACCCGGGTCGGTGAGGTGCCTTTCGGCATCCTGGCTTCGCGCCGGGTGACGTCCGTGCTCGTCAGCGACGAGCAGATCCTGCGAGCGCGCGACCTGCTGTGGGACGAATGCCGGATCGCTGCGGAACCGGCCGCGGCGGCCCCGTTCGCCGCGTGGCTGGCCGGCCGGGTGCCGGGCGACCTGCCGTGTCTGGTGATCTGCGGCGCGAACACGGACTGGTGTCCCGAGTGACAGCCCGGTGCTCCGAGCCCGCCAAGTGGCGGGCGGGAGCAGCCGGTTGGCGGGCGCGATCAGTGCCATGGCCATGACCCGACGTCAGGGTTCTCGCTGGTACCAGCGCGGTGGGCGAGGGAACAGCCTTCGCCGGCACGGCGACCGCCACCCGGGGATTGGGTGAGGGTTCGGGCTACGGGCCGCTGGTGCCCGCCCCGGACGGTCTGCTCGGCTGCCGGAGGGTTTCTCCTACGGCGAGTTCGCAGGGGTGGCCTTCTCCCCCGACCGGGCGACGACCGGCCCCTGGCGCTGACGCGCGATGCGGTTCACCCGTGCGCGCGTGCTGGCCGGGAGCAGCGCTCTGCTGCTGGTCGGCGCCGCCTGCTGGCAGTTGCTGCCGTCCACCGGCGAGAGACGCGATCCGATCACCTTGGGCACCACGGACGTGGTCTCCGCGCTCGACCCGGCGGTCGCGTACGACGCCGGTTCCTGGGCGCTGTACAGCAACGTCTACCAGACGCTGCTCACGTCCAGACCCGGGTCCTCCGCGCCTGAGCCCGACGCGGCCGAGAGCTGCCGGTTCCTCGGCCACAAGCTCCAGACGTGCCAGTGCAGGCTTCGCGACGACCTCAGGTTCTCCAACGGCCACAAGGTCACCGCGCAGGCGGTGAAGCACTCCTTCGACCGGGTGCTGAGGATCAACGCCCGGCTCGGACCCGGACCGGCCTGTGGGAGCTGGGCTGGATCCGACAACCGCGGCGCACGACGGTGTCGGGCCAGCTGGACGCGCAGCCGGTCGACCGCGATGATCGGGGCATCGAACAGCGCTCGTTCGTCTTAGCGAACGAAGGCGAGGGAGTATGAAAAGCGTGAACAACCGTGAAGGCTCGATCCAGGAGATGCTGGCGGGCAATCTCAAGCGGGCCAGAAACCTGCGGGGACTGTCGATCTCCGAGCTGTCGCGTCGCTCCAGGATCGGCAAGGCTACGTTGTCGCAGCTGGAGTCCGGGAGCGGGAACCCGACCATCGAGACGGTGTTCAGCCTGTCCCGCGCCCTGGAGATGCCTGTCTCGGACCTGCTGGACACCCGGCCGCCCGGCGGCCTGACCGTCGTGCGGGCCGCGGACGTCGAGGTGCTCGTCGGTGAAGGGGTCGACCTGCGCGCGCTTCAGCGGATCGAGACGGGCGACACCATCCTCGAGGTCTACGACCAGCAGTTCCGGGCCGGATGCCGGCAGAAGTCGCTCGGCCATGCCGGGACCGAGCACACCGTGGTGCAGTCCGGCCGGCTGAGCGTGGACGTGGACGGACACGAGGTGGAGCTCGGTCCGGGTGACTACGTGGCCTTCGACGCTTCCCTGCCGCACGGGTACGTGGCCGTCGGGGACCCGGTGCGCTCGGTACTGCTTCTGCAGTACCGGGCCGGCCAGCGCGTGCACCCCGGAGCACCCCACGCGGCGAGGCCCGACTCCGGCGCCTGAGGGGCTGGGGCACCGTTGACACTCCCCCGGCCCCGGCTCTACATTCTCGACCGTTCGATAGACCGAACGAGTAAGTGCCGATGAACAGAACGCGCGTCGCGGTGGCTGGGTGCCGGGATCGTCGGCGTAGTGCGTCATGCCGGAACTCGTCGGGCCCGTATGACCACCAGTTCTTCCTTGTTCTGTGCTGCTCCGAGCATGCCCCGGGCGAGGAGCCACGAGCGCCGGGCGCGCAGCACCGGCCCGAAGGCGACGTAACGGCGGTCGGCGACGGTGGCATCCAGGCCCGACGACCACAGTTGCCGCAGCGTGAGGTCGGCCCCGCTCAGTGCCGAGTGCACCATCAGCAGTACCCCGCCCGGGCGCAGCAAGGGCGGCGCCTCCTGGCAGATGCGGTCCAGGACGAGCCGTCCGTCCGGGCCGGCGTCCCAGGCACGGGCCGCTCCCCGCGGGGGTGTGCTTCCGGGGGCCGGGACGTAGGGCGGATTGGTCAGGATCAGGTCGAACGACTCCCCGGCCACCGGGGCCAGGAGGTTTCCGCGCAGCACCCGCACATGCAGCCGGGCGAGGCGCGCGTTGATCCGGGTGGTCAGTACCGCCCGTCGGCAGATGTCCACCGCGGTCACACGGGCCCCTCGCTGCGCGGCGGCCAGGGCGAGCGCCCCGGTGCCGGAGCCGACATCGAGAACCTCGGCCTGCGGCGGCACCGTCTCCTCACCGAGCGCGCCGGCCAGCAGGGCCGTGTCGTCTTGCGGGGTGTAGACACCCGGCAGGGTGATGAATCGCACGTGGTCCTCGTACTCGAAGCTACCGCGCCGGTCGGTTCCCGGCGCGCGGAGAGCCACAGGTTGCGGAGTGCACGGTGAGGTGCTGGGGAGGGAGGCCGGTCCCGTTGCCGGCGGCCGGCCGGTTCGATATCCGGTCCGAGTGCGTACGATCCCCTCAACAGCACTGCGGAGAGAGCGAGACGTCATGTTCGACACCTCGGAGAACACGAATTTGAAGGACCAGTACGCGGCGCAGGTCGCCGCCGATCTCGAGCGCAATGAGAAGGAGCAGGAACAACTCAAGGCTCAGCTCGCCGCCTTGGAGCAGGACCATGCGCTGCTCGTGACCATGCGGGACGCACTGGGCAGCGGAGCACTCGCGGCCGGCGCGCCGCAGGACGCGCAGCCGGAGGCGCAGCCGCCCACGCCCGAGGCGGGCAAGTCGCCCCGGCAGGCGGCAGTTCCCCGTCCTCGGCGCGCCAACGACGGCGCGCGGTCCGGCGTACAGCAGGCGAAGAAGCCGGCCCGACGCGCGGCACGGCCGGCCAGGGCGAAGGACAGCGGCGCACCCACCCTCCGCTCCCTGGTCACCGGCCACCTCGCGGAGCAGCACGAACCGCGCTCCGTCTCCGAAGTGACCGCCGCACTCACCGCAGCACACCCGGACCGCGCCGCGAGCGCCACGGTGGTACGCAACACTCTGGAGAACCTGGTCGCGAAGGGCCGGGCCGAACGCACCAAGCAGGGCAGCTCGGTCTACTACACCGCGCTCCGGGCCGAGTCATCGGCCGAGTCGTCAACTCAGGGAAAGGCCGACGCGGTTCCCGGCGAGTGACACCGCTGCCGCGTCGGAGGAGACCACGCAGCCCGACGCGGCCCAGGGGCTGCGGCGCACGGGCTGTCCCGGAGTACGCGTCGCGCGCTCATCGCTCAACCTCTCCCTGCGCCGCGGTCGCCGCCGTCGCCGCCCGCAGCAGGGTGAGCAGATCCCGGAAACGGGCCGGCATGTCGACCTCCTCGGGGCTGAGCAGCCATTGGAGCTGAAGTCCGTCCATGGCGGCGACCACGAGCGGTGCGAGGTGCTCGGCGGCCAGGCCACCGGGGAGCTGCTCGCCGAACTCCTGGCGCAGCGTCGCCGCGACCCCGGCCCGTACGTGGCTGTAGCGCTCCTGGAAGTAGGGCTTCGCCGGGTGCTCCTCCGTGACGCTGTCCGCCGCGAGCACCGTGAACGCCTGCACGATGGCGGGCCGGTCGGCGTTGTACTCGACCAGGTCGGCCAGCAGGTCCAGCCGGGTCGGGGTGCCGTTCGCGGCCCGCAGCAGCTGCGTGACATCCCAGCGGTCGCGCAGGTCGAGCACCGCGGTCAGGAGTTCGGTCTTGCTGGGGAAGTAGTGCAGCACGCCCTGCTGGGTGAGACCGATCCGTTCGGCGATGGCGGCGATCGACGTGCCCCGGTAGCCGCGTTCGGCGAAGAGCTCGAACGCGGCCCGGAGGATCTCCTCCCGCCGGTCGTCGCGGCGTGTGCTCTGCCTGTCTCGCGGTGTGGGTTCAGTCATCGCGCCCCGTCCCCTCCTGTACTCCCGCAGTGCCGCTCCCGAGCCTATCCGTCGCCGGAAGGTGCGGTCGCCGCGTCGCCCTGCCCGAGGGCGGGGCGCCGGGTTCCGGTGAGGCCGCTTTCGGCCAGGACCTTGCGGGTGCGGATGGCCACGGGCAGCGGCACGTCCGGTGCGCAGGGGTAGAGGTCCTGCTCGACGATGACGAACAACTCGGCGTTCAGGGTGGCGAGTTCGCTGATGATGTCGGCGGGGTCCGGGACGCCGGCCGGGGGCTCGACGCACACACCACGCTTCACCGCCTCGCCGAAGGAGAGGTTCTCCGCCGACACCTGGGTGAGGACGGCCGGGTCCATCTGCTTGATGTGGACGTAGCCGACGCGCTCGCCGAAGCGGCGGATCAGGTCGAGGTTGTCACCGCCGCCGTAGGCGACATGGCCGGTGTCCAGGCAGAGGTTGGCATAGCGGGAGTCGGAGGAGTTCAGGAACCTCTCGATCTCGGGCTGGGTCTGGATGTGGCTGTCGGCGTGCGGGTGCAGGACCAGCCGTACGTCGTAGTCGTCGAGCAGGATCCTGCCCAGCCGGTCGGCGGCCCTGCCGAACCCGTCCCACTGTTCGGTGGTCAGCTCCGGGTCCTCGGTGTAGGCGCCGGTCTTCTCGTCCCGGTACATCGGGGGGATGAACACCAGGTGGTGGGCGCCTGCGGCCGCGGTGAGCCCGGCGACCCGGCGGACCCCGGCGAGCATGGCGTCCCACTCGTCCGGGCGGTGCAGCGCGCCGAAGACAGTGCCGCCCGAGACCTTCAGGCCGCGTTCCGCAAGCTCCTCGGCGAGCTGCCGGGGATCGGTGGGCAGGTATCCGTACGGCCCGAGTTCGAGCCACTCGTAGCCGGCCTCGACGAGCTCGTCGAGGAAGCGGGTGTAGGGGACCTGGTGCTCGTCCGCGGGGAACCACACGCCCCAGGAGTCGGGCGCGGACCCGAGGCAGAGGTTGCCGACGGTGGCGCGGGGGCTACTGCTCGATACCGGTGCCATGGGGGCGGTGCTCCTCAACTGGGGGCGGGGCAGGTAGGGACGCTGGGCCTTACAGGTAGTGGCGCTGGGCCTGCTTGGCGGCGCGGTAGTCGGCGTACGCCTTGCGGGTGCTGTCCAGCGCGGAGACCTCGCTCACCGGTACGTCCCACCAGGCGCTGCCCGGCGGGTTGGGCCCGTACGGATCGGTCTCCACATGGACGACGGTGGTCCGGTCCGCGGCCTTGGCGGCCCGGATCGCGGTACGGAACTCCCCGACCGTCGTCGCGGTCAGCACCCGGGCGCCGAGGCTGGCGGCGTTCGCGGCGAGATCAACCGGCAGGACGTCCCCGTCGAGCTGTCCGGTCCCGGCGTCGCGGAACCGGTACCGGGTGCCGAAGCGCTGGGAGCCGAGGGAGTCCGACAGGGAGCCGATGGACGCGAAGCCGTGGTTCTGCACCAGGACGATGATCACCTTGATGCCCTCCGACACCATGGTGACGATCTCCTGGGCCATCATCAGATACGAGCCGTCGCCGACCAGGACGAAGACCTCGCGGCCGGGATCCGCCATCTTGACGCCGAGCCCGGCGGCCACCTCGTATCCCATGCACGAGTACGCGTATTCCACGTGGTAGGCCTTGGGGTCGCGTGCCCGCCACAGCATCTGCAGATCGCCCGGCATCGAGCCGGCGGCATTGATGACGACGTCCCGGTCGTCGGTCAACTCGCCCAGCGCGCCGAGGATTTCGGTCTGCTCGGGCAGCGGTCCGTGGTCCCGGCCGAAGCACTCCTCGGCAGTGCGCCGCCACTCCTCGGTCAGCGTACGGACCCGGGCCCGGTAGTCCTGGCCGACTTCGAAGTCCGCCAACTCCCCCGCGAGGGCCTGGATACCGAGGCGCGCATCGGCGACCAGCGGCTCCGCACTGTGCTTGACCGCGTCCAGCCGGGCCACGTTGAGGTTGACGAAGGTGACGTCCGGATTGCCGAAGACCGTGTGGCTCGCGGTGGTGAAGTCGCTGTAGCGGGTGCCGATGCCGAGCACCACATCGGCCTCGGCCGCCAGGGCATTGGCCGCGGAGGTCCCGGTGGAGCCGATGCCGCCCACCGCGCACGGGTGGTCCCAGGCCACCGCGCCCTTGCCGGCGTGGGTGTCGGCCACCGGGATGCCGGTGGCCTCCGCGAAGGCGCGCAGTTCCGTCGCCGCCCCCGAGTAGACGACTCCGCCGCCCGCCACGATCAGGGGCCTGCGTGCCGTACGCAGGAGCTGCGCGGCCCGCGTGAGGGCCGGGGGTTCCGGCACCGGGCGGCCCACGTGCCACACCCGGCGCCGGAAGAAGGCCACCGGCCAGTCGTACGCCTCCGCCTGCACGTCCTGCGGCAGGCAGAGCGTGACCGCGCCGGTCTCGACGGGATCGGTCAGCACCCGCATCGCCGCGAGGGCTGCCGGGATGAGCTGCTCGGGACGCGAGACACGGTCGAAGTACTTGGACACTGCACGGAACGCGTCGTTGACCGAGGTGTCACCGGCCCTGGTGTCCTCCAACTGCTGGAGCACGGGGTCGGCGACGCGGGTGGCGAACACGTCGCTGGGCAGCAGCAGGACCGGCAGCCGGTTGGTGGTGGCCAGTGCCCCCCCGGTGATCATGTTGGTGGAGCCGGGCCCGGTGGAGGCCGTACAGGCGAAGGCCGACAGCCGGTCGCGCATCTTGGCGAAGGCCGCGGAAGCGTGCACCATGCCCTGCTCGTTGCGCGCGAGGTAGTACGGGAGGTCGTCCTCGCCGGTACGGGCCGCCTGCAGCAGCGCCTGCCCGATACCGGCCACGTTCCCGTGCCCGAAGATGCCCCACACGCCGGGGATCAGCCGCTGCTCGCGGTCGTCCCGTTCGCTGTACTGGTTCGCCAGGAACCGTACGAGCGCCTGCGCGGTCGTGAGCCGGATGGTCTCTCGGTCGGTGGACAAGGCCGTCACCCGTCGTTCCTGCCAGGGGCGCCGAACGGGAGCCGCGGGTCGGTCTGCTGGGAGTCCCAGGTCCCGCGGACCCAGGCGTGCGCCGGGTCGTCACAGATCAGCCAGGCCCGGTCCGGTCCGGGTCCCGCCATCACATTGAGGTAGTAGAGGTCATACCCGGGCGCGGCGATCGAAGGGCCGTGCCACCCGTGCGGGACGAGCACGACATCGCCGGTGCGCACCTCCGCCAGCACATCGACCGGCCGGTCGTCGGTGCCGTACACCCGCTGATAGCCGAAGCCGGGGCCGGCCGGGCCGTCGGCGATCTCGAAGTAGTAGATCTCCTCGAGGACGCTCTCGCCGTCCCGGGCCTGGTCGTGCTTGTGCGGTGGGTACGAGGACCAGTTGCCGCCGGGGGTCAGTACCTCGCAGACCAGGAGCTGGTCGGCCTCGAACGTCTCGGGCAGGCAGTAGTTGTTGACCTGGCGGCTGCAGTTGCCCGCGCCGCGCAGTTCGGCCGGGACGTCCGCGGCGGGACCGTACCGCGCGGTCAGCCGGCGTGCGCAGCGAGCCGCGGGCAGCGCGAAGCGTCCGCCCCCGGCGCTGCCGATGACCGCTTCGGCGTCGCGCGGGACGTAGACGAAGTCGGTGACCGCGGCGAACACGTCCGGCCGGCCGGTGACCTGGAATCTGTGGCCGTCGACCTCGACCGTGCAGCCGCCGGACAGCGGCAGTACCAGCTGTTCGGTGTCTCCGGTGCGGACCGTCCGGCTCTCCCCCGGCGACAGTTCCAGGACGCGCAGTCCGGAGTGACCCCAGCCCGCGGACTCGGGCGTGACGACCACGGTGAACGGCGCGTGGGCGGCGCTGCCGGCCGGCAGGTGCAGCGTGTTCGGCTCAGACACCACCGCGCACCTCACCGAGCTTCGCTTCGACCTGGGCCTCGGTCGGCATGGCGTCCGAGCAGGCCAGTTCACCGGCCACGAGCGCGCCGGCGGCGTTCGCGAACGACATCGTGCGGTGCAGGTCCCAGCCGGCCAGCAGACCGTGGCACAGTGCTCCACCGAAGGCGTCGCCCGCGCCAAGGCCGTTGACCACGTCCACGGGTACGGGCGCCACCTCGGCCCGCGTGCCGTCGCGGTGGACGGCCAGCACGCCCTTGGGACCCTGTTTCACCACCGCGAGCTCGGCGCCGGCGTCCAGCAGCGCCTGCGCGGCGGCGTGCGGCTCGCGCTCTCCGGTGGCGACCTCGCACTCCTCCCGGTTGCCCACGGCGACGGTGGTGTGCCGCAGCGCCTGCTCGTAGTACGCACGCGCCTCGCCGGGCCGTTGCCAGAACATCGGCCGCCAGTCGAGGTCGAAGACCGTCGGGCCGGCCTTGGCCCGGTGGGCGAGCGCGGCCAGCGTCGCGCCGCGGCTCGGCTCCTCGCACAGGCCCGTCCCGGTCATCCAGAAGATCCGGGCCGACCGGACGGCGTCCAGGTCCAGCTCGTCCTCCCTGATGTCCAGGTCGGGGGCCTTGGGCTGCCGGTAGAAGTAGAGCGGGAAGTCGTCCGGCGGGAAGATCTCACAGAAGGTGACGGGGGTGGGCGCGGCGGCGGACGTGGACACGTACCGGTTGTCCACGCCGTATCCGGTCAGCGCCTGGCGGACGAACCGGCCGAAGGGGTCGTCACCGGTCTTGGTGATGACGGCCGCGGACCTGCCGTGGCGGGCGGCGGCCACCGCGACATTCGTCGGACTGCCCCCGAGGTACTTGCCGAACGAGGTGACCTCGGCCAGTCCCACCCCCGTCTGGAGCGGGTAGATGTCGACTCCCACCCGCCCCATCGTGAGGACGTCCAGCGCACTGCCTGCCATGTGCGAACCCTCCGCTGCGTACGCGCTCCATCAGAGCGCTCCGGTGATAAGTACGATGTAGGCCGTCAAATGTCATGTCAACAGCTCAATGGTGCCGCTGCCCGCCCCCGTGGGAGGGCATGCCTGCACGGCAACACCGGACGCCACCGCCGGCATGAACTGAGTCCGGGGTGGACCGGGTTGGCTGCGTTCGCGGGTTGACGCGCGCCGTTGACCGCAACGGCCCCTCGATCCGTGCAGCTCAGCAGGCGTGCGGGAGCAGCTGGGCACGGAGGCGGCGCGCGATTCGGCGATGGATCTTCACTTGATCGGATGACGGACCAATCCGCTGACCTTTCGGTTCCGAATGGTGGGTGTGAGGGACACCGGTTCCGCTCCTTCGATTCACCAAGAAGAACATCCCAGGAGACTTGTTATGAACGCTCTTCGTTTCCGTCGCGCCGCCGTCGCCGTGGCAGCCGCCGCTGTGCTGCCTCTCGCGCTGACCGC
>NZ_JBSOPZ010000031.1:0-93231 GCF_053763515.1 Streptomyces mabaensis
TATGCGGGCACCATCCCGATGCCGGAGCAAACCCCCGGATCAGGTCGAACCCGTACACCACTTCTCTGGACGCAACCCGATGAAGCATCTAACGATCCGGTGGACCCGATCACCTGAGACATCAAGCGAATCGGACCGGTTCACTTGAGACAGGGACCAGATCGACAGAGAACGGGACACGTGGCCTGACGCCCAGGATTCCTGAAATCCGCCCGCGCGCCCTTCCCTGCGCGGACCGCCAGACCGTGCAACGCGTTCCCCCGGCCCTGCTCTGTGGAAGTGTTCCGGCAGGTCAGGGGTGCAACACGGACTCTGTTTGGCTCTGTTCACGAGATGTGACAGCACTTGAGCACGAATCTGGGAGGCACCTCGCGGGTGGAGCGGCGCTCGGATGTTCACGAGCTTTGACAGTAAGCGCGTGAGGCGTCGGTCCGGCTCACGTGCTGTACTCGCCGTTGGCGAGGATGGTGTGGGCGGCTCCCAAGAGCCGTGCGCAGCGCCGGGTCATGGCCGTGGGTGACTGGTCGGGGCGGTTGATCCACCAGCGGACCAGGGCGGTGCACAGGCCGCGCCATGCGTGTTTGAGGGCGTCGGCGTCGAGCGGGTCGCTGGTTCTGGCGGCGTGCAGGAGGTCGGCGGTGCCGGTCGCGGCGAGGTCGTCGATGGCGTCGCGGTAGTAGGCCGCGCGGTGGGCGGCGTCGCTGTCGGGCGGCAGCGAATGGTCGTAGAGGACGAACCATGCCTCGCGCTGCCCGTCGAGTGCGGTGAACAGGGCGTGCAGCACGCGCAGAGGTGTGGGCGGTGCGCCGGTGTCACGTTCGGCCATTGCGGCGCGGATGGCGCCCAGCAGCCGGTCGCCGACCGGGTTGAGGCAGGCGAGGTAGAGGTCCTGCTTGCTGCCGAAGTACTGGTGCACGAGTGGCTTGGTGACGCCGATGCGGGTGGCGATGGCGGCCAGGGTGGTGGCCTCGTAGCCGTGGCGGCCGAACTCCTCGGTGGCCGCGGCCAGGACCTGTCGTTCGCGTGCGGCCCTCGGCACGCCCTTGGTGCCGGCCCTGGAGGAGAGCGTTGTCATGGGACCAGATCTTACCCTAGGGTAATTTACCGACGGGTAAATTCCTTGGACCCCGCTGGAGCGCACCCATGCCTGCCACCGCGACCGACCCCCACACCTCCCGCACCCGCTCCTGGTGGGGCTGGGGCTATGCCGACGCCCACCCCGACGACGCCGAATGCGTCGCGATGGGGGCCCTGCTGCCGGGCATCCTGGCCCGCCCGCTGCCGATCCCCCGGGTCGCCGACCTGCCCATCGGCCGCCCCGCCGCTACGCCCCCGCCCTCCCTGGCGCACCTGGTCACGGCCGACCCGCAGGCGCGCGCCGCCCACGCCATGGGCAAGGCATACCGCGACGTCATCCGGGCCCTGCGCGGCCGGCCCGGCCGGATCCCCGACCTCGTCGCCCACCCGACCAGCGACCAGGACGTGGCCGACCTGCTGGACTGGGCCGGCGAGCACGGCGTGGCCGTCATCCCCTTCGGGGGCGGCTCCTCGGTGGTCGGCGGCGTGGAGTACCGCGGCGACACCCACCACGCAGTACTCTCGCTCGACCTGACCTCGATGGACCGCGTCCTGGAGATCGACATCGCCAGCCGCTCAGCCCGCATCCAGGCCGGGGCCCTCGGCCCCGTGCTGGAGGCCCAGTTGCGGCCCCACGGCCTGACCCTGCGCCACTTCCCACAGAGCTTCGAGTTCTCCACACTCGGCGGCTGGCTGGCCACCCGGGCAGGCGGCCACTACGCCACCGTCCACACCCACATCGACGACTTCGTGCAGTCCCTGCGCGTGGTCACGCCCGCCGGGGCCAGCACGTCCTGGCGACTGCCCGCATCTGGCGCCGGACCGTCGCCCGACCGGCTCTTCCTCGGATCCGAGGGCACGCTCGGCGTCATCACCGAGGCATGGATGCGCCTGCAGGAGCGCCCCCGCCACAAAGCCTCCGCGTCCGTGGCCTTCGCCGACTTGCACTGCGCACTGGACGCGGTGCGGGCCATCGCCCAGTCCGACCTCGCCCCGGCCAACTGCCGCCTGCTCGACCCCGGCGAGGCGCTACTGTCCGGCGCCTCCCACGACGGCTCCGCCGTCCTGGTCCTGGGCTTCGAGTCCGCCACCACCCCCGTCGACGACCGCCTCGCGGCCGCCGTGGACCTGGCCCGCGCCCACGGCGGTCGCGGCGAGGCGGCTTCGGCGGACCGCGGCGCCCCGGCAGACGCGGCCGTGGGCGCCTGGCGCTCAGCGTTTCTGCGCATGCCCTACCTGCGCGACGGCCTGGCCCGCATGGGGGCCGTCGTCGAGACCTTCGAGACCGCCGCCACCTGGGACACGATTCCCGCCCTGATCGACGCCGTCCGCAACGAGGTCGGCGCCGCCGCCTCGAAGGCCACAGGCAACCCGGCCACCATCAACTGCCGCCTCACCCACGTCTACCCCGACGGCGCCGCCCCCTACTTCACCGTGGCCGTCGCCGGCCGGGTCGGCGACGAGGTCGAGGTCTGGGACGACATCAAAGCCGCCGCGACCGACGTCCTGCACCGCCACCGCGCCACCATCACCCACCACCACGCCGTCGGCCGCGACCACCGCCCCGGCTACGACCTCCAGCGCCCGGAGCCCTTCGCGCTGGCGCTGCACGCCGCCAAGGACGCCTTGGACCCCCACCGCATCCTCAATCCCGGCGTCCTGCTCGACTGACAAGACGGCGGCAATCGGGCGCAGGCGGCGGGAACTGCCGCAACGGCTTCCCCACGCCGCGTCCTCCGACAGCGGGACGCGGGTGGCTCCTCAAGCCGCCCGCGTCCCGCCGGACACCGCAACCCACACGGACACCCGCACCTTCACAGTCGCCATCTCCGGCGTCGCCCCCGCCCAGACCGAAGGTCAAGCCCCGGGGCGCTGGCATTTTTCGTGAACACTGACCGAGGCAGAAATCAGGTGCCTCCCGAACTCGTGCTCAAGTGCTGTCGCATCTCGTGGACAGAGCCACTCTGTTGCACTCCCGTGTTGCAGGGAGGTGTCGCACAGGTCGTTGCGGGCTCGCACCGTGGATGGAGACCTGGGCCTCCGCCAGGACGATGCCGGTCGCCGGGTCGCGGTGCACGGGGACGTACAGGCCCCAGTCGGCGTCACCGGCCGTGAGCCAGCCTCCGGCCCACGGGGCGTCGGTGGTCTCCAGCACGCGACCGGCGAGCGGGCCGCCCAGGAGTCAGACGATCACAGCGGTACTCCATCCGGCGGGACTTTCCCACCTCACCCTTTGGTGAGGCTCGGCACCGGAAGACAGCACCAGGGCGCCGGCGTCTTCCGTCCGGCTCCGCCGCCGGGCTGACGGCGGCGCGGCGCGGCAGCCCGGCCGACGCGCAACGGGCTGAGCGCACCCCGATCCCCGGCCGCGGCCGTACCGCCCATCCCGCCCGTCCCTTACTCCTTCACTCCAGCCAGGGACATGGGCAGAGCAGCCGCAACGGGGATGTCGGCGGACCGACCACGGCGAAATCGTGCGGTGACCTGCACGGACACGGAGACGGCCCGCCGGGTCGCGCAACAGTAGGCGCAACCCCAGTCGCAACATGGGGCGCAACCCATAGGCGCAACCCCTGTCGCAACCTCGTGCTCCTGGTCGACCGAGGCGGCCGGTCACGCGGCCTGGACGGCTCCCGGGGAGCGGGCCAGCTGCCGCAGCTCGGAACGCGCCGCCGGCACCGAGGGGACGGTCTCCCAGTAGGGGTGCCACCACAGCCGTCCGGACAGGAGCAGCAGGCGGCGGCGCAGGGCGGTGGTGTCGCGGGGGCGGGGTGCGGCGAGCGCTTCGTAGGTGGCGTTCCAGGCGTGCTGCGTCTGCACCAGGTCGTCGGGGAAGTCGGTCACGTCCATACCGGCATTAGATCGCTTGTTCGAATTATGTGTCACCTCGGCACTCCTTGCTCTGGCGCCGTGATGTGACTGAGCGCTGTAGTTGGCCTGTGAGCGTTCTAGTTGGCCCGGGTGCGGGTCGAGGAGCGAGCGGAGGCGTACGGCAGAATCCCGCTGTGACATCCATGGGGGTCCTGCCCGAGCTGGAAGCCGGCATGGCAGAGCTGTCAACGCCGATGCGGGTGTACGTGGCGACCGGGCGGTTCACTGAGCCGGACCCCGACCTGCCAGAGCTGGCGGCCCAGATCCGCACGCTGCTGGTCGAGGTCGCGGTGGACGAGGCCTGGCGGCGCTTCCTGCTCGGGTACACCCCGCCGTCCGCCCCTGAGATCTGCGCCGCACTGGAACCAGTGCAACCGCACGGGGCCGCCGCGTTCCTGGTCCGGGTCGCGGCTGTCGACCTGGTCTGGCCGAGCCACCGACACCTGCCCATCGAGGCAGCCGAGCGCGCGGCGGACCGGGTGGTGTCACTGCTCGGACCGGGGGCCAGCTGGTGGACCAACCACGACGCCGGGTGCGGCGCCGTGAACGGGCTTACCCCACTGTTCAACAGCCTGCTCGCAGGAACGGACGGTGAGCACTTCGCGCTGGCCCTGCAGATCGCCGACGACTGAGCGCCCCGCCCTGTAGGGCGTGCAGCTCGACCAAGCCATCGCCGAGTTCTGGCCACGGCCCACATCAACGAACTGGCCAGCTCGCTCGCTCCACCACCCTGAGCACGCACTCGGTGGCTTTGTTCACGAGTTGCGACGGCGGCTATTCAGCAATTCGGGAGGCCGGCCGGAGCGGGCCAAGGCTGATGTTCACGAGAAGGGGAGGCACCCCTCATGGCCACGGTGTCCGCCCGGACAGGGCACTGGCGATCAAGGAGCCTGGTCACTCGGAGGAGTGACCAGTTCGGCAGTGCAGACAAGGCTGTAGTTAAGTGATCACCGCCCGCTCACAACTACGGACCGGAGCTGCCATGTCCAACTCATCCGTCAAGGCGATCACCGAGGGCCGCACCAACGTCGCAAACATCTCCAGCTGGCTCGACAATCCGATGTACGACCACCTCAAGCCTCTCCTCAACCCCTCGGAGTTGGTGAAGGACCTCACGCATATCCCCGCCTACGGCAAGCTCTTCGGTAAGCACGGCACCCTCAGCAGTTGGGTGGCCAAGGGCCCGAACAAGCCCATCTCGGCCCAGGAGATCAGCGAGGCAATGCCTGGGCTGGTGAACGCCGTCTCGGCTAAGACCGGCCAGGACACACAGCGGACCGCCCAGGAACTCTCAGAGGGCTTGCCCGACCTCATCGACAACATGACCCCCAACGGTTCCTGGGAAGACGACGAGAACGACGACGAATAGACCGCGTAACCGGCTCCCCTTGGCCCCGCACGACGCCACCACCCAACAGAAGTGGGCTGGAGTTGTCAGTGAGTCGGTAGAGCATCGACCACCGCGTTAGTTCTCAGCCTGACCCCAAAGGCAGGATGCCGCCCCGGCGGCGTCCTGCCCGTAAACCGGGGACAGGCGCCGGCCAGGTTGATAGCCACGTGGCACCGCACCGGGGTGCAGTGCCGTCGAAACTCGTGAACAATCCGCGCCGATATCGACGCCCCCACGCCTCCCGATCCCGCGCCGAAGTGCTGTCCGTTCTCATGAACAGAGCCACACTCGGCCAGGCGGGCCAACTATGGCGCTCAGTCACATGTGTTCTGTGCCATCGCATGTTGAGCGCGTGCCATCGATTCTTGATGGATTTCGATTCGGGCCATCGATGGTTGAGCGCGCCGGCCGTTGGGTGAGGCCGTTCCGATGATCACGGGATGGCTTTCGGTCGGATGGGTGGCTGGATCATAGTCGCTGATGGTGACCATCTGTCACTGATCGATAGCGTGTGGTTGCCGTGCCCCACAGGCGGGAGCACGGCCTCGGGATCGGTTCTCGGTTTGTGCGGCGATGACCGGGCCTGGGCTTACTCGATGCCATGTTGAGGAGTGCAGATGGCCGACAAGAAGGTTGAGGACGACCAGCGGCTGTGGCGGTCGGTGTTCACAACGGCTGGCGGGTGGGGCGAGGACGTGCCCTTCGCCGACCACCAGAGTGTGGCCGCCCCGGCGCTGGCCGAGGCCGCGGGGACGCTGGTGTGTGTGCACCGCGGGGCGCGGGTGGAGGGCAAGGCGCAGCAGGCGGTGCGGTGGACCTGGCACCGGCCCGCGTCGGTGGTCCCGTACGCGGAGAAGCTGGCCGCCCTGTTGAAGAAGGCGGATGAGGACAGGCCGGACGCGGACCTGGACAAGCGGGTCGCGGTGGGGGTCGAGGAGCTTGCGGCGGCCCGCCGTTGGGCGCCGGACGCCGATCTGGGGGACATGGAGAGCACGGAGACGCCGGCCCTGGTCAACGACCGGGGTGTGCTGCGGTGCGTCTACGCTCGGAGCAAGGGTGGTGACAACGGGGCCACCGGCATCGCGTCGCTGTACGAGGCGGTCCTCGATGCCCAGAGCGAGGACGGCGTACGCGACGAGGCCAAGGCCGTTGGCGGGCTCAAGGGCGGCGGCGCAGGCGGGGTGATGTCCCCGGTTGCCCCCGCCCTGACCGCTGGGCATCCTCACGGCCCTGCCGACAGCCCGCCCAGCTCACCATGGCTCCCGGCCATGACCGCACCCTGCGCCAGGCCAGGTGCGGTCCGCGCGCACGAAATCGACCGCGCCTGTGACCTGCATTGGGCACTTCACGGCAGGTGGGCGTGCTCGCGTCCCGGACCAGGCACGGGCATACTCCAGGCCGTGGACAGCGTGAATGACTCGAACACGGCCTCTGGCAGCGAAACAGCTGACGACGGGCCGCTGGGTCCCCAATACAAGTTCGCCGGCGTATGGGTGGTCACCGCCCTCGGCGACGTCGACATGGACAACCTCACGCCACTCTCCGCCGCTCTCACCGCAGCGGCAGAGGCCCACCCGGTCGTAGTCCTGGACGTCTCCGGTGTCACCTTCGGCGACTCCAGCTTCCTCAACATCCTCCTGCGCATCCACCAGGCCACCAGCCTGCGCATCGCCGCATCCGTCGACCAGCTCACCCGTCTGTTCGACATCACAGGCGCCGACACCGTGCTCGACATCCGACCCACCCTCACCGACGCCACCACACACTGACCGCACAGACGGCCTCTCGCCCCCGTGTCGGTAAACGGGTGCCCGCCCAGCGGCCTAGGTGGTGTCTTCAAATGATCTCGAGTGGTGGATCATGGTCGGGTGATACGTCGCCATGAACTGTCGTATGCCGAGTGGGAGTTCGTTCGGCCTCTGCTGCCTGAGTCGTTGCGGGGCAGGAAGCGGTTGGACGACCGCACGGTGCTCAACGGGATCGTGTGGAAGTTCCGGACCGGGGTGGCTTGGCGGGACGTGCCCGAGCGGTACGGTCCGTGGGCCACGCTCCACACCCGTTTCCGCCGGTGGGCGCTGGACGGCACGTTCGCGCGTATGCTCCAGGCCGCCCAGACCAGGGCGGACGCGGCTGGGGACATCGACTGGCTCGTGTCGGTCGACTCCACCGTCGTCCGCGCCCACCAGCACGCCGCCGGGGCACGAAAAGGGGGCTCCGCAGCCCCGCACTCGGACGCTCCCGAGGTGGCCTGACCAGCAAGATTCACCTGGCCTGCGATGCCCTGGGGCGTCCGCTCGCCTTCACCGTCACAGGCGGGAACACCAACGACTGCACCCAGTTCACCGCCGTGATGGAAGCGATACGGGTGCCGCGCCTCGGCCCGGGACGGCCACGGAACCGGCCCGACCACGTCCTGGGCGACAAGGGCTACAGCTCCAAGGCCATCCGGGCCTGGCTCAGGCGCCGGGGCGTCGGCCACACCATCCCCGAACGGGCCGACCAGATACGGCGGCCAGGTCTTGCCCTTGACGGTGCGGGTGATGCCGGACAGCAGCCAGCCGGGGACCAGGACGCTGCCGGCCTTGTGACGTCGGGGCGGGATCTCTCAGCCACTTGGATCGTTGATCCACACATGGATCTGTTGCCCACGAAGGCCGCGCCGACTGTGGAGGAGCGCGCTGGCGCCGCGGCCGACGCCGCCTGTCATCTGCACGACGCCGTGACAGGCCCAGGGAGCTGGAGCCGTGAAGCAGGACACCGTCCAGACGATCGACACAGGCGCGCTGACCCTGGCGAGAGTGCACCCTGACATCGAGGCGCTGCTCGCGCCGGTGCACGCCATGATGGCCAACGTCCGAAAGTAACTGGGCCTCCCGCCGGCTGGCAACGACCCCGGCGCCGTCCACGCCGCAGGGCCATGCTCACCACCGGCCCCGATCAACTCCCCCCCCCCGCTCCCCATTACCTTCTTGGTGGCCCCGCAACGGGGCGCCCGCCCTCCGGAGTTGGCATGACTTTCTCCCCCTGTCGAACGCATGGCCTGGGGGGTGTCACCGGCTCCGGAGGCATCGACAGACCGCTGATTAGGGGCATGACCATCGGCTTCTTCGCAGGTCGGGAGGCTCTTCGTAATGTGGATGTGGCGATCGGTGCCGTGTGACGGCCGGGCGGGAACAACCGGAGGACGCACGTGATCGACGTGAGCGAGATCGGCGCCTTCCTCGGCCTGGACGTCGGCAAGGGCGAACACCACGCCACCGCCGTCACCCCGGCCGGGAAGAAGGCGTTCGACAAGCGGCTGCCCAACAGCGAACCCAAGCTCCGCGAGGTGTTCGGCAAGCTGCAGGCCAAGCACGGAACCGTGCTGGTGATCGTGGACCAGCCCGCCTCCATCGGTGCTCTGCCGCTGGCGGTGGCGAGGGACATGGGCTGCCCGGTCGCCTACCTGCCCGGGCTGACGATGCGGCGAATCGCCGACCTCTATCCCGGCGAGGCCAAGACCGATGCCCGCGACGCCTTCGTCATCGTACGGGGCCAGCGGCTCGTCGAGCGTCACGAAGCCCTGGGCCGCGGAGAGGACCAGGACTGTGCCGGCGCTGCAAGCGATGGCGTCCGCGGCCCGGCGGCACAGCAGGTGGAACGGTCCGACGTAGAGGTCCGCGGCCGGGACGGGGACGGTCGTGGCGAGCGTGGCAGCGCTGCACCGCACCACTACGACGGGGCCTCCGCGGGGGTGGCTTCGGAGCGCCCGACGACGATGACTACGTGGTTGAGTGGCGCGACCACCAGGTGTCTCGCGAGCATCTCGGCTATCCAGAGACAGCTCGCCAGTTGGAGATCCGGTTGTCACGCTGTCACCTCACGAACCGCCCTTCTGTCAGCGCCGACCTTGCCGCGGCGAGAGAAGAGCGCGGAACCACAGTCTTTGATTGGCTGGTCGAGATCTTCGACGATCGCGCCCCTGGCGTCCTGCGCCTCCGGTGACAGGTCACGAGGACGCCTGGCCGTACGGGCCGCGGTGAAGGCCCGGCGCACTTTGATCCTGGCGGTCGGTCAGGAGGCGGCCGAGCAGGTCCACGCGCTCGTGCTGCGGGAGCGGCCGTCCGGGCGAAGGTGGGGAAACTCGGGTTGGCGGCTTCGGCCGTCGTACGGATCCGGATCGGTCCGTCACGCGAGTCTGACTCCGATGACGTAGGCCCTGATCTTGAGCCAGGGCTGGGTGGTGCTGTTACATGCTCGCGTCCAGGTCCGCGTTGACCACCCACCCCTTGCCGTCGTCGGTCGGTCTGTTCTTCTTCACCGATGCATGAAGTTGACCTGCATGCCGCCACCAGTGAGCACGTAACCCTCGGGCAGGGTGATCGTGGCATCCTGACCAGGGCCCACCTCGCTGGAGGAGAACACCTTGGATTCCAGGGCCATCGGTTTACCCTTCGCCTGGCCTTCAAGTTGGCCCGTGGCCCCCATAACGGCCCCCTTCGCCGCGCCAGTGATCGGATTCGTCATGCCAGTACCTTTGCTGTTGAGACGAGACGATGAGATGCCGTAGTCGAACGGCATAGGCAATTGGTTCACGGACTGTCCCGGTTCTACCGTCATGGACTCTCCGCGGTAATCGGCATGGCGGAACAGCTCCAGCACCTTGCTGGTCTTGTTCACCACGGAGCTGGTGAGGTCCGCGTGCGAGTGGTAGCCGTTGAGGGAACTGACCGACTCGTCGGAGATCACGGTCTGGCCGCGCCCCTGCGCAGCGTTGAATCCCGGGTGCTCGTAGAGCGCGTACTTGCCGTCCGGACACGACGCGATACCTGCCGCCTGCCTGCATTCCACACTCATGAAGGGCACTCCTTGTCGGATGAGCGGCGGCACCCACGCAGGCAGAAGCCGTGTGCCGAGGGAGTCCCGCTCCTTTACTCATTACGTTCGCCCGTAACAGCACTCTTCGCCAGGTGAATGCCCGCGCACAGGTGATCCGACCCCGCGTGGTCACCCAAGCCCGAGGCAGACCCATGACCTACAGCCTTCCCCCGATGCTCTCGCCCCCCGAGCGCGCCACCGACCTGCTGATGGACTTCTTGGGCGCGATCGGCGACGGGTGCCGCACCCTGACTGGCTCTGTAGGTGACGGGGAGGATCAGGCACAGATTTCGTGAGGACGATCAACGGGGGCGAACCTCGGTGACAGAACGTCATCTGGGCTGTGGTCGACGCCCAGAAGGGGTTATCGGAGCGATCCTTGTTCGTCGATGAACACGGTGGGCGTGGACAGGAACACATCGGTGTTCACGGGGCCGTAGGCGATGTTGAACGTGTCCAGCCAGTACGACCAGTCCCGGATCCCCAGTGCACTGCTGAAGCGGTAGTTGAGCTGCCAGCGCACCCACTGGCCAGGGATGAGCCGGACACCTGGGGGTCGCCGCTGCCGAGGCGGCAGGGCGAACAAGGGCTGCACTCGTGGAAGCACGCGGAGTCGACCATCTGCCTCACGGAGCTGGACATCGACCTTGCTCAGGTCTTCCCGGCTGTCATACGGCTCGAAGCCGTCACGCTCATGCATGCGAATCACATGCGCGAAGGAGGCTGCATCATGCGGGAGAGCGAAGCCGACCGGGGCAGCGTTCCTGCGCGAGGCAGCCTCTCCTCCCCGGGACTCCTTCGTCCAGGACGTCCGTATCCACTGGACGGTGATCGCCATGGCGTACCCCCGCCGAGTCGTTGAGGGACTCACTCTATGTCCCTCATTCACCGGACCCGTCCGGCGGTTACTGACTGTGCCGGCGGGCGGGTGGCTTCCCCGGGCGCCGGGCCGGGCAGCCGATGCACCCCGACGCCCTCTCGGCTTTGGTCAACGACCTCGGCATCCCCACCACCGCCAGTCGCGTGGGTCTCCGCGATCCGCGAGCACGTCCTGGGGATGCCCGCCCCTGTCGCCGCCAACGCCCTCGGCTACCACCAAGTCACCACCGCCAAGCTGGCCGCCCAAGCCGGAGGAACGTGGAGCCGGTACGCCGCCGGAGACCACCTACGGTCACCATCGGGCTGGACCCCGCAGGGAAATACGGTGGCCGATGCCGCCGGCCCCGGGACGGATCTTTGGGCGGCCGCCCGGCCGTGGTCAGCTTGTTGTCCTTGACGCGGTCGGTGATGAGGTGGTGCTTGCTGCCGGGGTGGGCGCGGCGTACCGCTCAGACTGGCTACGCACGGTTACTATGTTCGTGCCCGGCTACCGAAGCTCATGAGGTTGGTGCCAGTGGCAGGTGCGGCAGCGCACTCGGCACGATGCCGAGTCGAAGAGCGAGGAGTATCGGGTGAACCTCGATGACGTGAAGGCCGAAGCGGCACGCCTTTCGCACTGGGCTCACATCGCCACGGTCGGCGCCGACAACAAGCCGGATGTTGTTCCGGTATGGCCGGCCTGGGAGGGCGAAACTGTCTGGATCTCCACGGGTGCGAAGAGCGTGAAGGCGCGCAACATCGCCGTGAATCCGGCTGTTGCGATGCACTGGCAGGTCGACGCGAGCGGAGATGGCGTGATGTTGTGGGGCACAGCGACTGTGTACACCGACATCGACACGAAACGCCGCCTGTGGACGGGACTGTTCGATTACGACCTGAACGACTTCGTCCCTGACGGCCCGGAGTCTCCGGAGGCCGCCTTCGTGGCGATCGTCCCCGAACGTGCACTCGCGTTGAAGCAGTACGGTATGGCAGGCCGCGACACGTGGCGCCGGGCCTGAGCCGTCCGGGACAACGCACACCGCCGGCTCATCGGGGCCGTTCAAGCCGCTGTGGGCAGAGCGGCGAATCGGCGGGTGATTCAGGATCCGCGATGTCGCCGGTGCGGCCGAAGACGGCGATCAGGACGGGCTGGGACTGGCCGTAGTCGAGCGCGGCCGCGGCGGCCGGGTCGGTGTCTCGCGTACAAACGTCGCGATGCCGGCGGCGACGGCGGCGTGAATGGCGCCCAGCACGCGCAAGACATCCCCACGCAACAGATTCGACGACCCCGCCGGATTGATGCCCCCTCTTCCCACCCACCAGTGGGACGCTGCCGTACGGGCCGGGGTCGGAGAACACCTCGGCGAGGTCCAGGTGGCCGTCCGGTCCCTGCCCGCGCTCGCGGACCAGGCGTCGGGGCGCAGGGTCACGAAGGTGCGGACCGCGAACGGGGCGGTGACTTGCGTCAGCACAGAGCTCTCCCGTGAAGATGGGCATGCGGAACAGCGTCATCCCGGGCGCGCACACCCTGTACTTCGGGCACCAGCCCGTAGCCCCTGAGGTCCAATGACTCGACGGCTTCGCCCTTGATCCTTGTGACGGTCTTGGCCCACCGAGTGGCATGGGCGGCGAGCGCCAAGGACTCCACCCATCCGTCTGTGCTGGCATGCAGGGCTGTCCAGCGGTAGGCGTCGATCCCGAACGCACCCTCAGGGCCGATCATGAATCCGTAGGCCATGGACACTCGGCAGCTCCCCGCCGGAAACGACCAGCCCTCAGCGGCCGAGCCCTCGGGACAGCCAGCGTCCAGGATGCGCGGGCCGCCCTCGTAGAACGGGGCAGGCGGCAGGGCGAGTCCGCCCCAGCAGTCCTGGAAGGCCGCGGCCCGATCGATCTCCACAGCGGGGATCTCGCGCTCGATCCAGGCATCGTGGTGGTGCCGGATGTCCTGCCGGGGGACACAGATGCCATCCACCTCGACGAACCTCTGGGCCCGGCGGCTCAGGCCGGCAGGTGCGACTGCGATCGGCGATACGGGGTTGCCGGCCATCACCGCTGCTCACCACCGCCGACGCGGAGTACGGCCGCCGCAATCTCCCGCACGCGGTCCAGAGTGATCCCTGTGCGCTGTTCAACGGCGAGGGGATGGTCGGTGGGCTCAAGCTCGACGTAGGGGCGTTCACCGACCGGGCGGGTGTGGACATGCGTCTTCAGGTTGAGGGTCGTGGGCGAGTAGACCGGCAGGTCGGTGGTGAGCCAGCCGAAGTACGGCTGCTCCGCCTCGCGGTCGGGCCTGTCCCACAGATCTGCAGCCCGGGAGAAGTTCTCACGGCTGAGCGAGACCCATACACCCCAGGAAAACACCTCGTCGCTGTCGATGACCGGTATCTCGATCAGGCCCTTGACGAAGTAGTGCTGCCCGCGGACCACGCACTGGTCCGATGAGAGCAGGCAGTCGTCGGCGCCGACGAAGGCCGGATCCCACACGGCTGGGGCCTCGGCCGTGTGGTTCATCGGCAGTTCAAGGTGCTGAGTCCCGCAGCACGTGCAGGTGAATCCGAGGTCACTGGTCATGGCGCTGGAGCCTAGCGACAGGCGCCGGAACCACCTCGGACGGGGAGCTCCTCACGTCCACCTGTGACTAAGCGCGGGACCTGGGCTGGTAGGACAATTTCAAGGCACAGCACCCGGCTGTCCCGCGCGAACCGGGTCACCAACGGGCGCGCAGCACGCCGTCGGTGTCCGGCAGGATGGCGCAGAGCAGCGAGTGGCGTTCGTCGAGGGGCAGGGCGCAGGCCGCTCGCGCATCGGCCACTCGGGCGGCGAGCTCCTGGTACTCGGTGTCGTCGACGATCGCGTGGCTGATCGTTCCGTCTTGCGCCTCCCAGACGAACTCCACGGATCCCTCCTCGGGCAGCGTGGCGAGGACCGCTCCGACGTCCGGGGTCAGGTCGGGCCAGACGGTCAGCAGGGCGCGCGGGCCGAGACCGGCGCGCACTGCATCGAGGTTCTCCGGCGTGAGACGGTGCCAGCGTGCGGCGTTGCGGACGTAGGTCTCCTCGAGGAGCAGCGTCTGCCGTGAGGCAAGCACGGTGCGCACGCGAGTCCAGAAGTCCTCGTCGGCTGGCTCCGTCACTTCCGCTTCGTCGACCTCAGCCGCATAGGGCGAGGCCGTCAGCGGTTCCGGGAAGAGGCCGAGTTCCCGCGTACGGGCCACAGCGTCCGCGCAGGGCCGGTCGCTGCCCACGTACACATACTGGTCCCACCCGACATACACGGTGAACTCATCCCCTGCCTCCAGCCGGCACCAAGCGCCCTGGTCGCGGAGCATGGCCCGGACCAGTTCCAGGGCGACCGGAAGGGAGACCTCGGCGCCGTCGTGGTAGCCGGTGAGGTCCGGTGGGAAGAGTCCGCCGAGGCCGTGCCCTTTAACCGGCGGCTCCGGGCCGAAGTGGACGAAGCCGGTGACCGCAGGTTCACGGATCTCCAACCGGTCGATGTCCGAGGCCTCCGCGAAGGCGGCGATCGCCGCCAGGTACGCCGCTTCGACAGGTCCGTGGTCACTGACCGTGTCCTCGGCGCCGGTGAAGTGGCCTCGCTCGTCACGGTCAGCGGGGTCGTATTTGGTAATCCGGTGGACGAAGGACGGCGGCACGCTGCTCCTTGGACGGACGGAAGGGGTGCCAGCGTAGTTTCCGGTCCCGATTCCGTGGTCGAAAGGTGGCCGGTCCCACTTCGCAGGGGTTCGAGGCCCGTGACTGGCTGCGTAGGTTTCAAGCGAGAGCACTTGTTGGTGGGTTTCGGCATCACGCGTCGCCTGGAGAGCGCGTGAATGTTGGTGAGAACTAAGAGGTTGTCTCACGTGGCAAGTTTCGCGAGCTTCTTGAGTAGCTCATGGCGGTGGCCATGGCCAGGATCCGGCTCTGCCGGTCGTTGCGGTCCACGTACGGGATCTTGAGACCACGAGCAGCCCATGGCAGGCTCATGCCGCATGATCGATGAATTCGCGAAGAACAGCCTGCACGGGAGACTGCGCCGGGACCGCAAGGCGCTGCTCTGGAAACTTGACGGCCTGTCCGAGTACGACGCCCGCCGACCTTTGACAGTGACCGGGACCAACCTCCTCGGCCTGGTCAAACACGTGGCCAGCGTTGAGGCAAGGTACTTCGGCGAGGTCTTCGACCGCCCTTCCCCGGAACCGCTGCCCCGTTGGCAGGACCACGACGGCAGCGATCTGTGGGCGGCTGAGGACGAGGCGCGCGATCAGATCATCGAGTCCTACCAGCGCACCTGGGAACACTCAGACGCAACGATCAACGAGCTTCCCCTCGACGCCCCCGGCCACGTGCCGTGGTGGCCGGAGCCATACTCCAACACGAACCTGTTCGCCATCCTGGTCCACGTCCTCGGCGAGACCAATCGGCATGCCGGGCACGCCGACATCCTGCGCGAAGGCGTCGACGGCCGAACCGGGATGCGCCCCGAACACGAGATGCAGATCGATGAGGACGCCCGCACCGCCTACTGCGCGAAGATCGAGCAGGCCGCCAGATCGGCCGCATCAGTCAAGGCATAGAGGCCGTCCCCCGCAACTTGATGTTCGAGCGACATGATGCCGGCCGTGAGTGCTGATCTGTCGAAGCGTCTGGTTCCTGATGAACTCTGGGAGCTCGTCGCCCCGTTACTGCCGTCGTTCGCGGCTCGACCGCAAGGTGGCGGGACCGCTCCGTGTGACGAGCGGGCCGTGTTCACCGCAGTGGTGTACGTGCTGACCAGCGGCTGTGCCTGGCGGCATCTGCCGCCGACGTTCGGCACCTCCTCCGCCACCGCGCATCGCCGCTTCACGGTATGGACCGAGGTCGGCCTGTGGCGTCGGCTGCATCGGGCGGTGCTGGACGAACTCGGCGTCCGGGGCAAGGTGGACTGGACCTCGGCGATCGTCGACGCGGCCTCCGTTCGCGCCAAAAGGGGGGATCGCTGACGGGGCCGAACCCGGTCGATCGAGGCAAGAAGGGCAGCAAGCTGCACGTGCTGTCCGATGCCCAGGGCATCCCCCTCGCCGTCGCCGTGTCAGGTGCGAACATGCACGACAGCCTCGCCCTCAAGCCACTCATCCTCGGCATCCCCGCCGTCCGGTCCCGCCGGGGACCACGGCGGCGCCGGCCCGTCAAGCTCCGTGCGGACAAGGCGTACTTCTCCGCCGAACACCTCAGCTGGCTGCGCGAGCGTGGGCTCGTCGCGCGCATCGCTCGACCAGGCATCGAGTCCGGGGAACGCCTTGGTCGGCACCGCTGGAAGATCGAGCGGTCGATCGCTTGGCTCTTCGGCTACCGCCGCCTGACCATCCGATACGAACGAAAGGGCTCACACTTCCTCGCCTTCCTCGGCCTGGCCGCTACCCTGACCTGTTACAAGAAGCTCGCGAAACTTGCCACGTGAGACAACCTCTAAGAGCACGCGAGGTGGCGACGGGTTCGATCGTGCGTGCGGAGCCAGCCCCGTTCGTGGCAGGATGGCGCCATGTTGATCAGAAAGGGCGATGCCGCGTAGGCGCCCGAAGGCCGTCCGCGCTGAGCGCTGGCGGCCTCGCAGACATGTTGTAGTTCGGCAGATCCGCGGCGTTTCCGCGAAGACGCGTGCAGCCGTCCGCCGCGTTGAGCATGAGCGGATGTGGCCTGACGCAGTTGCTGACGGACTCTCCCGTTTCGAGTGGGCGTTCAAACAACCCGGCCGTTACCTGAACGCGTCCCCCGTCTGGCAGCCTGGACTGGAGGTGGAGTATGCCCGCGACGATCTGGAGCAGGCCATGCTTCACCTCCCTCGCGGTGCCCGGCGTGATCTCGGTCGGCTGATTGCTCGCATCGACGACGAGTTCGAGCGTCGTACTCTGCCGGACCCCGGACCGGCGAGCGACTGGATGGTCGGCGGCTGGTGGTGGTCAAGGATCCGCGAGCACTGATGCTGGTAACGGAGCCCCATGCGTCCTGATCAGCTCGTGGCCAGCTGTTGTTCGGCGCGGGCGCGGGTGGTGGCGAGGCGGTAGGAGTCGGTGCCGGTCTCGATGATGTTGCCGCCGAAGGTGAGGCGGTCGACGATGGCCGCGCAGAGGCGGGGGTCGGTGAAGGTCTTTGTCCAGCCGGAGAACGATTCGTTCGAGGCGATGGCCACGCTGTTCTTTCCTCCCGCTCGGTCAGAACCTGGAAGAGAAGTTCAGCGCCACGGCGGTCGAGTTCCATGTAGCCGAGTTCGTCGATGCACAAAAGATCGACTCGGCCGTAGCGGGCGATGGTCTTGGTCAGCTGCTTTTCATCGGCTGCCTCGACCAGCTCGTTGACGAGCTTAGTCGCGAGGACGTACTTGACTCGGTAGCCGGCCATCGCGGCCTCGGTGCCGAGCGCGATCAGCAGGTGGGACTTGCCGGTGCCGGAGTCGCCAATGAGGCAGAGCGGCAAGCTCTTCTTGATCCATTCGCACTTGGCGAAGGTTCGAGTTCGGGGCTCGGCTTCCAGCCCTGGTAGACGAGTTCCTGCTTCTCCTGGTCCACCCACACGGTCGGACTCTGTTTGTCCCCGGTGTTGAGGTCGATGCCGATGAACACTAACGCCATGTCAGCCTCCGTCGACGGGCTGTGCAGTTGTGTGCACCACCGTCGTCCGTGCGGGGCAACCGGTCAAGGGCACGATGCAGCCATTGCGCAGCGCAGTCGGGCAGTGGCGCACACATCTGCACATTGCTGGTCAGCTGCACGGCGGCGTCCCTAGCGTCATGTGCAGCGGCAGCCCTACACGTCTCTCTGCAGGGGAACCGCGTACTCGAGCGGCTACTCCCGCGGAGGCATTGGGATGTCAACCATCACCAGACCACTCCCCCCTATGGCCAGCCTGTCGCAGCGTCAGCGACGCGGCATGGACTGCGTCTGGTGCGGAATCACACTCACCGCGGGCATCCCGGTCGACCTCGGCGCCCGCCCCTGTCACACGGGGGAGGTGACCTTCAGCTGGTACCCCCGCGCCTGCCCCGCGCACAAGGGCGGCCTGTCGTGATCTGCGGAAAGTGCGACCAGCCGATCAAATCGGGCGAGCCGTACCGGTCCTACGACATCGACCGGGCGTCCGGGGCCGGCCTCACCATCCGTCAGCACCGCGTCTGCCCGCCCCGCGAAGGCGGCTGAACGCCCGTCCGCGACCAGCGCCGAACGGTTGCTGACGGGCCCCACTCCTCGTAAGAGGAACGTCCGCCGAGCGTTCCGTGGGCATTACCCGGAGCACGCGGCATGGAAGCGGCGCGCCCAATTCCGCCGAAGAGCTGAGCTCATATCCGAGTCCCGGCCGTCACGCGGCCGGGGTGTCAGCGTTCACGTAACTCGGCTCTGGCGAAGATCTTGTGATTGGGCCCGTGATCTGGGCACCGGCCGACGGGCGGCCCCGGTCCCCGTCGGGCGTCGTCATCGAGCCGGGGCACATCGGGACGAGCCGCTATCGTGCTGCCGTGACCGGTTCTGTACAACGCCCGCTGCTCTTCCTCGATGTCGACGGACCACTCATCCCGTTCGGGGCGGCGCCGCAGGAGTATCGGACCTATCAGACCAGTCCCGAACTGCGGGAGGGCGGCTCGAATCCGCTTCTGACCAGGATCAATCCCGAGCACGGGCCCCGGCTGGCAGCGATGCCGTGCGATCTGGTCTGGGCCACGACGTGGATGGCCGACGCGAACGCGTGCATCGCGCCACGGATCGGCCTGCCGCCGTTGGCCGTGGTGACCTGGTCGGAGCCGTCCGACGTCGATGAGCAGGACGAGCGGAACGGGTTGCACTGGAAGACCCGCGCTCTTGTCGGCTGGGCGGCAGGGCGCTCATTCGCCTGGGTCGACGATGAGATCACCGACACCGATCGAAACTGGGTCTCCGCACACCATCAAGGACATGCTCTGCTCCATCGTGTCGATCCGCGTCGGGGCCTCACCGATCATGACTTCGCGGCTCTCAACGCATGGCTGCAACGGACGGCCGGGCTCATCGGCACCTGACCCTTGTCATCGAGCGACTACTGCTCGTCCACCGGGTGAGGCGCGGAGACGTCAGGTCGTGAGAAGGATCCATTTGCGGAGCAGGTTGAGCTTGGCGCGGCCGTAGCCCTTCCGCTTGAGGAGCTTGATCCGTGCGACTTGGCCCTCGCCCTGGCCCGAACTCCAGGAGCTGGACAGGCCGGCGACGACGACGCCCTGGTCCCGGCGAAGGCCGGTGACCAGGGAAGACCTTGCTGCGGCTCACCGCACCGACGCGGCCGGCGGACGTTCGCGCAGGGCGCCGTAGGCGATGAAGTACGCCGGCACACGGTTCAGCCATCGCGAGGTGGTGAGCAGCTCGGTCAGCCGCTTCGCACGCCGGGGGTCGCCGAAGGCGGGTCTTCCGGCCAGCAGCGGCTCGATGACCCGGGAGTGGGCGAACCGCTGAAGCGCCTGCGTCGCGGCCGTTGTGGGCCACCGGCGGCGCTGGACGCGGCGTACGTGCCGCAGGCCGACCCTGTCCTCGCGTAGCGGCTCGACGAGATGGCGGGCGGCGGCCACGGCGTCCTCGACGGCGAGGTTGATGCCGATGCCGAAGACCGGAGACATCGCGTGCGCCGCATCGCCGATGCACAGCAGCCCCGGGCGGTGCCAGCGGCGGAGCCGGTCGAGCCGCACGTCGAGGAGCTTCACCTCGTCCCAGGACCGCAGTTCGTGCACACGGTCCGCGAGCCACGGGACCGCGGCCGTGAAGTCGGCCATGAACCGATCGAGACCGGCGGCGCGGCGCTCGGCGTCGGTTCCCTTGGGGATCAGCGCGGCGCACTGCCAGTATTCCCCGCGGTCGATCATGGCGCTGAAGAACCGGTCGCCGACGCCTCCTACGAGCCCGTGCGGGTCGCCCTCGCGGCGCGGCAGCCGGAACCACCAGGCGTCCATCGGGCAGGCGAACCGCCGCAGTCCCAGTTCGGGCAGCGACCGGGCCAGCGAGCCCCGGCCGTCGCAGGCCACTGTGAGAGTGGCCCGCAGCTCACCGGTACGGCCGTCGGACGTGCGGTACCGCACCCCGGCGACACGGCCGTGCTCCACCAGGAAGGAGGTCGCCTCGGTGTTCATCCGTACGGCGAAGGACGGCTCCCGTCCCGCCTCGTCCACCAGGAGGTTGAGCAGGTCCCATTGCGGCACCATGGCGATGTAGTTGTACTTGCCCGGCAGCGCGCCAATGTTCCCGACGGTGACCAATGAACGGTCTGGGCCGAGCGGCAGCTGGACCGTCGTCACCCGCCGCTGCGGCAGCCTGGCGAACCGCTGGGCCAGGCCAAGGTCGTCCAGCAGCGCGAGGGTGGACGGATGCACGGTGTCGCCGCGGAAGTCGCGCAGGAAGTCGCCGTGCTTCTCCAGGACCGTGACCGCGACACCCGCGCGGGCGAGCAGCAGGCCGAGGACCATTCCGGCAGGTCCGCCGCCCACCACGCAGCACGTGGTCCGCTCCATCGCACTCCTCCCTTCGGCGAAATCCCGGATCTACCGCACTGGGATGTATACCCTCAAACTTGACAAGTCCGACTCATCTGGTCGCGACGTGCTCCAGGAGGGGCGATGAACCAGCAGCCGGTCCTTCTGCCCTACGACGACCCGGCCTTCGTGGCGGATCCCTACCCGCTCTACCGACAGCTCCGCGAGGACGGCCCGGTGCGGCGCGCCGTCATCGCCGGCGGCCTGGAAGCCTGGGTGGTCACGCGTTACGAGGAGGGCCTCGCGGCCCTGTCCGACCCACGGCTGAGCAGCGACATCCGCGACGCGTCCGATCCCCGGCTCATTCGGCAGCTGCCCCGGACCGAGCGCGAGTCCATGCTGAGCAACATGCTCCGCTCCGACCCGCCCGATCACACCCGCCTGCGCCGCCTGGTCTCAAAGGCGTTCACCACCCGGCGGGTGACCGATCTGCGGCCCCGCATCCAGGAGATCGCCGACCAGCTGCTCGACGCGGTCGCGCCGGCCGGCCGGGCGGAACTCATCGCAGACTTCGCGCTGCCCCTCCCGGTCACCGTGATCAGCGAACTGCTCGGTGTGCCCGTGGAGGACCGGTACGACTTCCAGCGGTGGACCGACGACATGCTCCTGCGCGGGGCGGAACTGCCGGACCCGGCCGTGGTGGACGAGGCATGGCAGCGGATGCGGTCGTACCTGACCAAGATCTTGGAAACCAAACGGGCCCGGCCCGGGGACGACCTGCTCAGCGCGCTGATCACCGCCCGGGACGAGGAGCAGCGGCTCACCGAGGACGAGCTGATCGCCATGGCCTTCCTGCTGCTGGTGGCGGGATACGTCACCACTGTCAACTTGATCGGCGGGGGCATCGCCGCGCTGCTCGCCCACCCCGGCCATCTGGAGCTGCTGCGGGACGACCCGTCGCTGCTGCCGGGCGCGATCGAGGAGTTCCTCCGCTACGACGGACCGGTCAGCCCCGGCATCGCGCGGTTCGCGCGCGAGGACGTCGAGATCGCGGGCGTGACCGTCCCGCGCGGCGCGACCGTGCTGATCGCCTCCGCCATCGCCGATCGTGACCCGGCTCGGTTCCCCGACCCGGATCGCCTGGACATCACCCGGCAGGACAACGCACACCTCGCGTTCGGACACGGCATCCACTACTGCCTGGGGGCGCCGCTGGCCCGACTGGAGGGCCAGATCGCCATCGGGACCGCTCTGCACCGCCTTCCCGGCCTGACCCTGGACGTGCGGCCGGGCGAGCTGCGGTGGCGGCCGGGCGGGCTGCGCGGCCCCGCACACCTGCCCGTCACCTTCGCCCCAGGCGGCCCGTACTGACAGCCCACGCATCGCCCGCAGGAGCGTCGATACGGCTGGCCAACAGCCCGTCGGCGCTCCTGCCTCGTTGTCCTTGCCGCGTGAGAGGCTGCCCGGCGACACCAGGACATGGATGGAGAGCTGGCGGGATGGGTTTCGAGGGCGAAGTCTGGCGACTGATGCGGCAGGAGGAACTGCTCGGCGAGATCGTGATCAACGAGGCCGACTTTCGATGGCTGAGCGGTCGCTTCGTTCCAACGCCGACGTTCGGGGAGGTGAAGCCGTGGTTCGACGAGTCGCTGGCTCTGATGGAGGCGGAGGAGTACGAGCGGTTCGACGACTCCTACGACCGGATCGCGGGCACCTTGTCGCTGGTGGCCCCGTCAGGTCCGGTCGCGGAGTTCCTTCTGCACATCACTGACGGTCGCGCTTGGTTCAGGTGGAGTGACGAATCGTTCGATGATGTCTGAGCCCGCCAGGCCCTGGGGAATTACGCGACCACAGCCCCTGGGGAATACGCCGTCGTCGACACCGCGGCCTTCGGCCCGATAGTGCCGTCCGCACGCCGCTCGAGTGTGGCGTCCGGGGCCATCCAGCCACTACCTGGCGCTTCCACCCGCACCGGAACGATCGACTTCTCCATGGTGAACGTCTCACCGTCGGGATTGGCGAAAACCGTCTCCCGCTCGGTGCGTTCACCGGAAACTTCGACGCGTTCTCCGGTAGCCTCAGCCCGTTGCAGGGCCTCCTGCCCCTCGGACAGCTCAGGTTCAAACGCCTCTGCACCGGCCCGCGCCAGCGCAGAGGCTCCATCCGTGAACGGCGGAAGTACCGCCGCGACAACGGCAGCAGCGACTGCGACTACCCCGACTCTGTGGCGCGCACGACGCCACACCCCACCATTCACAAGCCCGCCTCAGGTCTTACATGGCCCCTACATAAGTGCGCCAAATATCAGCGACCATCAGCGAGTCAACAGTGATCAACATCGCATCTGCGGCATGAATGCGCAGATCAGCGGCTATATCGAGCGACTCGAAAAGGAAATCCCCAGCTTCAACGACCAAGCGAGTGGGCGGATGTGACGACCTGCGGTACGAACACCGCTCCGCCCGGTCCTGCTCCGCCCCTGACAGCTGCTCAAGTTCGGCTCGCAGCACTAAGCCGGCTTTCCGCCCGTTCAATCGCGGCTGGAGAGAGGAGTACGCAGCTCCACGCGGAGCCGAATCGAAGTGTCGATGGGCAGTCCCAGGCCGGCGAACCGCAGGTCCTTCGAGTATTTCGCGATGAGGTCGAGATCCCGCAGCTGCCGCTGGAGCTCGGCAACGGTTGCTTCGTCGAGATCGGGTATGTCCTCACCCTGCTCGGCGAGGTACTGAAGGTGCTCGTCCACAGCATCCACGGCCCGGCGGCTGGCCCAGACCGCGAAGTCCCGGCACTCGAACAGGTAGGCGTGCGCGGCATAGAGCGTCGCGGCCGCCGCGTGCTCGTCTGCATCGTCGGGCCCGTCCTGGCCGTCGTTGTGGCAGTACTCGCTGAGCATGTACTCAGCCACACCCCGCTTCACGGCCGTGAAAGCGGTTGAGTCCCCCAGGGTGGCCTCCCACACGGAGTTCAGCAGGGGCCGCAGGCTCATCGTGAACGACGCCCGCTCCTCCTCGGGCAGTGCTTCATGCCAGCCCATGAGCCGTTCGGCGGCGCCGGCAGCGAACACTCCACGCTCGCCTGACGACATGGCCGCCAGGCGCTCCTCCACCGACGCCGACAAAGCCTGCCACGTGTCCATCCGAGCCACTCCCGAGTTGAGAATCAGCGTGCTCACGCCCGCCTCGGGGATGATCGCACCCATCACTGACAACGCTTCAAACGGCGGACGCGCCTCTGCCCAGAACGCGCAACGCGGCCCGGGCTGCCTCTCCTCCTTCCCCCCCGTGCCAGCACCTCCAGCCCGTCGCGATCGGGCCACGCGCACACCCTGCGCAACTTGGTGCGTGCCGACGGTCTCGGAGAGGGTCAGGCACTCGGTGCGCAGCCGGTCGACCGCGGCCTTCTGCGCCTCGGTCCAGCCCGGGGAGGGTTCGCGGTCGCCGGTCATCCTGCCGGTGTGCGGGTGCTCAGTGCCAGGCCAGCCGTCGTGCGGCTCCACCAACCAAGGCAGGGCGCGCACCAGTGCGGCGAGCTCCGCGGTCGCCGCTAGCGCAGACGGGCCTGCGCGGCATGCTGGTAGCGGCATGCGGTGCGCGATTGCGGTCTATCGCTGGGTGAGCGTGGTTCGTAGTCTCGAAGGCATGGCCAACGGCGTCTGGCATACCGGCTACGAGATCGTCGTCCGCCTCACCCATGCAGACCTCGGCCATCGGGACCGGCCCGGCCTGCTGGAGGAGATCACTAGGCCGGTCGGGGAGCGGAACCGGCAGCTGCTGGAGTGCCTGGAGCACCACAAGGAAGGGGTATGCCAGGCCGAGGGCGAGGGCCGCACGCCGTGGATGACGATCCGTCGGCGGACGATCGATGGGGTCACCACGCTGGTGGCGGCGCACCTGCCGCTGCGTACGACGGCGACTGCGGAGGAGTCGGACAAGCACAAGGCGATGAAGGAACGCATAGCTCAAACCGCCCAGGAGCACGGCTTGGAGGCCAAGTTGGAGGCACGGGCGGGCGACGGGCGGATCCGCACCGACGTCCTTGTCGCCGGGCCGGCGGGGAAGGTGGGATGGGAGGCGCAGTACTCCCCTATCACCGCGGCAACGGTCCGGAGCCGGTCCCGTCGGGCCGTCGAGCGCGGCATCACACCGCTGTGGGTGACGTGTGACGGGTCCTCGGCGCTGATCGACCGGGCGCCGTGGGTGCTCGTGGACGACCAGCCCTGGCACGTGATCGCCAGCCGGAAGTCGATGCTCGTGCGCGCCGGGGGCCCGATACCGGCAGGAATGGCGGTGCGACGAGCACCGGCAGCGCTCCTGCCCCGGATCTGGCGGCATGCGGGCGTGCGGTGGGTTCCACGTCCACTGGGACCTGCCTGCCCTGTGCCTCCGCCAAGGTGGCGGGGTTGAAGCGCCGGGCCGGGCGGGCGTGCCGTCAGTCTGGTACGAGGCCGCCGGTGAGGTTGAGCTCGGTGGCGGTCATCGTGCGGGCCCAGTCGGAGGCGGCGAAGACCGCGGCGTTGGCCACGTCGTCGTAGCCAGGGCGCTCGGTCAGGAGCGCCCCCTCATCGGCCCGGTTCTCCTCACCGGGTGCGGGAGAGCCGGGTGAGAGCAGCCAGGCGACGCGGACGCCTTGCGGACTGAGTTCCGCTGCGAGTTGCCGGCAGACGCCTGTAAGGGCGGACCACGCGATGTGCGATCCGCCCAGGTCGGGGATTGTCTCGCGTCCGCCGGCCATGACGAGGAGGACGCCGCTCCCACTGTGGATCATGTGCCGGGCTGCTGCAGTGGCTGTGCTGAGCGTAGTCGTCACCGCCTTCGTGACCGGACGGAGTACGTCGGCGGCGGCCATTTCAAGGAGCGGGCTCCCCTGCAGGTCGTCGTTGGACGTGGCGTTGAAGCAGATATCGATGCCGTTACCCGCGGCCGCCACCGCATCGGCGTGGCGGTCGACGGCGTCGCGGTCCGTCGCGTCCAACTGCGCGACGTGAGCGACCCCGCCATCACCTTGGATGCGCCGCGCGACGTCTTCGAGGGGCAGCACAGTTCGTCCGGTGAGGTGGACAGCGGCGCCTTCGCGCGCGAAGGCGCGCGCAACAGCCGCCCCCACTGCTCCGGAACCGCCATGGACGATCGCTGTCTTCCCGGCGAGCAGCACGGTTCCCTCCTCGGTACGGGTGCTGACAACTATGCAGACTTGACGGGGGGAGCGGACTCATCGCTCACTGAGCACCCTCCGGCTGAAGATATCCCTCCGGGTCCGCCCTGGACATTCCGACCCGCCTGCGTGAGCGACGCCAGCTGGTCATCCGGGGGCACGCCCGGGCTGTCCTCGCGCTCGGCCGAGTCCGGCAGGAAATCGAAGCAGCCTCCGACGTCTCCCATGCGGCGGACCAGATCCAGCGAATCCCCAGGCAGCTGCGGGTCCAGCTCGCCCCACGCCTGCCGCAGATCGGCGTCGGGCGAGCCCGGACAGAGCGGCCGAGGCGGGTGCGAAGTCGCACAGGATGCCGCCGGTGACGTCCCGGATGCTGTGGAGCCACAGGACGTCGGGATCATCCTCATGGCGCTCCAGCACCAGGTAGGCGGCCGTCGGGTACATCGCGGTGAGGGTGTCGGCAATCGTGCCAGCCAGACCTGGCTTTATCGACGACTCACGACAGCAGTTGCTCAGTGCTTCGGAAGGCACGGGAGCCGCGGCGTGTTCGATGTTCATGAGAAGCGACAGCACTCGGGCTCGACGACTACTGGATGCTCCAGCGGTGTGGATGCTCGGGATCGTTGGGGCAGGTGAAGACGTTGAGTTCGCCCCAGCGGCCCACGGCGACCTCGGTGGGAGTGGCACAACGGTGAGTGGGCTGTGTGTGGACGATCGCGTATTTCCCCAGGGGCAAGTTCACGTAATTCCCCAGGGCCTGGCGTTGAGCCGGGGTACTGCTATCCCCGAGCAGCTTCCCCGAGCATGCTCTCCTGAGGCGGAGACTGGGCCTCGACGATGAGTACTGTCATGCCAGTGTCGGTCCAGGTCTCGTGCTCCTCACCTGCGGCCCAACAGGCAGCTTGCCCCCTCGTCAGGGCCTCAGGTTCACCGTCTGTGCCGCTGGCCCACCCCTGGCCTTCTGTAACGATGAGGACCTGTGGCACTGGCGCGACATGCCGCCCGAGGCGTCCGCCTGGCGCCAGGTGCATGATGTTCACGGCGGCAGGACCGCTTCCGCCGTGAACACGGACACGTCGGACACCTTGACTGCCGTAGGCCGTCGTCTGTGAGCCGGCAATCGTGTCGATGTCGAGGATCTTCATGCAGGCATTCTGAGGGAGCCTGTCGCACCTCGGAACGGCAGCCTGCGTGAGACGAGTGTGAGCCCTGCTGATCAGGGACTTAGCCTATTTGTCGGTAGTGTTCCTGGGCCGCTTGTTCGGGCGGTAGCTGGGGCCGTTCATGATCACCTGGTGGCTGGTGTTGATGAGCCGGTCCAGGAGGGACTCGGCGACGACGGGGTTGGGGAAGAGGGGATACCAGTCGCTGGGTGCCCTGTTGCTGGTGATGATCAGCGAGCGTCCCTGCCGCTCGGAGACGAGTTCGTAGAGGTCGTCGGCCTGGGCCGCGGACAGCTGTCGCATGGCGAAGTCGTCGAGGACGAGGACGTCGGGGCGGACGAGTTCGCGGATCCGTTTCTCCCAGGTGCGGTCCGCGTGGCCGCCGGCCAGGTCGGCGAGGATGCGGCTGGTCTTGGCGAAGCGGACGTGGGCGCCCTGGCGGACTGCGAGGTGACCGAGGGCCTGGGCGATGTGGGTCTTGCCGACGCCGACGGGGCCGAAGAGGATGACCGACTCGCCGGCGTGGAGCCAGCGCAGGGCGCCGAGGTCACGGATCTGTGCCGCGGGCAGTTTCGATGAGGCGGTGAAGTCGAACTCTTCCAGGGTGACCTGCTGCTCGAACTTGGCTCGCTGCAGGCGCCGTTGGAAAGCGACGGTCTCGCGGCGGGTGATCTCGTCCTGGCAGAGGACCTGGAGGAAGTCGAGATGGCCGAGTTCACCGCCGTGGGCCTGGGCGAGGCGGGCGTCGAGGGTTTCCAGCATGCCGGACAGTCGCAGGGCCTTGAGCGACTCCCGCAGGGCGGCGTCCATCACGGTCATCGGGCTTCCACCTCGGCTTCGTCGTGGACCTGGTCATCATGGTCGTCGTCCGTCGTGTCGGAGGTCGCGACGGTGGCGAAGAGCCGGGCGGGGCCGTGGAGGAAGGCCGCGGCCCCGGCGTCTCCGCTGGTCTCGGGCTCGGGGTCGGTCTCGGTGCCGGCGATGAGGATGCCCTTGATGGTGCGGTAGGACGGGTCGCCGACCGCGATGGCCCTCGCGCAGGCGGCCTCCAGCCGTGTCTCGCCGTACTTCTTCCGCAGCCCGAGGACCCCCTGGGCAGCGCGGAGCCGATAGAGGACGTTGACCTCCAGCAACTGGTCGACGACCTCGCGGCAGGCGTCACCGACCTCGGACGCCTGGCTGCGGCACCAGACCGGCGTCCGCATCTGGAAGGCGATCTTCTCCGGCGGATAGTCGCTCCTGTCCGTGCGTTTCCCCTGTTCAAGGGCAGTGTGGGTCTTGACGAGCTGGCCTTCGTGGAAGACCTGGACCATCGTGGCGGTCGAGCGGACGTCGACGCGGCGACCGATCAGCTTCCACGGCACCGAGTAGAGGGTGCGGCCGACCCTGATGTGGATGTCCGGGCCGACCGTGGCAGTCGACCAGCGGGCCAGCACGAACGGAGTCGGCGGCAAAGGCAGCATTTCAGCCGCCTCCAACGCGTCGAACACGGCCATCGGGGCGGCCCCGCCCAGCGGCCGACACTTCCGCCGCCCGGCAACCTGCTGACTCCAGGTCACTGCCTCAACCTGCATGTGCTCGATCGAGGTGAACTCCCGGCCTCGCCAGAACGAGTCGCGGACATAGGGCATCGGCCGCTCGACCCGCGGCTTATCCTTCGGCTTCGCTGCCCGGGCCGGATCGACCAACGCGCCGTAGTGCGTGGCGAGCTCGGCATAAGCCTTGTTGATCTTCGGGTCGTAGAGGTCGGGCTTGTCGACACCGGTCTTGAGGTTGTCCGGGACGAGCCGGCGCGGGACGCCGCCGAAGTAGCGGAAGGCCGCGACGTGCGCTTCCGTCCACGCGTGCTGGTCCAGGTGCAGCACCGGCCGGACGAACATGTGCCGCGAACACGGCAGCACCATCACGAACGCCCAGACCCGGTGGCGTTTGCCGGTCCGCGGATCGATCCACTGCCCGAGGAAGCCGTAGTCGATCTGGGCCTCCGATCCGGGCTCGATGTCGTCGCGCAATACGGTGACCTGCGACTTCGCCACCTCGTCCGGAAGCGTCGCATGCACCCAGCGACGGAACGAGGAGATCGACACCTGCAGTTTGTGCTCGTCACGGAGCCGCTGGTGGATCGTCGAGACGGTCACCGTCCCGAGCAGGCTCTTGATGTAGTCGCGGTGCTGGTCGATATCCGGCCAGGTCACCTGCCTGAGCCTTCTGTCGATGAGCCCGGGGAACCACTCCTTGATCAGCTTCGACCAGTCCGCCTCACTCATCGGCGGGCCGCCCGGGCTGATCCCAGCCGCTTCCGCCGGGGCCAGGTACTTCCTGACCGTCTTGCGGTCCACCCCCAGCGACGCGGCCAGCTCGCTCTTCGAGCGGCCCGCGTACCAGTGGACGTAGATCTCGGTGATGTCGACCACGACGAACGTTCTCCTCGCCATCCGGGCTGCCCATCGGCCATCCGAACCACGGGACGAGGAACATGAGCAGCTCCGCGACGACCAGGTCCCTCGATCCCGACCTCCGCGCTACCCATGGCCAATTAGGAGAATTCGGGATGGGTAATTACATGACGCTCAAACCGCCCAACCTGGGGAAAAACTTGAGCGTCGACAGGTTCTGGTCCTCCAGCGGTTTCCAGCTGCCGCTGCCGCCGTCCCATTCCGAGCTGTCGATGGTCAGCAGCAGGTGCATCGGTGTCGTGCAGGTCAGACAATCCATAGGGTACGGATCGGTCGAGTGCCAGGAGGCGAAGCCGCCCACGCGCCAGCCGGGCGGGATGGACAAGTCGTACTGGTAGCCGAGCGGCTCCGCTGTGCTTTCGTCCGCCGACTGCTCGACATCCTCCTCAAGGGCTTTCTCCCATGCATCGATCCGGGCGCACAGTTCCTCGGGCAAAAGGCCGGCAAACGGGTAGGTGACCACCTGCTCCGGGTGCAGCACACAGGGCTCGGGCACGAAGCCATCGGATCCCACGAGCAGCGGCTGCGGCGGCGCGTTCAGCACCTCGCCGACCTGCCACGACCGCCGCCAGCGCAGGTGCAGCTCCAGGTCGTACCGGCCCGGGCCGTGCGCGTTGAAGGGGCACCAGAACACTTGAAGCAGATCGCTGTCGCCCGGCCCAGCCAGCAGGTCCGGCACATCCCGCCGGTACAGCTGGGCGAGGCCGATCATCGGCAGCGGGTCGGTCTCGGATGCCCCGGGGATCCGGTGCTCCCGGCGCAGCTCGCCCAGGAGCTTCCGTTCCTCATCCGTCGGGCCGGGGACCTGCTCGCGGGCCCATGCGGAAGCCAGAACCTGCCGATAGCGGCGGATGTCGGCCGGTCGTTGACCACGCCCGCGGCCATGGGCCTCGCCGCACACTGGCCACGGCTCGTCCGTCGGCCACAGCATGGGACCGCCCACGGAACTGGCCGACAGATCTGGTCTGCCCGGCCGCGGATGAAGCCGAGTTGTCGTCCCTCGGAAGGCGGCCAGTTCCGGGAAGAGCGCCTCGACATCGAGAGGGCGCCGAGGCGTGGTCCTCGTCATGGACGCGACCTTAGTGGTCGGTTCCGGAAGTCCTTCGAGGGTTGACGTGCGGTGGTTGCGTCCAGAGCGTCCTGGGGGTGCCGGCCTTCCTGGCCGGCCGGGGGCCAGGGCGAGGGGCGATGCCCCCCGCGATGCACAGTTCCAGCTTGCAGACATCGCTCGGGTGGTTCACGGCTGGAGATCCGCTCTCGGCGAACCCACCTTTCCCTCGGTGTGCGCGGTGCTTGGGTGTCGGGATGGAGATCTTGGTTCTGGGCGGAACGGCATGGGTGGGGCCGGGAGGTGTCACGGCAAGCGATTGAGCGCGGCCATCAGGTGACCTGCCTTGCTCGCGGTGAAAGTGGAGCAGTGGCAAAGGGAGCAGGGTTGGTGACCGCTGACCGGCGTGATCCGTCCGTCTACAAGCCACTGCTCGACCGGGAGTGGGACGCGGTCATCGAGGTGTCATGGCAGCCCGGCTTCGTTCGTGAGGCGCTTGAGGCATTGGGCGACAGAGCCAGGCATTGGACGTACGTCTCCTCTGTCAACGTCTACGCCTCCCATGCCACGCCGGACGCGGACGAATCCGCGGCACTCCTTGCTCCGACCGACCGAAGCAAGGTCGGTCGCGAGTTGTACGGCGAGGCGAAGGTCGCCTGCGAGCAGGCATCGATGGCCGTCGTGGGCGACCGCCTCATCATCGCGCGGGCCGGCCTCATCGGCGGCCCCGGCGATCACAGCGGACGATCCGGCTACTGGGTGGCCCGTGCCGCACGTGATCCGCAAGGGCCGATGCTGGTTCCCGATGCACCAGCCATGCCGACACAGGCAGTCGACGTGCGCGACCTCACCGCCTGGCTGCTCGACGCCGCGGAGACGAGGAGCATCGGTACCTACGATGCTGTCGGTCCGGTCGTTCCGTTCAGAGAGTGGATCGAGCTGTCCCGCGCCATTGGCGGGCACACCGGGCCGGTGGTCACCGCCGACTCGGCATGGCTGCTCGCAAACGGAGTGGCCCAGTACCTGGGGCCCGAGTCGCTGCCAATGTGGCTGGTCAAGCCGGGCTGGGAGGGATGGTCGGCCCGGAACGGCTCCGCATCGCGTGCAGCCGGGCTGCATCACCGCCCTCGGGCGGAATTGCTGACCGACGCGCTGCTGTGGGAAAGCGACCAGGGTTTGGACCGGGCACGACGTGCTGGCCTCAGCGCCCAGCGCGAGCGGGAACTGCTCGACACTCTCGGCTGACGTCAGCCCGGCCGTTCTCCCCGAAGACCGGCTGGCTGTCAGGTAGCCCCGGCGTCATGGCGTACGGCCCCTTCTTCACTTGAGGCCGTACTCGGCTCTGCAGATAAGCCTGTACCCCGGACAACTGGCCGCGGTGGCGGACGTGCACGGCGACCACCTGGGGCCAGGCGGTACGGGCCCGCGCCGTGAGCTTCTTGGTCGCGGCGTACTGCCAGCACATCGGCATGGCACCGGACACCCCCAGGGCTACCTGCAGCTCAGTCAGCAGCAGAGCCGGGCCGACGGGCCCCAGGATGACGACCGGGCGCACCTGGCCGGTCTGCTGGGCGAGGCGGCCCCCGGCGGGCAGTGAAGAGGCTGGAGCGCTGCGGATGCTGTACGGCCGGGGCCAGCATCAGGCGGAGGAAGCGCAGAGGCCCGAGGAGGACCCGCAGAAGCTGTTCACCGAGGCGTGCCTGTACGGGCTGCGCGCCAAGCTCTGCGACGAGGTCGACTCCTTGGACCCCTACCTCCCGCCGCAGGTGGCAGCGATGGCGCGGAAGGTGGCCGACGCCCTCGAAGTGCCGCAGCCGGCCAGCGCGTGACGCCGGTGTAGCGGCGTCGTTGAACGATGCGACCCCAAGAGTTGGGCCCCGGGGATGTCATGGCTGATCCCCCGGTGCCCGTGGTGTGTCCGGAGCGGGCAAGATCAGGTCGGTGGCGCGCTCGCGTGGCTTCTTCGCCGGTCAGGTTGAGCACCTGCGTCTCCCGCGCCGTGCCGTCCTGGACGACGTGGACGCCGCCCGGGTGCCAGGTCTTGGGGGCGGCGGGGCCGGCCATCGGGGCGAGCCTGCGCCAGGTGTCGGTGGTGCAGCGCCCAGGATGCAGGCGGTGAACTGCTCGTACGCCTCCGGGCCGAAATCGGCCGTGGTGAGGTTAGCGTCCAGGAGAACGTGGACGCGGGCCTGGCCGCCCGTGAACAGAATTCCCAGGAGCCCGTCGGCGGATCAACGGCGACGCCCGCGTGCCCCAACTGCTCGCTCCCCTGGGCGGCGCGGCTTAACCGCTGCCGCCCAGGGGGTCACGGGGATTGACGCGTCAGCGCACGTCGACGTAGTCGCCCGCGGCCGCGACCGCCGGCGTGGTGGACGTGCCGGCGAAGTTCCAGCGCCAGTACCCGTCGGCGCGGGCCGTAGTGGTGGCCTTCAAGTTGCCCGTCCCGTCGCTGGTCACGGTCTTGACGGTCGTGTACGCGGTGATGCCCTTCGGGCGGAACTGGAGCCGTACGGACTGGTTGGTGTAGCCCGCGTAGACGTACCTGTCCCAGTTGGCGCGGGCCAGCTTGCCCGTGACCGTGATCGTCTTACCCTTGGTGACCGGCTCGGGCGAGGCGTTGACGCTGAGCGTGGAGCGCCGCTGGACAGGGTGCGTGCCGTAGGTGTCCCCGTAGTAGTCGCCGTCCTTGGACGTGAGCTGGACGTTCACCTTCCACGGTCCCGCGAGGGCGTTGCGCGGCAGGTCGATGTCACTTTCAAGCCGGACGGTGAGCTTGCACGTCAAAGTGGTGGCGCTGGAAGTGGTGCACGTCGGCGTGCCGTGGAACGTCCAGTAGTCGTCCCCCACTTCGCGGTCGATGCCCAGGAACCGGTGGCCGCTGTGGCTGATCCCCGAATCGTCGGACGCGGTCGCCGATATGGTGAACGACTCCGTCCGCGAGGTGCCCAACACGACGGCCTTACCGGCGTTCACGGAGACCTTCTTGATCTCCACACCGGTCTCCGCCGCGTACGCCGCAGGAGCGGCGATGAGGACGGAGCCAGAAAGTACCAAGGCACCGGCGAGAAGAGCGGCGAGCCGACGGCCTCTGCACCCGAGTGGGCCGCTCCGGACGCTCGCCGAGGGCGAACTCTGACTTCATTCGGGCAGAGCGTCCTCACCGACGGTTGGCACGCACTGGTCAATTCGGCCGCTGGGTGGTCACAGTCGCCCTTCTCGTCGGCATGCGCGGTGGTGGTGTTCCTTGCCGATGTCCACGTCGGCCCAGATCTGGGGCACGGTCACCTCCGTCATCTCGTCCTCCAACAGCAGTCCCGCAGACGACCTCGCCGACGTTGTCCTACGAAGTGATCGAGTCGCATATCCCAATTAGCGGTCGAGTCGTCGCGGGGCTCCGGGCGGCCAACATGTGAGCCATCAGACGGCGACAAGCTGACACCCAAACCCAGAACCCCTGGGGCCCGACGATCTTACGAATGACCGCCTCAAACCCACGTCTGGAAGGTAGGACAAGCTCAGCGGAACGCAGCGGCGTTCTGCTGGGCCCACTGCGCGAAGGTGCGCGCCTGACGTCCGGTCACCTTCTCGACCACGCCGTTCGGGGTGTTGTACTCGGCTGGCGGGTCGGCGAACACCTCCAGCTGGAAGTCGATCATGTGCTCCGGCACGCCCTGCGCCCGCATCGTTACACGCGCCTGGTCCGGCGTCAGCTCCACGAACTCCACCTGCCGGTCGACCGCCGAGCCCAGCGCGGCGATCTTCTCCCGCAGCGAAAGCCGCTCCGGGCCGGTCAGCAGGTACTCCGCACCGGCGTGCCCGTCCTCGAGCAGCGCCGTTGCAGCCACCGCGCCGATGTCCCCCTCGTGCACCATCGCGGTGCGCGAGTCCCCGTACGGCCGCTCGACCCGTCCGTGGCGCACCTCGTCCGCCCACTCCAGGGCGTTGGCCATGATCTCGGTCGGCGACACCGTGGTCCACGCCAGACCGGACGCCCGCACGGCTGGCTCCAGAGTCGACTCCGACCAGCCGGCCAGCATGGTCACCCGGCGCACCCCCGCCGCCTCGATCATCGCCACCAACTCCCCGCCGTTCTCCAGCGGGGTGTAGTCGTCGCCCCCGAAGTTGATCAGGTGCACGGCGGTCACGCCGTGCAGCGCCGACGCCAGCGACGCCGCGTCGGTAAGGTCGCCGCCGACGACCTCGACCCCCGGACCGAACGTCGCCGCCCCGGGCTGCCGGGTCAGCGCCCGCACCGGCGCACCAGCCTCCCGCAGCGCCGCAACGACCTGCCTCCCGACCGTGCCGGTCGCGCCCGCCACCAGAAACGTCATGCCAGTCTCCCCACGTCGTTCGTCGCCGTTCTTCCCGGCCGCACGCGCACGATGACACCCCTTGCGGACAGGTACCGTCCGCATTAGGCATCCGTGGCGGAGTCGTCCCCGCATCCCAGCGGGCCTGACCTCGCCCGCAGTTGAGGGAACATCGTGCACGCTGGCGAACAGGGCCCGGTAGATCGTCTCCGGGCAGGCCCGCATCGCCGGATCGGCGGCATGGGTGCGGGCGAGGAGGCGTGAAATCTGCTGGGAGATTGCTGCGGTGGCCGCGAAGTGTACGGCCAGACGCGTCACCGCGAGTCCGGTAGTCAGCGAGACCGTGATCAGGGTCCGATATGAGCCAGCGTGCCGGCCCAGCTGGGGACTGGAATAACCAAGAACAGAACGCCGATGAGGGCACTGGCCATGAACCAGCCGAAGCCGCTGAACCCCATGAATGACTGGATCCGGCTCCACTCGTCGCTGGTCCTGGTCGACAGTCGTCCCGGCTTCGACCGGACCCGTGTCCACGCCGTACTCAGTTCTTCGGTGGTCGACTCGTCGGCGGCCCCGAAGAGCCGGTTGCCGATCCGGTCGAGGAGCCATGCCGCGAACGCGTCCGCAGCGGTTGCCAAATCGCGGCGGCAGCTGTTCCGGCGATGGACTTGCATGTGATTCTCCTTCAATCTTCGAGTGGCGTGAGGTGTGGGGCGGGATGGCGATGTGCGCGGACCCGCCCTCATCCCTGCGGGTTCTCCAACCATTTGGTGACCGGGTTCAGCGCCGCCAGTCGCGCCACTCAGGCGCAGCGTCTCGGGGTTGACGTTCAGATCGGCCGTGGTTGCCGACGAGGCTGCAGTCGCTGCCCCTGCTTCTGCGGGCGGCGACTCCGGAGCCAGGGCCGCATCTCTGCTGAGGGCCCGACCGGGCAGCCGCCACTCCGCCCGCCAGGCGGTGTCCACTGACACGCTCCACCGCCGCATGGTCACCGCGGAACCGGCCTCATCAAGGGAATTCCTGCGCCTGAGCAGCGCCATAACAAGAGAATCACATCGGTTCGTCCCCTCTGCTGGTTTCGGTGGACGCCTCTAGAGTCACGCCAGCCGCCGCGCCAGAGGACCAATCATCGGCCCCGACAACGCGGTCGGCGCCTCGAAGGGGAAAGGACCGATCGTGCGCAACCGCTCTCTCATAGCCGTCACCGCCGCGTTTGCCGCCGGAGCACTCTCGCTCACGGCGTGCGGCTCCCGTGACGCAGGCAAGGCCGACGACGCCTCGGGCGATGGCTCCACCGTCGTCACCATCGGTTTCGACGCGCCGTTGACCGGGGAGCTCTCCGCTCTCGGCCTCGGCATGAAGAACTCGGTCGACCTTGCCGTCAAGAAGGCCAACAAGACCAAGGAGGTGCCCGGCGTCACCTTCAGGATCAAGGCTCTCGACGACCAGGCGCAGCCCTCCTCTGGCCAGCAGAACGCCACCAAGCTCGTCGCCGACAAGAGCGTCCTCGGAGTCGTCGGCCCGCTGAACTCCTCCGTGGCCCAGTCGATGCAGAAGGTCTTCGACGTCGCCCAGGTGTCCGAGGTCTCGGTCAACACCAACCCCGCCCTCACCCAGGGCGACAAGTGGGAAACAGGCGAGAAGGCTCGGCCGTTCAAGACGTACTTCCGGACCGCGACCACGGACGCCATCCAGGGTCCGTTCGCCGCGGAGTACCTGTACAACACGGCCAAGAAGAAGAAGGTCTTCGTCGTCGACGACAAGAAGACCTACGGCGCCGGCCTGGCCGCGACCTTCGCCGCCCACTTCAAGAAGCTCGGCGGCGCCGTCGTCGGCACCGATCACGTCAACCCGGAGGCCAAGGACTTCGGCTCCGTGGCCACCAAGATCAAGAACTCGGGGGCGGATGTCGTCTACTACGGCGGTGAGTACCCGGTGGCCGGCCCGCTCAGCGCGCAGGTCAAGAAGTCGGGCGCAGCGATCCCGCTCATCGGCGGCGACGCGATCTACAGCGACGAGTACCTCAAACTCACCGGCGCCCGCGGCGACGGCGACATGGCCACGTCCGTAGGCGCGCCCGTGGAGAACCTGCCCTCCGCCAAGGAGTTCATCGAGGACTACAAAGCGGCCGGGTACAAGGAGGCGTACGGAGCCTACGGTGGCTTCTCCTACGACTCGGCCTGGGCGATCATCCAGGCGGTGAAGGTCGTGGCCAAGGACGGCAAGCTGCCCTCCGACGCCCGTGCCAAGGTCACCGAGGCCCTGCAGAACGTCTCCTTCGACGGAGTTACGGGCAAGGTCTCCTTCGACGAATACGGCGACGCCACCAACAAGCAGCTCACCGTCTACAAGGTCACGGGCGGTGCGTGGAAGGCGGAGACCACCGGCACGTTCGGAGGCTGACCGACCGCGCGGTCGCACATCACCCCGCCGCTGTCCGGCTGCGGCTCGCCTTCCGGGCCTGCGCAGGCGCTGATCATCCACCGCAGTCCGGAACGAGGCTGGGCTGCTTCCTTCTGTACGGAGGGACCAGCCCGGCCTCGTCGAATGATCAGCCAGGGGCCCAGGTGGCGGTGTTCAGCAGACCGACCTCGACGTGCCGGCGTGCAAGGTGGAGATGGCGACCAGCGGCATCGCCGCCCAGGAGACGGACTCCACAAATCTCAGTACAGCTCAAGGCAACCCCCGGCCACGATCTTGAGGAGGTGTCCTACGTTGATGAGGCTCTTTGAATTCCCCGCCCTCGGGCCCCCGGAGAGGACTCCGGAGGGTGGCAGAGGTGGGTGATCGCTTGGCTCGGTCGCATGGCATCCTTGTCGGACCTGACGGACGGAATGAGAGTTGAGTCGTGCGTTGATCCGTGTCGCGCGAGGAGCCACCGGGTTCTGGGGGCAAGGCGATGCCCCGCTGCCGCAGGTGGACGTCAGGGCCTTCAAGACCGCCTGCCATGCGGTGGCCCGGTCGATTCGGGCCACGGTCGGCGAAGTGACTCCGGCTGGAGTCACGCCGAGTTTCCATACGGTTCTGATCACCGCCCCAGGCATTCGGTCGGCCGTCCTGTGCCACGAGGTACTCCCGGTCGTTGCCTTTGTGGCGAGTCCTCCGCAGGCTGGTGCGCCTCTGGTGGACTTCACATCCCCACCGGCGTGGGCGGACGCATTTGAGCTGGGCGGCTTCCGGCTGCTGGACGTCGAAGAACTGGGCATGCCGTTGGCCGCGGCTGACACCAGCGAGCTCGCCGAAGCAGAGCTGGAACAGGCGCGTTATTGGCGTCCCAGCACGGTCGGCGAGCTGATGTTCAACTGGTGGGACTGACCCGGGTCATTGCTTTTGGGGCGCTCGTTCGGGCGGTACCTGGGGCCGTTCATGATGACCTGGTGACTAGTGTTGATCAGCCTGTCCAGAAAGTCACTCGGCGACGACGGGGTTAGGGAAGAGGGGATACCAGTCACTGGGCGCCCGGTTGCTGGTGATGATCAGAGACCTTCCCTGCCGCTCGCTGACCAGCTCGTAGAGGTCGTCAGCCTGGGTTGCGTTCAGCTGGCGCATCGCGAAGTCGTAGAGGATGAGGTCGTCGGGGCGGACCAGTTCGCGGATCCGTTTCTCCCAGGTGCGGTCCGCGTGTCCGCCGACGAGTCTGCAAGGACGCGGCTGCTCTTGGCGAAGCGGACGTGGGGCGCCCTCGCGGACGGCGAGGTGGCCGAGTGCCTGCGCAATGTGCGTCGCTTGCGGTGGCGTTCAGCCCCGACGGCCGCACGCTCGCCACCGGAAGTGACGCCGGATTCACCACCCTCACCCGCCGCTGACGTGATCGATGGCGTCAGCACTATCGTTGGCCATGGGTCAGGAGCCGGATGCCCACTCCCAGGGCCGCCGCTGGATGTCTGTGAGCAGCCGTTCGAACAGCGGCTTGTCGAACAGGAGCCAGAAGGAGTCTTCAGGCAGCTGTTTGCCGTTGATGACTGCCGTGGGCGTTCCCGGGCCGCGTGGGTCCTCTCCCCCGGCCTGCTCGTACGCCTTCTCGGACTCCGTGACAAAGGTGCGGTACTGCATGGTCGTGACGGCGGAGTCGAAGGCCGGGCTCCGCAGGCCCTCGACCTTGCCGGCCAGCTCCAGCAGGAACGCAGTCGTGTATCCATCGACAGCGCCTTCGGGCTGATGCCGGAACAGGACCGCGTGGTACTCGGCGAACTTGTCCTCTTCCAGAGCAGCGCGAAGGGCGTTGACCGCCCGTTTCGAACCGCTCCCGCCCAACCGGTCGTCCCTGAAGGATGCGAAGGTGTACTCGGTCCTCACCTCGCGGCGCTCGGTCATGGCACGAAGGACCGAGGCGCCACCGGTCAGTTCGAACTCCTCGACCACGGGGCAACGCGGATCCTCGTAGAGGCGCACCGTCACCGGCGCCTCGGGATCCCCCACCGTGATGCTCGTGCCGTCTGCACCGAGCTTCTCGGGAAGCTCTTCCAATCCGGCATAGGCGGCCACCGGCTCCGACGACACGGCGGCCTTGCCGCATCCGGCCAGCGACAGTCCCAGCACACCCGTCACCACGGCTGCGGCCAGCCGTCTCCCACCACGGTTCACCTTCATGTATCCCCCCTTGGATCAAGAGGACTCTAGAGGGTGCGCGCGAGAACCGCACCGGCATTGAGTGCCCACCGGGCGTTCCCCCGGGGCCGCGGCTGTGAGCGAAGGAGACCGGCCATGGATGCGGTCCACGCCGACGACGGTCGGGGTTCGGCGAGATGCCAGTGCGTTCGGCGGGTGCGTGCCCGTCCGTCAGTGGAAACCCAGCATGCCGGGCGAGTCGATGTCGACGGCGATGACACCGGGCGGGTAGGCGTCCTCGTTGCCGGTCAGCAGAATCGACATACCAGTGGACTCGGGGCGTGGCAGGGCGCAGTACAGGGCATGGCAGGTGTCGGGGCCGCCGTAGCCATCGCGGATCATCGTGCCGACGCTGACGGAGGCGACCGTGTCCAGAGGATCGACGGCCACGGAGGAGAACGCCAGGACGCGCCGGGCGGTCTCGTGGTCGTCGGCTTCGGCCTGCATCAGGCACAGGGCCGGGATGCGCAGCTGCTCGCCGGGTGTGCGGGCCATGTTGCCCGCGAGGAGGCTGAGCGTTGTGTGGCCGTCAGCGAGGGCCTGGACGGCGCTGGTGTCGAGGATGATCACGTAGCTGTGTCCCGGGCCGTACGGGCCTTCTCTGCGGCGATCTTGTAAATGTTGCCGAGGATGTCGGGGGCCTGGTCGAACTCCTGGTCGCTGATGGCGACGCCGAGCATGCGGCGCACCGTCTCCCGGTCCGCAGCAAGCCGCTCAGCACGTTGCGCGGCGGTCGGATGCTCGGCAGCCAGCACCTCCACCAGCTGTCCGAGGCTCAGACCGCGCTCCTTCGCGAGCTCGGCGAGATGATCACGGGTCTCCCGCGGAACCTGAATCGTCGTCGAAGCCATAGCGCCACTATAAGGCACCTACAGCCCCTCGGCTCTGAGCGGCATCGGGCCGCCCGGAGCAGCGCCTCCCTCGGTGGTTCGCCCCCTGTCGAGGGCGCCGAGGGAAGGCGCGCGGCGGTTCCCCTCGAGGAACGGCGGTCTTGCCCGGTTCGTCTCGAGCCGGCTGCTTCACGGCACGCGCCGGGGATGTGCGGTGCGGCGTCGGGAGCCGGACAGGGCCCTCCAGGTCGAAGGGCGCCGCACAGGAATCCCTTGCGCTCCAGTGCCATCAGCACCGCTTCACCACGGTGGAGACCGCCTGGCTGATGGTGATCAAGCGCAGCGGCGTGAGGGAAACCTTCAGCCGTACCAAGGTCATCTCGGGCGGGCGCAAGGCGTGCCAGGGATGGCGGTGACCGAGGACGCCGTCGCCCAGCTCGGCCAGCGGGTCGTGGAGGCGGTGCGCGCCACCGGAGTGCCGAACTGATCACCCACGACGTGGGGCTGGCCATACTCGGCCCGTTGCAGGAGCTCGACCTCGTCGCGTACCTGCGTTTCGCGTCCGTGTACCGAGCGTCCGACTCGCTCGAAGACTTCAGGCCGCCATCACGGAGCTGCGGGAGCAGCCTGCACTCCCCGGCCCGGCCGGCCGCACCACAACAGACCCACCGGTCGGCGCTGCGCGCCGCCAGCGGACATTCACGAAGGAAAGGACGAAGCCCGTGAGGAAAACGACGCAAGGGCACTCCCGCGCGACCCGGCCCCGACGGATCCCGTGCCTCTGGACGAGGCGAGGTCCCTGCGGAGCCGCTGGGAGGTCGGGGCGTGGCCGCCTCCAGCAGGAGCCGCAGACCGCACCGGCCCGCCGGCCACCGCCCGGGCCCGGACGGCACCTTTTACCAACATCAATTGCCGGCGTCAAGCCACGTATAGCGGTGGCATGACGCGACCTTCCCCACAGGGTTTATTTGAAGCACGGCCCCACCAGAAAAACCCCCAAGAAACACGAGGCCGAAATGAATACCCACCTTTCCCTGCGGGACCAATTCACTTAATACCCGCCATGCCGAATGGAGAATTCCGATGACCCAGCGTTCCTCCTCCCGCCGCATCGTGCTCGCCGCCGCCACCCTCGCCCTCGCCGGCGGCGGACTCGCCCTCCCGGCCACCGCCATGGCCGCACCCGCCCCGCAGCACGCCGTCACCCTCACCCCCATGGACGACAGCGCCGACGGCGTCGGCTCCAGCGGCGATGCCACCGCCGAGACCAACACCGCCGGCGGTGACGCCAGGACCGGCAGCGCCACCTCCGGCAACAACAACGGCTGCCGCATCAAGTGCACCACCGGCGACGCCACCAGCGGTAATGCCGACGCCAGCGCTACCAACACCGGCGACACCATCGCCTCCTCCGGCGACGTCGACGCCAAGGGCGGCATCGTCGACAAGAAGCAGTTCAAGGAAGACCTCAAGAAGAAGCTCGGCAAGTAACCCCCGGGCCGCCCCCACCCCTCGGACACACACCCCCCGGGGGCCGGCCACACACAAACGGCGGATGCCGCAGAAGGCCCCCAACCTTCCGCGGCATCCGCCGCCCACACCAGGCCACGCATGCCCCCCGGCACATCCCGGGGGGCGTGCGTGTGGCCCCAGCCCGTAACTTCCCCCCTCTTTCAGACCCGACTTCAGGCCTTACTCAGGCGCCGCCGCCCGTTGCCGTACCGCCCGTCGCCGTCGCATCCCCACTGACAGCCGTCGCATCCCCGTCATTGAGAGCATCCGCACTCGATGACGCCGCCGAGCCGGTCATGCCGGCGTATGTCGAGGCGGGCGATCCGGTCGGGGCCGGTGATTGGTTCGGGGACTGGCCGTAGCGGGGCGCCCTGCTGCATGGCCTGGTGTGGCGGTCCGAGTTGTGGTGTTGTTCGAACTCGCGCAGTGCGTGGAGAAGATGCCGCTGGTTCCAGAGCAGGGTGCGGTCGAGGAGCTCGTGGCGGCAGGTCTGCACCCGGCTCTCCATGATCGAGTTCATTCTCGGCATCCGTACGCCGGAGAGCACCACTTCGATGCCCGCGTCGGCGAGGACCGTGTCGAAGAGTGCGGGGAACTTCGCGTCGCGGTCAGGCAGCGGCCTTGATCCCGAGGATGGCGAGTTCGCCGTGGATGCGCCGGTAGCCCCACGCGGGATTCTCGCGGGCCAGGCGCAGGACCAGGACGTGGATGGAGCGCACGGTGCGCGGCTGTCCGGGCCCTTTCGGGCGGCATGTGTGGCCTCGGAGATGCCTCATGACGGGTTCGAGCACTCCGGCTACGGCAAAGGACCTGTCGAAGTACGGTCTGGAGGACAACGCCCGCATCAAGCATGTGATGCACTCCTGGACTTGACCGACCGGGCCACACCGCGGTCGTTGGCCGGATCGGTTGTCTCGACGGGTGCGCCGCCGAGACAACCGCTCTGGTCGTGGAGCGGGACAGGTTGAACGCTCTCGCGGTCAGTGGCCTCCGCCGGGCGTCAGACCATGACGTGCTTGACCTGGGTGTAGTCCAGCAGGCCGGCCAGGGAGAGATCACTGCCATAGCCGGAGTGCTTGACTCCGCCGTGTGGCATCTCGGACACGGTGGTGCCGTGGGTGTTCACCCAGACGATTCCGGTGTGGAGCGCCCGGGTTGCCCGCATGGCGCGGTCGTGATCCGCGGTCCACACACTGGCCGCGAGACCGAACCGGACGTCGTTGGCCAGTCGCAGCGCCTCGGCCTCGTCCGTGAACCGCTGCACGGTGACGACGGGGCCAAAGATCTCCTCCTGCACGATCTCGTCATTCTGACGCACGCCGGCGACGACGGTGGCCGCGTGGAAAAAGCCGGGCCGCCGGACCCGTGCACCCCCAGTGACGATCTCGGCGTGTTCCGGCAGGCGGCTCAGCATGGCCTGCACCGAGGCGAGCTGGGTCGCGTTGTTGAGCGGACCGTAGTCGGCGTCCGGCTCGCCCGGTGCGGCGGTGCACAGCTTCTCCGCACAGGCGGCGAACGCGGCGAGAAACGCGGCGTGAACACCGTGGTGGACCAGGAGCCGAGTGGGAGCGGTGCAGTCCTGACCGGCGTTGTAGTACGCGACCGCGGCGAGTTCCGCGGCGGTGGCCTCGATGTCCACGTCGTCGTGGACGATGACCGGGGCGTTGCCGCCGAGCTCCAGATGGACGCGCTTGAGGTCGGCAGCCGCAGCGGCCGCGATCTCCTGGCCCGCCCGGACGCTGCCGGTGACCGCGATCAGCCTGACGTCGTGGTGGGCGGTGAGCGCACGGCCGGTGTCACGGCCGCCGCAGACGACGTTGAGCACGCCCGGAGGCAGGTGTTCGGCCGCGATCCGGGCCAGCAGCGCGGACGACGAGGGCGTGGTGTCGGCCGGCTTGAGCACGGTCGTGTTGCCGGCCGCGATCGCCGGGGCGATCTTCCACGCCGCCATCATCAGCGGGTAGTTCCAGGGGGTGATCTGGGCGCAGACACCGACCGGTTCGCGGCGCAGCAGCGAGGTGCGGCCCTTGGTGTACTCGGCCGCGGCGGCGCCCGGCAGGTTCCGCGCCGCTCCTGCGAAGTAGCGCAGCGTGTCGATGATCGCCGGCAGTTCCTCTGCCTTGAACAGCTCCGGGGGCTTGCCGGTGTCCCCGACCTCCGCCGTCACCAGATCGTCCGCCCGAGCCTCCATCGCGTCGGCGATGCTCAACAGGGCACGCTGCCGTACTGCCGGAGTGGTCGTGGACCAGTACTCGAAGGCCGCTGCCGCCGCCTCGCAGGCGGCGTCCGTGTCGGCCCGGCCGGAGCGAGGCGCACCGCGGTGCACCTCGCCGGTGGAGGGATTGGTCAGCTCCATCACCTCGCCCGAGGCGGCGGGGAGGTCCGCTCCCCCGATGTGGTTGAGCACCGCGTCATCCGTACGGGTCTCAGCCACGGCGCAGCGCCTCACTGGCCGCGGTACGTCCGGTGCGTATGGCGCCTTCCATGTAGCCGGCCACCCACTGGTCGGATCCGCAGACGTAGAAGGGCGGTTCGTGGGTTCCGTGCAGGGGGCCGACGGCCATGACGTCGCCGGGGGTCCACTGGGTGACGTATCCCTGGGTCCATGGGTCGGTGCCCCACATGCGCAGGTACGAGGTGAGCGGCCGGTGAGCCTCCTCGCCGTAGAGTCGGGCGATGTCGGAGAGCAGTTCGCGTTCGCGCAGATGGTCGGGCATGCCGAGCAGTACGCCGTAGCGCTCGGGCGGGATGAGGGCGGAGAGGATCCCCTCGTTCTGCGGCCACGTGCTGCCGAGGATCCCTTCGCATTCCGAGAGGCCGTTGAGGTCGCGGCTGCGCCAGAACGGCTTGTCGTACGCGGCGGCGAACTTGGCGGCGACTGCCTGGCGTTGCCAGTGCAGCGATGCGAGGCGCTCGTCGGAGACACCGGTGACGGTGACCGTGCGGAACGGGCCGACGGGCAGGGCGCTGACGACGGCTCCGGCGGAGAGGGACTCCCCTCCGGCGAGGCGTACCGTGCAGCTGCCAGGCCGTACGGCGATCGCATCAACGGCCGCCCCGAGCCGTACCTGGTCGCCGAGCCCGGCTGCCATGCGCAGAGCCACTGTCGCCGATCCCTCGGCTACCCGCAGGCCCTCCCATGCCTCGTACTCGTAGTGGCCGAGGCCGGGTACGGCGGCGTGCTTGCGCAGGGCGGCAAGCAAGGAGGTCCGGTCGTACGAGCCGCTCGCCAGGGCGAGTTGGCCGATCTCCCAGAGGCGTACGACGGCCGGGGTCGCCCCCTCGGCCCGCAGCCACTCGCCGACGGACAGCCGGTCGAGGGCCGCGGCGTCGGGGTGGGACCACGGATCGTCCGGGTCGACGGTCCGGGCAAGCGCGGTGAAGACGGCGGTGACCCGCAGGTGGCAGGCTTCGTCGCCGGGGCCGAACCAGTGCGGCGGGTCTCCGGCGGAAACTCCTTCCGGGGTGGCGCGGGCGATGGCTCCGGGCTCGGCGACATAGCTGGGGATGAGGGTGAGGCCGAGTTCCGCGGCCAGGGCGAGGTAGGCGGTGTGGGCCCGGCCGACCACTTCACCGCCGAGCTGGACGAGACGGCCGTCGGGGAGTTCTGCCTGTTCGACGCGTCCGCCGACCCGGTCTCGGGCCTCGAGGACGAGCACGTCGGCTCCGCCTGCGGCCAGGTCCCGTGCGGCGGCGAGCCCGGCGAGGCCGGCGCCGAGCACGATGACGTCGTGGTTCATGGGATGTTCCTTCGGTCTGAGGAGGACTTCCGGCGCGGGGGGCCCGTCAGTCGAGGACCAGGCAGTGTTCGGGTTTCCAGCCGATCTCGACGGCTTCGCCGCCGCTCCAGCGGTCCTCCATACGGGAGCGGGCGGTGTTCTGCTCCAGTACGGACACGGTGACGCCAGGCGCGAGTTCGATGAGATATGTGGTGGTCGGGCCGGAGTAGACGGTCTCCCGGACCACTCCACTCACCTTGGCCATCCCCGGCTCGAAGTCGGAGAGCCAGATCTTCTCGGGCCGGATCGAGAGACTGACCGCGCTGCCGTCCGTGACACCGGCGCGGGGGCCGACGGGGAGGGCGGGGCCCTGCTCGATGAGGACCTCGCCACCGCGGTAGGTACCGGCGACGAGGTTGGAGGTGCCCATGAAGGAGGCGACGAAGCTGCTGGCCGGGCGTTCGTAGACATCCTCGGGCGTGCCGCACTGCTCGACGCGGCCCCCGTTCATCACCGCCACCCGGTCCGACATGGTCAGCGCCTCGTCCTGGTCGTGGGTGACGAACACGAAGGTGATGCCGATCTCGCGCTGGATCTGCTTGAGCTCGACCTGCATCTGGCGGCGGAGTTTGAGGTCGAGGGCGGCCAGCGGTTCGTCGAGCAGCAATACCTGGGGGCGGTTGACCAGTGCGCGGGCCAGGGCGACCCGCTGGCGCTGGCCGCCGGAGAGGGTACCGGGCTTGCGGTCGGCGAAGCCGCCGAGCTGTACCAACTCCAGCATCGTGGCGACCCGTTCTCGGATCTCGGCACGACCGACGCCCTTGCGCTTGAGACCGAAGGCCACGTTGTCGGCGAGCGAGAGATGGTCGAACAGGGCGTAGCTCTGGAAGACGGTGTTGACGTTGCGCTTGTTGGGCGGGAGGGCGGTCACGTCTTCGCCGCCGAGCAGCACGGTGCCGGCGGTGGGGTCGGCGAAGCCGCCGATCATCCGCAGCGAGGTGGTCTTGCCGCAGCCCGAGGGACCGAGGAGGGAGAAGAACTCGCCGGGGGCGATGTCCAGGCTGACGTCGCGGACGGCGTAGGAGTCTGCGTACCTCTTGCTGACGCTGTCGAGCCGGACGGCGGGGGTGGCGTCCGTCGTTGCCATGTCTGTCGTGGTGGTGGTGGTCGTTGTCACGGGTGTCACTTCCCGGAGAGCAGATCGAGGCCGCCGCGACGGCCGAACAGACGCGGGATCGCAAGCGCGAGGGCGATCAGGCCGATGGATCCGGCGAGCATCAGGGTGCCGACGGCGTTGATGGTGGGCTGCACGCCGAACCGGATCGCCGAGTAGATGCGTACGGACAGCGGCTGAGGGTCGACGCCGGTGGTGAAGTAGGCGAGGACGAAGTCGTCGAAGACGAGGGCGAAGATCAGCACCGCGGAGGCGAGGATGCTGGGCAGCAGGGCGGGCAGGGTGACCAGGCGCAGCGACTGCCAGCGGGTGGCTCCGAGGTCCATCGCGGCCTCCTCGACCTCCGGGTTGAGGGCGGCGATCCGGGAGCGCAGGATGACCGTCACGTAGGAGATGGAGAAGGTGATCTCGGCGAGCATCACGGTGCCGGTGGACAGGGTGATGCCCATGCCCTTGAAGAGGAGCATCGCCGCGACGCCGGTGACGATCTCCGGGGTGATCAGCGGGACGAGCATGACCAGGCCCGCGAAGGAGCCCAGGCGGCTGCGGCTGCGGACCAGGCCCAGGGCGAGGGCCACTCCGAGGATCAGGGAGCCGGCCATGGCCACCAGGGACACCCGCAGGCTCATGCCGAGCGAGTCGAGCAGGACTTCGTCGCGGAAGAAGGCCGAGTACCAGCGGAGGCTGAAGTCCTGGAAGACGGTGAGGGATTTCTGGGAGTTGAAGGAGAAGAGGACGACGACGCCGATGGGGAGGTAGAGGAGTGCGAAGAACGCGGCGGTGACGGCGACGGCGAAGCGGGGACTGCGGTCGGCTCCACGGCGCCGCGGTCGAGGTGCCCGGCGGAGGGCCTGGCGGCGGTCCGTACGTGGGGCCGGGGCTCGGGCCGGGGCGGGGGCGGGGCGGCGTTGCGGCTTGAGGGTCGGGCGGAGTGTCATCGGGTCGCCTCCGCCTCGTCCTTGCGGGTGCGCCGGAGGTAGCCGAGCATTCCGATGAACAGGACTGCCATCAGGAGCATGGTGAGTGCCGAGCCGAGCGGCCAGTTCTGGCCCTGGAAGAACTTGTCCTGGATCAGGTTGCCGATCATTATCTGGTCGGGTCCCCCCATGAGCTGGGCGCTGACGAAGTCGCCCATGGCGGGCAGGAAGACCAGGACGCAACCGGCCGCCGCTCCCTGCCGGGTGGCGGGAACGGTGACGAAGAAGAACGTCCGCAGCGGCCCTCCGTAGAGGTCGCGACCCGCCTCGATCAGCGAGGTGTCCATGCGCTCCAGTGCCGCGTACAGCGGAATGATCATGAACACGACGAAGCCGTAGACGAGCCCGGCAATGACGCCCACGCCGGTCTGGAGGATCTTGGTGCCGCCGTCGGCGAGTCCGACGGCGCGCAGCGCTTTGAGCAGCGGGCCGTCGTCGGAGAGGACGACGGACCATCCGTACATCCGCACCAGGTAGTTGGCGAAGAACGGGACGACGATCGCGGCGATCAGCAGGTTCTTGAAACGTCCTCCGCGCAGAGCGATGGCGTACGCGACCGGGTAGGCCACGACCAGGCAGATGACGCAGGTGAGCAGCGCGTATCCGAGGGAGCGGAGCAGCACGGCCCGGTACGCGGGATCCGCCAGCGCAGTGATGTTCTCGAAGTTCAGCCCGAACTGCGGGTTGCCCAGCGGGTCGGTGGTGCCGAACGCGAGGGTGGCCACCAGCAGGAGTGAGGCGAGGAGGAAGCCGGTCATCCAGAGGGTGCCGGGGATCATCAGCCAGGTCCACAGCCGCGCGCCGGAGGCGGACGGTCCGGTGCGGGGACGGGACGCCCCGGGTCGATTGCGTCGTGCCATGTCAGCCGGCCTTCACATGGGTCCAGGCGGCGTCGCGGGCCTGTTCGCCCTTCGAGGTGCCGTTGCGGAAGTAGAGGTCGTCCTTGAGGTCGTCGGCGGTGACGAGGCAGTCGGGGAACGGCTCGACGAGCGCGGTGTAGGTGTCCTCGCTGCCGTGGACCGGCATCGGATAGCCGATGTATTCGATGTTCTTCTTCACGTTCTCCGGGCGGAGCATGTAGTCGATGAAGAGCATCGCCGTGCCGGGGTGCTGGGCGTTGGCGGGGATGGCGTAGCAGTCGGAGTTGACCGGGGCGCCCTCCCGCGCGACTTCGAAGCCGAAGACCGAGGGATCCTTCGCCTGGGCGAGCATGGCCGCCATGTCGCCGCTCCAGGCCTGGGTCATGTTCGCGTTGCCGTTGAGCAGGTTGTTGTAGCTGTCGCTGGAGAAGCCGCGCAGATGGGGGCGCAGCGAGCGCAGCGTGTCGGTGATGCGGTCCAGGTCGCCCGCGTCGGCGGTGGTGAGGTCGAGACCGAGCTTGAGCGCGCCCAGGCCGAGGACTTCGTCGCGGTCGTCGAGGACGAAGACCTTGCCCTTGGCCTTGGCGTTCCACAGGTCGTCCCAGGAGCCTGTCAGGTCGTCGCCGAGTCGGTCCTTGCGCCAGCCGATGCCGGTCTTGTACATGGTGAACGGAACGGTGTGCGCCGAGCTGGAGTCGTACCAGGGGTCGGCGAAGTAGTCGTAGTGGGCGAACACCGCGTCGGCGTTCTTCAGCCTCTCGTGGTCGATCCTGTGCAACTTGCCCCCGGTAGCCAGGCGCTCCGCCCATTTCGCGGTGGGAAAGATGATGTCGTAGCGGTTTCCGGCGTTGAGTTTGGCGGCCATGCCCTCCATGGAGTCGAAGTTCGACTGGATGACCTTGACGCCGTACTCCCTCTGGAAGCCCTCGAAGACGGCCGGGTCAACGAAGTCGGCCCAGTTGAAATAGACCAGGTCGCCGTCGGGCTTGACGTCGATCGGCGCTTCCGTGACCGCTATGTCGGCCGGCTTTTCGGTGGCGAATCCGCAGCCGGCGACGGTGAGGCCGAGGGCCGCAGCGGTGCCTGCGCGCAGGAGGGAGCGTCGGGAAACTGAGGGTGCCTCGGGGGACATCGGTGGTCCTCTCCGTAGGGGCCGCAGGGGGACGGCAAGGGAACGGGCAGTGCAGGGCGGGGCTGGGGCAATGGGTGCACGTATGCCCTGACTCCGTGCGGGGCGGGGGGGTCGGGGGGACGGTGCGGGGCATAACGGCTCGGGCGGATCACTGGAGCGGGAGCGGCTCACTGCTGCGCACCGTCGAGGTCGGCTCGTACACGGCCTGCGAACCAGCCGACCGCCGACTCACGGCGGGACAGCGGCCCTGGTTCGAAGCCCGGCGTGGTCAGTCCTTTCTGTACCCGGGCCACCAGCTCGGCGTCCTCGTCGTTGGTGATCCAGCCGATGTGGATGTTGAGCCGCCGGGCGAGGCGGGTGCGCAGGCTGGTCCCGCGGCGGGTGTAGAACGCGCCGGGTACGGCCACGCGGTCCACGGCCGTCGGGATGGCGGTCCAGGCAAGCACATGGTCGGGGTAGAAGTCGAGGAGTGTGTTGGGGTAGATCACCGCATACCGCCAGACCCTGCGGTCGGTTTCGGTCAGTCCAGGCATGGGGGCGGCGATGCTCTGGTACAGGCGTTCCGCCCAGTTCGAGGACGGCTTGTCCCGCAGCGGCGAGGCGAACAACGCGTACGACTTCTCGATCTCGCAGGTGTAGCTCTGGTAGTCGAGCAGCCGCATCAGCCCGGGATGGGCGACCGGAACGTGGTAGCCCTCGAGATAGTTGTCGACGGCCACCTTCCAGTTGGCCTGCTGGACCTCGGCACCGACCAGGTCGTGGATCCGGCTGCGGCCGACCGGCACCAGATCGGTTCCGGCGTAGTGGCCGACCGCTTCAGCAAGGCCGGCGCACTGCTCGGCGAGCGGTACAGCGTCCGGGTTGAGGTTGACGAAGACGAAACCGAGGAACGACTCGACCCGGACGGAGAACAGGCCGAGCTTGGGCTTGTCCAAACAAGGGATCTGCCGGGCCTCGGGAGCACCGACCAGGCTGCCGTCGAGCTTGTACGTCCAGCCGTGATACGGGCAGCGAATCGCCTTACCGGCCGGTTCTGGGGCGGTGACCAGGCGCGTTCCGCGATGGCGGCACACATTCAGGTAGGAGGCCAGCCCACCTGCCTCGGTCCGGACCACCAGTACCTCGCGGTCGGCGACGGTGGCGGCGAGCCGGGCACCCGGTCCGGGCAGATCGGATTCATGGCACACGAGCTGCCAGGACTTGGCGAAGATGCGCCGGGTCTCCGCGGCGGCCGTGTCGGGGTCGGTGTAGAAGCGGGCGGGCAGGGCCTGCCCGGGACTCTCCTGGTTGAGCTGGTTCAGCGGTGCTGCTGGGGCTTCGGGCTGCATCGGCTGACTCCTCCATGCCGCACGGGGCGATCGGTGTTGAGGCGGCCCAAGGGCGGTCGGCGGACCGTTGTCGAACCAACTCTCCCGCGCTAACTAATTGGTCAGTTAGCCTGATGAGGTATTTCCGCAGAGTCAAGACTTGTGCGTTGACTAATTGGTTAGTTAGCGTAGTCGCCATCGCTGCTCGCCGCGATTCGTCGTTCTCGTCGAACCGGACGCCTGCAGCCTCCTGGACGCCTCACGCCCGGGTCCGTATCGCAATGTCCCCGTCGCACGGCATCGCACCGCCGGCAGGCAGCCAAGGGCACGGCTCGTCGCCACTCGGCTCACTGCAGCCCACGGTCGGGCCGTGCCTGCTCCCCATCCCCTCCCGGAGGCACGCATGAGCGGTCGTCGGAGTCTGGTCTGGCTCGGGCTCACTCCTGAACCGGAACGGGAACTGCCCTCCACCGTTGCCGCCCTGCGCACCCTTGTGCCGGGAACGGCCGCAGCACCACCGGAACTGACGGCCGCCGAGCGCCGGCGCGTGGAGACCTTGATCCTGCATGGCAGCCGGCGCAGCTGGCTCCGCTATCTCGCCGAGGTCACCGCCCTGGTGACCAGCGTCGCCGACGGCTCCAGCCCCGGCGACCGGCAGGCGGCACTGCTCGCGGGAGAAGTCGTGCTCGACCACCACCGCATGCTCATCGGCCTGCCGGGACCCGGATACGACCGGACCGCGGCGGACCGCACGGCCCTCGAAGAAGCGGTACGCACCCTGCGCACCGCCGTACCCGTACCCGACGAACCCGATGGAGGCCGAGGATGACCGGGACCCGATCCCTGATGCCGGGACTGCTGGGCACCCTGCTCGGCGCCGCGCCGGAGGTGACCGAGACGGCCGAGGCATACCTCGCCGCCGGTGGCTACCGGGATGTGACCGGCCCGGACGTGCTGCTCAACCACATCACCGCGACCGCTCTGCGCGGGCGCGGGGGCGCAGGATTCCCGGCCGCCGTGAAGCTGCGGGCCGTCCGCGACGTCGGCGGCGTGCCGGTCGTGGTGGCCAACGGGGAGGAGGGCGAACCAGGCTCGGCCAAGGACCGCTGGCTGCTGCGGGCCAGGCCGCACCTCGTCCTGGATGGCCTCGCCCGCGCCGCCGCCATCACTGGCGCCGTACGGGGATACGTGTACCTCTCCGATCCGGCAGCGGGCGAACGCGTCCGCCAGGCCCTCGCCGAGTGGAGTCCCCCACTGCCCGTCGAGGTGATCGAGACCGGGCGCAGCTATGTCGCCGGCGAGGAGACGGCGGTGGTCCGCAGGATCAACGGCGGGCCGGCCTTGCCCACCGCCAAGCCACCCCGTCCGTACGAGCAGGGCATCGGCGACGAACCGACCCTCGTCTCCAACGTCGAGACCCTCGCGCGTATCGCCCTGATCGCCGCACGGCCGGACCTGCGCCGACGAATCGCCCGCTCCACCCTGGTGACCCTGTCCGGCGGGACCGCTACGCCGGTGCTCGCCGAGGTTCCGTACGGCACCGCACTGCGGACACTGGCCGAGGCACAGGGCACTCCCGACGCGACCGGGGCCCTCATGGGCGGACTGTTCGGCGGACTGATCGGGCTCAGCTCCCTCGGCCTCGCGCTCGATCCCGACACGCTGGCCGACGCGGCGACGGCCCTGGGCTGCGGAGCGATCCGCTTCCTCGCCCCCGGCGAGTGCCCGGTGACGACCGCAGCCAACGCCGTCGGCCATCTCACGGCCGAAAGCGCACAGCAGTGCGGCATCTGCGTGGCCGGCACGGCCTCGATCCGCGGCACCCTGCACGCTCTGACCGCAGGCACAGCCGGACCCGATGCCCTCTCCAAACTCCTCCGATGGTCCTCCACCCTGCCCGGGCGTGGCGCCTGCGGCCTGCTCGACGCCGCCGCGGGCACGGCAGGAAGCCTGATCCGCGCCTTCCCCGAACTCGTGCAGTCCCACCTCGACAGCCCTTGCCCCGCATGCGCCTTCTGTCCTCCCGACGGCGGTCGCCGCCTCGCGGTCGCCGTACCGGAGGTCGCGGGCTCGCCCCCGCACACTGCCCCGCTGCCCGGTCCTTCCCCGGTGCCCTCGCTGAAAGGAACACCGTGAAACTCCTGCTGGACTCCACACGCTGCCAGGGCTACGGCCTCTGTCAGGAGCCTGCTCCTGACCTCGTCGAGCTCGATGAATGGGGCTACGCGACCGTGATCGCCGTCCCGGTGCCGTCCGGCAGCGAGGCAGCGGCCCGCGCCTGTGCCGAAGCCTGCCCCAACTCCGCACTCCGGCTGGAGACGTGACATGAGACGCGACCTGACCGCCCTCTTCGACCCCAAGTCCGTCGCCGTCGTCGGCGCCAGCAACGACCCGGCGAAATACGGCAACGCGGTGGCCTCCCAGGCCCTGCGCGCCCCCGACCGGCGGCACGTACACCTGGTGAACCGCCGCGGCGGTACGGTCCTTGGCCGCACCGCCGCCACAAGCCTCGCCGACATAGGCGAATCCGTCGACCTGGTGGTCATCTCCGTACCGGGCCCGGGCTTTGAGGCCGCCGTCGATGACGCCCTGGCCAGTGGCGCGCGGGCGATCGTCGGCATCACCGCCGGCTTTGCCGAGGCGGGCCCCGCCGGACTGGCCCGCCAGCAAGCAATCGCCGACCGTGTACGCGCCGCCGGCGCTGTCCTGGTCGGCCCCAACTGCCTCGGGGTCGCGGACAACACCACCGAGCTCTACCTGGCCTCGGACACCTTCGCGCCCGGTGGTGTCGCCCTGCTGAGCCAGAGCGGCAACCTCGCGCTCGAACTCCAGCTCCGCTTCGCGCCGCACAACATGGGATTCTCCCGCTTCGTCTCCCTCGGAAACCAGGCCGATGTCACCCTCGTCGACCTCGTCGAGGACTGCGCACGGCACGAGGCCACGCGTGCCATCGCCGTGTACGCGGAGGACTTCGGCGACGGCCGCGCCTTCGCCCAGGCAGCCGCGGCAGCGGGCAAGCCGGTCGTGCTGCTCACCGCGGGCCGTGGCAGCGCCTCGGCCCGCAGCGCCCAGTCACACACCGGCGCCCTCACCACCTCGTCCGACGTGGTGGCTGCGGCCTGCCGCGACGCCGGCGTGCAACTCGTCTCCACACCGCGGGAGATGACCGTTGTTCTGGCTGCCCTGAACGCCGGATCCCGTACGAGCGGGCGACGGACCGCGGTCTTCACGGACGGCGGCGGCCACGGCGCCATCGCCGCCGACGCAGCCGAAGACGCCGGGCTGGACGTGCCGGAACTCGGCGCACCGGCCCAGGAACGACTGAGGACAGTGCTGTGGGAGCAGTCCTCGGTCGGCAACCCGGTCGACCTGGCCGGGATGGGTGAGCAGAACCCCCTCTCGTACGCCGACACGGTCGCAGGGCTGCTCGCCGCTGACGAAGTCGACACCGTCCTGATGACGGGCTACTTCGGCGGCTACGCGGCCTCCGAGGGCGGCCTCGGTGGCGCCCCGGCCGGCGGTTCCGCGCTCGCCGAGGGCGAGCTGGAGGCCGCACGGGAGATCGTCACGCATCAGAGGAGAACACCGAAACCGCTGGTCGTGCAGTCGATGTATCCGCAGTCGCCGAGCTGCCAGGTGCTGGCCCACGCGGGGATACCGGTGTTCACCGCCACCGAGGACGCCGCCCGCGCACTGGCCGCGATGACGGCTCCCGCGGCGGGCGACGCGACCGGTGTCACCCCGCTGCCCCCCGCTGCCGCGCCGCTGCAGGACGCCGGATACCACGGGATCCGGGCGCTGCTCAGCGCCGCCGGTGTGCCGTTCCCACCGGCCCGCGAAATCACCGACGAGGCCGGACTGCTCGCCGCGGCCGAAGAGTTCGACGGTCCGTACGTGCTGAAGGCCCTGCACGTCCTGCACAAGTCCGACGCGGGCGGCGTGGCCCTGCGACTCGCCGACCGGGACGCGCTCCTCGCCGCGTACCGGGACATGCACACCAGACTCGGCGCCCCCTCCTACTCGGTCGAGGCGATGGCCGACCTCACGGACGGCATCGAGCTGATCGTGGGCGTCAACCGCGACCCCCGGTTCGGACCGGTCGCCATGGTCGGCCTCGGCGGAGTCCTCACCGAGACACTTCACGACGTCGCCTTCTCGCTTGCGCCCGTCCCTGCCGCTCGCGCCGAACAACTGCTGCGGAGTCTACGGACTGCTGCGCTGCTGTCAGGCGTCCGAGGCCGGCCGACCGTCGATGTGGCCGCTGCGGCTGCTGTCGTCGAGCGCATCACCACAGTCGCCGCCGCGCACCCGGAGATCGCCGAACTCGAGGTCAATCCACTGCTCGTCCGTCCGGACGGTGCCCTGGCCCTCGACGCCCGGGCCGTCCTGGACTGACAGCACCCCTGCTCCCCCACCCCTGCCGCCCCGTACGACCCAAGCCCCCGGAGAACACGATGGACTACCGCTACACCCCCGAGCAGGCCGACCTCAAGACCCGTGCCGCCGCCTACGCGCAGCTCCTGATGCAGTACGAGGACCAGTCCGAGGAGGCCGGCGGGCCACTCCCCGCAGACACGGTCCGCGAACTGACCCGCGCCGCGATCGAAACCGGCGTGTACGCGATCAACATGCCCGCCGAGTGGGGCGGGGCGGGCCTGTCCCTTCTCGACCAGGTCATCGTCGAGGAGGAGTTCGGCAAGGTCACCAACTGCCTCTGGGACATCCCCTGGCGGCCCGCCAACGTCCTGGCCTACGGCACCGAAGCACAACGGGAAAAGTACCTGCTTCCGATCATCCGCGGCGAGCGGTTCGACGCCTTCGCGGTGACCGAGCCGGGCGCGGGCTCCGACCCCGGCTCATGCACCAGCACCGCCACCCGTACCGACGGCGGCTGGCTGCTGAACGGCGAGAAGTGGTTCGTGACCTGCGGTGACATCGCCGACTTCCTGCTGGTGCAGGCCGATGCCGGTCCGGAGCGGGCCGCGACCCTGTTCTTCGTCGACAAGCAGGCGCCGGGTGTCGAGATGACGCGCGTGCCGCAGTTCATGCACTCCGCGGTGAACGGGCACCCCGAATTCACCTTCACCGATGTCTTCGTCCCCGACGAGGACGTGCTCGGCGGCATCGGCAACGGCTACGAGCTGACGAAGGAGTGGTTCACCGATGAGCGGCTGATGATCGCCGCCCGGACCGTGGGCGCGGCCGAGCGGGCCCTGAAGCTCGCCCGGGACTGGGCAGTGGAGCGCCGGCAGTTCGGCTCCCCCATCGCCGACTACCAGCTCATCCAGGGCATGCTCGCCGACTGCGCCGTCGACATCGCCGTCAACCGCGCCTACACCCACCAGGTCGCCTGGGAAGCCGACCAGCCGCACACCGACCGAAAGACCCTGCACGCCAAGGCATCGACGGCGAAACTCGCGGCGAGCGAAGCCGCCGGCCGGGTCATCGACCGGTGCGTGCAGATCTTCGGCGGCCGCGGCTACGACCGCTCCTACCCCGTCGAGCGCCTCTACCGCGAACTGCGCGTCGACCGCATCTGGGAAGGCACCTCAGAGATCCAGCGCCTCATCATCGCCAACGAGCTCATCAAGCGCGGCACCCGGGCACTCGCGCTGCCCCCCTCCTGACGTCCGCCACACCGGACCCGTAACGACAATCCCGAGGACTGACATGGACTTCCGCCTCACCGCCCGTCAGGGAGAGCTCAAGAGCGCCGCGCGCGGGCTCACCGACTTCATCATGAAGTACGAGCTCGACTGCGAGGAGAACAACGGCCTGCCCCCGCAGGCCCACACCAAGATCCGCGACGCCGTGCTCGACAGCGGCCTGCAGGCCGTCAACATGCCGAAGGAGTGGGGCGGCGCCGGTCTCACCATCCTGGAACAGGCCACGGTTCAGGAGGAGCTCGGGCGGCTCACAGGCGCGCTGTGGGACATGGTGTGGCGTCCGGCGAACGCGCTGCGTTTCTGCACCCCCGAGCAGCGCGAGCGGTACCTCGTCCCTGTCATCCGCGGATCGCGCCGCGACTGCTACGCGGTGACCGAGCCCGAGGCCGGCTCCGACCCGCAGAACCTCAAGACCACGGCGACGCGGACCCACAGCGGCTGGGTGCTGAACGGCGAGAAGTGGTTCGTCACCGTCGGCGACCACGCCGACTTCATGATCGTGCTCGCCGCGGCCGGGGAGGAGCGGGCACCCACCCTGTTCCTCGTCGACAAGGACACGCCGGGCATCGAAATGACCCGCGTGCCGCGGTGGATGCACACGTTCGTCTACGAACACCCCGAGTTCACCTTCACCGATGTCCACGTTCCGGCGGACGCCGTCCTCGGCGAGGTGGGCAACGGCTACGACATCACTCGCTCCTGGTTCACCGAGGAGCGGCTGATGATCGCCGCCCGGACCATTGGCGCCGCCGAACGCGCCCTGGAACTCGCCCGCGACTGGGCTGTAGAGCGCCGGCAGTTCGGTTCCCCCATCGCCGACTTCCAGCTCATCCAGGGCATGCTCGCCGACTGCGCCGTCGACATCGCCGTCAACCGCGCCTACACCCACCAGGTCGCCTGGGAGGTGACCGAGGGCAGCGCCGACCGCAAGACGCTGCACGCGAAGGCCGCCGTCGCCAAGCTGTCAGCGAGCGAGGCGTCCGGCCGGGTCATCGACCGGTGCCTGCAGATCTTCGGCGGCCGCGGCTACGACCGCTCCTACCCCGTCGAGCGCCTCTACCGCGAACTGCGCGTCGACCGCATCTGGGAAGGCACCTCAGAGATCCAGCGCCTCATCATCGCGGGCGAACTCGTCAAGCGGGGCACGGGCATTCTGCAGATGCCCTCCTCCGCCTGATGCCCGATGCGGCGGTCCCGGCCGTCGGTCCACGGCCGGGACCGCCGTCATTCCCCTACGAAAGGAACCGGGCACCGGTTGCCCGTCAATGCCCCAGTGGATGGAGAACCGATGACCGATGTCGAACGGATTGGGATCGTGGGGTGCGGCCTGATGGGTTCCGGTATCGCCGAAGTGTGCGCCCGGGCTGGACGGGACGTCGTGGTGGTTGAGACGAGCCGAGTGGCTGCCGACGCCGGCCTGAAGAGGATCGCCGGTTCCCTGGAGCGTGCCGCGGTCGCCGGAAAGCTGTCCGTCACCGAACGTGAGGCGGCGTTCGACCGGATCGCGATGACCACGGACATGACCCGGATGGCAGACCGTGATCTCGTCGTCGAAGCAGTGGCCGAAGACGAGTCGACGAAGCTGGACGTGTTCGCCCGGCTCGACGCAAACGTGGAACGCAGGGACGCAATTCTGGCGACCAACACCTCCTCGATCCCGGTCATCCGGCTCGCGGCGGCCACCTCGCGCCCGGAACAGGTAGTCGGCCTCCACTTCTTCAACCCCCTCCCGGTGCTTCCTCTGGTCGAGCTGGTGCCGTCCCTGCTGACCAGTGAGGAGACCGCCCGGCGCGCGGAGACGTTCGCCTCCCAGGTGCTGGGCAAGCAGGTCATCCGCGCCCAGGACCGCGCGGGCTTCATCGTGAATGCGCTGCTCGTCCCGTACCTACTGGCCGCAGTGCGGATGGCCGAGGCCGGCACCGCATCGGTCGAGGACATCGACCAGGGGATGACCCTGGGCTGCGCCCATCCGCTCGGGCCGCTCGCGCTGACCGACCTGATCGGACTCGACACCACCCAGGCCATCGCGGAGTCGATGTACGAGGAGTACCGGGAACCGCTGTACGCGCCACCACCGCTGCTGGCCCGGATGGTCGACGCAGGCATGCTCGGACGTAAGTCAGGCAGGGGCTTCCACACCTACCGATGACCACCGCATCGCCCCAGGGCCGCAGCCGGGGGCTGCGATACGGAAAGATGGAGTACGGGGCCGACAGCCAGGCCCGCCGACCACACGGCGCCGATCCGGGACGGAGAGCATCGACGTGACCAAGGCGGAACGTACGCTCGAAACGCGTGAGCGGATCCTCACCTCCGCGTGCGAAGTGATCGCGGAGGTCGGGTTCGAGAAGATCCGTATGCGCATGGTCGCCGAGCAGGCAGGCGTATCGACGGCGCTGCTGCACTACCACTTCGATACGCGCGAGAAGCTCTTCGCTGAGGCGATGACGCATTCCTTCGAACAAACCGGCACCGATTTCGAGAACGGCGCCGGCTCGGTTCCGGCCTCGGTCACCCTGGCGCGCATCGTGCGAAGCCTGCTGCCGACAGACCCGGAACTCCGGCAGGACTGGAAGCTCTGGCAGGAGCTCTGGGTGCGCGCGCTGCGCGACGAGGCTGCTCAGGACCTCGCTGTCGACCTGTACGGCCAGCTCCATACCTGGGTGGGCGGGGCACTGGAGCGGGGAATCGACTCTGGGGAGTTCGCCGCCTGCGACGTTGTGGCGACGAGCACGCTGCTTCTCGCTCTGTGCGACGGCTTCGGTATCCGTCTGATGCTGGACGACCCGCGGGTCGATCTCGAGAGGGCCCAGGCAGCGATCTGGCAGGCCGTCGCCCCGGCTCTCGATATTGCGCCGGAGTTCCCGGACATCTGAGAGCCGGGACGGATCACTCCTTGCGCACCGGCTCGGCCTGTTTTCGCAGGCGCGCTGCTGCCTCAGGCTGTGCGGTGAGGACGTTGCGTGGTTCGAGGGGGTCATCGGACAGGTCGTAGAGCTCTTCCCTCCCGTCGTCGTAGTGGATGAGCTTGTACCGGCTGTCGCGGATCGCCCACACGTCGGGGGCGGCGGTGCCGCTGCGGCGGTTGGTCTGACCGAACGCCTCGGTGTAGGCGTACGTGCGACCGCCGTCGCCCGCGGTGGTCAGCAGCGGCTTGATACCGAGGCTGTCACCGGTGCGGGTGGCGCAGCGGTTCGTCACGGCAGGGTGTTCGGTGGAGTGTGACGAGCAGGCGCCAGACGTGCTGGGCGATCTCACCCGGAGTGGCCTCGATGAGGCCGTGCAGCCAGTCAGCGAGCACCCCTGCGAAGGTAGCGGCTACAGCCGAGGCGATCAGCTCGGGCTCCGGCGCGCCGACCAGCGTGCGCTCGGTGTGACTGCGGGCCCGCAGATCCTGATGGAGTACGTGGCCCAGCGGGCCGCCTCCTCCCGGGCTCAGCAGTGCCCGGTAGAGCCCGGCGCTGATCTGGACCAGGGCGAACGGCTATCAGCCCGGCGCCGAACGGGCCGCGCTGGAGGCATACGAAACGGGCGGTGGTCAGCCTCACACACGCCACCAACGCGACGGCTTGAACACTTGGACGCCCTCACCGTTGAATAAGCAGCACACAGGGCCCCTGCGACAACCGTTCGTTGCAGCCGTGCGGCCCGGAACCACGAGCCACACATGCCGACCGTCCCTGAGTCAACCGACGGAGGCGGCAGTGTCTATGGCGTCGCTGTCGTACCGGTCCCACAGGGTGTTCCAGGTCAGTACGCGCAGACTCCCCGCACTCGGCACGGTCGTCCGGGGTGCGCCGTCCGCGGGGCGCCATCCGTCCGCCGGGTCCCACGCGTAGGGCGTCCCGGCCGTGAAGATAGGCGCTCGCAGGAGGCGAGGGGTCTCGCACCCGGTCGGCGTCCGACGTGTCGATGCGGTCCACACCGGTGGCGCGATCCCAGACCAGTTCGCCGTCCGCCTCGACGAACAGCACCCGGTGCCAGGGGATGTCGCCACCGGGTACGAAGGAGGGCAGCGGAACGCGCTTGGGGGCGGCACCACGCTGGTTGATCCCCAGCACGAACCGGGCCGGATCGAACCGCGGGTCCCAGCGGACCTGGTGATGGAACTCGTCGATCGTGCGCATCAGACCTCGCCTGCGTCCACGGCGCCGCCCAGAATGCCTTCTGCGTCGTCGACGGTTCCATGGTCCCCGATGCACCACGTGCGATGGGCCTCGCCCAGGTATGGCGGGGTGAACCGGAGCAGCTGCGAGGTGAGCACCTCGGGCGGCACCGGGTGCGCCCGCCCCTCGTTGCGCCTTGCCAACTCGTCCTCGTCCACCAGCGCGACCACGTGAGTGACCAGGGCGTCGCGGCGCCCACCCCGTCCACCAGGGAACGCTGGTGCTGGTTGAGGGACGTGGCGTCCCACCCGCGCAGCCCGGACATGTAACCGACTCGTACGTCGTCCGACGCCGCACCGGCGACCACGGCAGATGCGGCGTACGAGGGTGATCACCGGCTCGATCGACGACCACTGCTCTTCCGATAAGTCGCTCGGGTACGGGTCGCGTTCACTCGCCCCGCCACTCCAGCAGACCATCGGCCGCGGACCAGCAGATTCCGTCCGCACCCATGGCCAGATTTCAGGGGTGGAGGGCGGGTGAGCAGTCGGTACTCAAATCGGAGATGCGAGCGGCGCTCCTGGTCACAGTCAGCCTTGACTCTGGCATGGTGCTCACACTCGCGATCTGCTCGAGCGCCAGGACTTGAGGCATGGCAGGGCCGACGCCAATTCCGTCGCGTCGCCAGCAGCGGGCGTCAGTGCCGGTGGAACGAGCTGGTCTTTGGTGGCGCGCCTGTTCTGAAGAAAGGGGGGTGCGGGGGGCTTGCCCTGGACTGTCTCCCAGAGGGGCACGTAGGCGGAGATCGTTCGGGTCAAGCTTACGCACTGCGGGACTCGCCGGCGGTGAACGTGACGGTCCGTCCTGTGGAGTCCATCTATCCCGACGCAGACGACGTCGCCCGCCAAGTCGAACTGGTCATCAAGGTGTACGTCCAAAGTCTCCAGGCCGGTGATGCCGCGGACCTGGCCGATATCGGCGCCCCTTGGTACACCGACAGGGAGCGGGCCGCACAGGGGCTGATCTCCAAGTACCGCACATACGCTGACGCACCGGTCGAAGCAGTTGTATCCGACCCCGTCGTACCAGGTTTGGCCTCCGTCGAACTCCGCTTCAGCGGTGGGCAGCGGCAGGTAGTGGACCTGACACGCGACGACAGTGTGTGGTGGCTGGAACTGGGGAACGGCGATCCGGTAAAGCCGTAGGTACCGGCACCCCCATGCGAGATCGCGGCCGCCGCCCACAAGCTCGTAGCTTGTGGGCGGCGGTTCGCGCATGTGGCTTCGCCACTGCTGGATGCACAGGGCCGAGACGCGCTGCTCATGAGCCATATCAAGATCTGGAGAAAGCTCTGCGGCGCCGTGCCATCCGGCGTGCCGGGCCTGCCAGACGTCTTCCCATCGGCAGTACAGAACGCCACCTGCGCCCACGCCGCGTCCCACGACGCGTGCATGGCCGCGAACCGCGGCTCCTTCTTCACCGTGGGCGGCAGATCAGGGACGTCGAAGATGCCGGTTGCCGTTGCCCTGTTGAGTGCGGGCTTCCCGTTGGTCAGCGTTTCCGTTGCAGAGTTGCCGCGAACCGCGTTGCCTGATGGACCCAATGGGTCAGCTGGGCATCCGTGCTGATGGCCGCGGGCCCGGCGTAGATCGTTGCTTTCTCTGGTCGACCGGTGAAGTCGAATGGACGCGTGTGGGGTTCATCCAGGGCGATGGAAGCGTTCTCCTCGCCGAGGCGCAGCACAAGGTCCTGGCCAAGGACTCCGCAGGCCATGTTGCCCGCGACCATGAACGCGATGCCGCCGAACATCTTGCGTTCGGTGACGTCTGTTCGCACGGCCAGGATCTCGCGCACTCGTTCGGCAAGGTCTTCGTCGTAGGCCATGACATCCTCCCTTCAGAGTGGTGGGTCGGTGAGCGGGGTCTCGCGAGTCGCGGAACGAGGTCGGACGGTGCGTCTGGGCATCGAGTTCGTAGCGCTACCGAGAGCGGTGGGACGTTCTCTCCTGCCTCTACTGAGCGCTCATCGTGAGCAACCCTTCGTCTCGGACGTTGTGATGGGGTCGGTGAGCCGGCTGGCGGATGAAGACGCTCGGTTACATCGGCAGACCTCCTCGATGCATGGTCGAAGCGAGTCAGTTGTCCTGTGGGCCGGCGTAGCGGAGTTCTACAGTGCCGTTTGTTCGCGTTCGAGCTGAGATCAGCCGCATGGGTAGCGTCTTCCCGGGACGGAACAGGGGGGTGCCGGCACCGGCGATGACGGGAAAGATGATGAGTTTCAGTTCGTTGACGAGGCCGTGTTCAAGGAGCGTCCTTGAGAGCTGCCCGCAGCCGTAGATCATGAGATCGCCGCGGGCGCGGCGTTTGAGCTCGGCGACGGCCTCGATGACGTTGCCTGAGATCACGCTGGTGTTGCTCCACTTCGGTTGGTCAAGGGTCGCGGAGAACACGTACTTGCGGATGCTGTTGACCCGGTCCGCATAGGGGCCGGTCGCGGTCGGCCACGCCTGGGCGAAGTACTCGTAGGTGTTGCGGCCCATCAGCATCGCCTCGCAGGGTTCGAGGTCCGCCATGGCAAGCGCAGCGGCCTCATCGTCGAAGTAGGACCCGGAGAAGGAGCGCGGTCGGTCGTGCACGCCGTCGAGCGTCAGTAGCGCGGCCACGATGAGTCGGATGGGAGCCATACTTTTAATTCAAAAGCATCAACTGTGAGCAAGCAAGTGCAAGCTTCGAGTCTCGCTGGCTAGACTATGGGGGGTGATCTCTCGACGGTCCTATGAGGACGGATGCCACGCAGCCCAGGCCCTCGACCTGGTGGGGGAACGCTGGGCCTTGCTGGTGGTCCGCGAGCTGCTGTTCTCCCCTAAACGATTCACCGACCTCCAAGGCCGGCTCCCCGGTGCGAGCACCAGCGTTCTCACTCAAAGGCTCCGTGAGCTGACGGCCAGCGACGTGGTCACCCGCAGGAAGCTGCCGCCCCCCGCCGGATCCTGGGTCTACCAGCTGACCGACTGGGGCCGTGAGCTCGAGCCAGTCATCGCCGCCCTCGGGATCTGGGCAAGCCGCTCCCCGCAGCGCCTGCCCGAGCTGCCAGTCACCCCCGCGTCCCTAATGCTCGCATTCAAAGCCTTCGCGAACCCGGACAAGGTCAAGAACCTCCCCGCCCCGGTCGAGCTGCAGCTCGATGAAGAGATCTTCCATGCCGCACCAGGCAATGGTGGCCTGCTCGTCACTGGACCCACCGGGCAGCACCCCGCGGCGCGAATCATCGTCTCATCGGCCAACCTCAACGCATTCCTCCACGGCCAACGAGCCACCAGCGAGAGTCTGAAGCGCAACGACATCCGCATCGAAGGCGATCACGAAGCGGCGATTGCCCTGCTCAATGTCGTCGGCGGATGAGGAAGCTCACCGCCGCAGTGAACCCCTCTGAGTACTGCAACGGTCTTTGTAGTGACGGGTGGGCGGTTCTATGGGCTGTGGCCGCGCTGTTTGTAGTGGCTGGCGCGGGCTTGGTGTTGTCGTCTGCGGCGCCAGTGTGACCAGTGCAGAACGTGAGAGACGGCGGGCCTGGGCCGCGGACTGAGGCGAGTGATCAGGCGTCTGAGTTCGGGGAGGCTGAGCGGGACGAGGCCGGCTGATCCGTTTCTGCTTTCCCCGCGGCGTCGAGTTCGCCGGCCCGGAGCATGGTGAGACAGGCGTGGGCGGCCATGGCCAGGGTGGTGTGCCGGTGCCATCCGTCGTAGCGGCGGACTTGATAGTCGTCCAGGCCGCACTCGCCCTTCGCGCTCTGGAAGCATTCCTCGATCGCCCAGCGGGCGCCAGCCACCGCAACGAGCTCGTCGAGGGTGGTCTCGGCGGGTGCGTAGGCGATGTAGTAGGCGATCTTCGCGGGGTCGGTGATGCTGCGGCGGGCCAGGACCCAGTGCCGCCAGTCGGGCCGGTGCCAGGGCCGGACCTCGGCGCGGGCCCAGTCGTAGACGCGTGGGCCGTGGGCACCGGCCCCACAGGAACGTCGCTTCCACTTCTGCCGCGTCAGACCGGCGATCAGTTCGTCGATGCGGTGGTCGATGCTCCCATCGCCGCAGGTGGGAGTAGTCGTAGCCCTTGTCGGCGTGGAGCTTGGCCGGCCTGCGCCGACAAGGTCCGCGGCGGGAGCGGATGGGCGGGATGCCCTTGACCAGGGGGATCAGGGCCTGACTGTCGTGGAGGTTCGCTCCAGAGATGGCCACTGACAGAGGCAGACCGGTCCGCTCCCTCAGCAAGTGGATCTTTGAGCCGTACTTACCCCGATCTACAGGATTCGGACCTGTCAGGTCCCCCTTTTCAAGGCCCGCATGTTCACCGAGTCGACTGCGCAGCGGGACCAGTCCAACTCACCCCGCGAGCCGAGCTCGTCGAGCACCAAGCGGTGGAGCTTGGCCCACACCCTGGCCTTGGACCACTCGGAGAAGCGGCGGTGAGCTGTCGCTCCCGATGGCCCGAACGATGCCGACGGCAGTTGCTGCCAGGTGCAACCCGACGTGGCCACGAACACGATCGCCGCCAGCACCTCCCGGTCACCGTGTCGGGCGCCGTCCACCACCTTGCGGTCGCGACGGCGCCTCCGGTACCACCCGCTGGAACAGCTCCCACAACTCATCCGAGATGACGTCTTAGCCCTACTCAGGCCCCGCCGCCCGTCGCCGTACCGCCCGTCGCCGTCGCATCCCCACTGACAGCCGTCGCATCCCCGTCATTGAGGGCATCCGCACTCGCATCCCCGCTCACCGCAGCACCCGTCACGATCACACACCACCCCGTACACGAACCCACCCCACCCGACGCAGCATCACCACTGGTCGCCGTACCACCCGACGTCGTGATACCCGCCGCCGCATCACCACTGGCCGCCAGCGCATCCGCACTCGCAGCACCCCCCACGCCACCCTTACCGTCCTTACCGTCCTTACCGTCCCCGTCCTTACCGTCGGCGTCCATGCCGCCCCCGGTCCGGGCACCCACACTGGCCGCGACCGCCTGCATCACACTCTCAGCAAACACATCCTCACTGCGGACCGTGCCGGTACTGCCCGCGCACCACCCCGTACACCCACTCACCCCACCCACACCCGAAGCCGCATTCACACTCCCCCCACACAACCCCCGGCACACACCCGCCGCACCCGCACCCGCAGCCCGGTTCGTACTCCCCCCACACAACCCCGTACACCCCGCCGACACACCCTCCCCCACCGACGCATTCACACTCCCCGCACACAACCCCCGACAGCCCTCGGCACCCACACCTCCACCGGCACCACCACCCCACATCATGCCGGCCAGACCAGCCATCAGACCATCACCACCCACACCACGCTCCACCACCGGCGCCGCCACTGCCACCCCCGGCAACGCCACACCACCACCCGCCAGCATCACCACAGCCGCCGCCCGGACCACACCACGCACCCACACACGCTTACCCATCACAAACCACCACACCTCTCCACACACCCAACGCGCCCAACGCGCGCAACACCCGGAACCAACCCCACCCCACCCACCAACCCGACAACCACCCCAAACCAGACACTACCCCCCACGCCCCACCACACCCACCAATCCGCCCACCCCGGCGCGCCACCCACCACCACAACAGCCCACCACCATCCACCCCCTGACCCCCCATCAATACGGCGCTGCTCGCGATCGGCCTCTTCACGTCGGCGACCGTGGATCACGGTGGACTTCGTGGCTTCGGCGTCGGCCGGCTTCCTCGTGCCCGTGCTGTACACGTACACCGCCGAGCAGTTCGCGACCCGCGCGGGCCACCGGTGTCGCGTTGACGGACGGGCTCGGGCATGTGGGCGGCACGCTCGCCCCCACGGTGCTGCTCGCGGCGAACAGTGCCTGGTCCTTCCGCGGGGCATTCGCCGTCATGGCAGCCACCGGTCTGGTCACCGCGGTGCTGCTGCGCTTCGGCCGGCGCGCCACGCACACGGTGCTGCACTGAACCCGCAGCCCCTGCCCTAGGTGTATTGCCCTGTGAGTTTGGGGACGTGGCTGGCGGTGGTTTGCCTGCGAGCCCGGTGTGTCCGCGGTGGTGATTGCAGGTATGCAGCCATTGCGGGAACGCGTCGCGTCGTTCCTGCTCTGAGCGGTAGGGGCGGGTTCGCTTGCGGGTGATCCCGGCCGCCGCGAGTGCGTCGCGCCAGGCGTGGGACTTGTAGCAGGCTCCGTTGTCCGTCAGGACCCGTTCGACGGTGATCCCGCACGAGGTGAAGAACGCCTGTGCCCGGTTCCAGAAGGCCGTGGCGGTCTCCTACTTCTCGTCGCTGTAGATCTCGCTGTAGGCGAGGCGGGAATGGTCCGCGGTGTGGATGTAGCTGTAGCCGGCCCCGGAACGGGTCTTACGGCCAGCCTGTCGGCCCAGCGCCTTGTGGCCGCCGCTGTCGGGGATGTTGCCGAGCTTCTTGATACGAGCTCGGCTACGGCAGGCTCCGGCGCCCTGGGCCGCTCAGCTCGTCCAGATCGACGACCTCGTCGGCGGGCGGGGCCTTGGGCTTCACCGGCTTGTTGTAGTCGGTCAGCGTCATCTCGCCCGGCTCGTCCCCGCCGGCCTTGGTGACCTTGAGGATGTACGGCTCGTCCTCCGTGGCGACGTACACCGTGGTGGTCCCGCCGTCCTCCTTCTCGGTGAGGGTGATCGCCGGTTTGCCGTCGACCTCGGCGGCCTTCCCCTTGGTCACGCCGTCGGTGTCGTCCGCGTCCATGTTCTTGAGCAGCGAGTCCAGGTCGCAGACCTCGGCCAGATCGCCCGTGCCCTCCGCCCCGGCGGGCACCTTCAACCAGCGGCCCTTCAGCAGTTCCGCCAACATGTCGCCCGCCGCCCCGTCGCTGCCGTCGTCCTGCGCGGCGGCCTCCTTCCAGAAGGCGCTGTCGCCCTTCAGGTAAGTGGCCTTGCCACTCTTGACGATCTCGGCGGTCGCACCGTCGATGCCGACGGTGCCCTCGCAGTCGCCCTTCTTGTTCAGCGCGAGGTCGACGCGGGTGTCGGTCCGGGTCCCGTCCTCGTCGCTCCGGATTCCGCCCTTGATCCGGAGGGAGTCCGCGCCCTTGGTGGCGTCGACCCCCTTCTCGGCGATCTCCGCCGCGGGAAGGTCCTCGACCCCGTTCGGGTCCTGTGAGGTCCTGCCGCCCGTGAGTCCGGCGACCGCCAGCACCGCCGTGCACGCCACCGCGGCCCTGCCCACCAGGAGTCTGCGCTTCACCATCATGGCCGTCTCCCGTCGTCGCCTCGCCCCTACTCCACCATGTGCCTGTCTTCGGGACGCGCGCTACATGAGGCGCGGAAGGAGCCGGTGGAGCAGTGCTGTCCGATGTCGCCGGCCTGTGCGGCATCACCGCGGACTACCTGTCCCAGATCGAACGCGGCCTGAAGAAGCCCTCGCACTAGTTGCTCACCAGGCTGGCCCGTGAGCTCCAGGTCTCCGTCGCCATCCTGCTGGACGATACCGAGGAAGAGCGCCTGGACCACCGGCCACCGCCGGCGCCGACGTCGTCCGCGCGCTCCTCGGCCAATGCCTGGCCACACCTGCCACACCGGTCGTGATCTGCTGGCTCCGGATAATCGCTGCACGCGCCCGGTTCCCCACCACACAGTCGATGATCAGCGATCACGGGATCGACACGCCACCGCCAACCATGCACGAGCTCGCAAGTTCTTGGAGGGTGTCAGCTCCTCGTGTCCGCGCCGACGAGGTGGCTGTGGACGCGTCCCTGCGTCTGCGTCGCCCCCCAGGCCGCTCGCGGGGAGACGCACCTCGTCAGCCGGCCATGATTCGGTATCCGGCGGCGGCATTCCAGGTGTGGCTGAGGCCCGCCGGGTTCCTCTTCCAGGGCAGGTTAGCCTCCGGCTACCTGCGCTCGAGGAGTACGCCGAAGCTGCCTGCGCCGCGCGTGAAGGCGTCCTCCGGCCCCTTCTTCATCCGACCGGGGGCCGGCCCTGCCCGATCCGCGCCTCCAGCCCGTCGAGCAGCACCTCCAATGCCGCCCGGAACACCCGCTCGCCCGTCATCGTCGCCATGTGTACCGAGCTGCGCGCGATCGACGGGTAGCTGGATGGGTCGGCCGCCACGTACTCGCGGGTCCAGGCCGCCTCGTCGCCCGCCTGTGCCGCCGGATCGAGGGTAGCGAAGGCGGCGTCCATACCGGCCCAGGCGAGGGTGAAGTCGCCGTAGACGCGGTGCAGGAGGGCGGACTGCGCGGAGTCGCAGCCGGCTTCCGTGAAGGCGGTCAGGACGTGCTCGACGATCCGCATCTCGGCAGGCCGCCGCGTTGTCCGGTAGGTGGCGACGACCGCTGCCGCCGGATGCCGCAGGGCCGTTTCGCGGCCGCTGACCGCGAGGTCACGCAGGGTCGTCCGCCAGTCACCGGGGGTCGGCGCGAAGCCCTCCAGGACCTTCTCGAAGAGCCGGTCCGCGAGGAGCAGATGCAGCTCGTCCTTGTCCGCGACATGCCGGTACAGCGACGACGGGTCCACGCCGAGCCGGGCCGCCAGCTTCCTCACGGTGAGCGCCTCCGCGCCGTGTTCGTCGCAGAGGGCCAATGCTGCGTCCACGATGATCCGCGCGTCCAGGGCCACCTTGGGCGGCCGTCCCCTGCCCCGTACCGCCGTGCCTTCCGATGCCATGCACCCGATGAGATCAGCCGACTGCACCTCCGGGCAAGCCCGCCCCTCCGCTCGGAGCATATTTTTCCCACACTGTTGACTTAATCGGTCGGCGGGCGCTTTCCTTCCCTCACCCCGGATCGAGGAGGACCGTGCATGAGCGACGGCCAGAACCCCCGTCATGACGAATTCCGCAAGACCCTCCGCACCCGCCATGGCGTGATCATCGCGCTCGCCAACATCAGTCCCACCGTCTCCATCGGCATCGGACTCGGCTTCCTCGCCGCCGTCGCCGGAACATCGCTGCCTGCCGCGTTCCTGCTGGCCGCGCTCCCGATCCTCGCCGTCTCCGGTGGCTACGCCCGCCTCGCCGCCCGCGACCCCAACGCCGGCACCGCGTACATTTGGGTCCGCCGCGCCCTCGGCCCCTGGACCGGCTATCTCGTCGGCTGGACCGCGGTCGCCACCAACATCATGTTCCTCTCGTATGCAGGCCAGCTGACCGGCAGGTTCACCCTCCAACTCGCCCATGAGACGGGACTGTTCAGTACAGAGTCGACCGTCGCGGTCACGCTCGTCGGCCTACTGTGGACCAGTCTGATCGTGATCGGCGCGGTGCGCGGTGTGAAGGGTGCGACCGCCGTGCAGTCGGTACTGCTCGGCCTGTCCGCGGTCGTCGTTCTGACGGTCGTCGTCACCGCCTTCGCGCGCGGGGACGCCGCGCCGGTGCAGACGTCCTGGTTCTCACCGTTCGCCTTCCCCGACACGCTCACCCTGCTCAGCGCGACGGTGCTCGCCGCGTACATGTTCTGGGGCTGGGAGAGCGCCTTCAGCGTGGTCGAGGAGAACGCCGATGCGCGGTCCTCGGGCCGGGCCGGCCTGATCGCAATTGTGGTCACGCTCGTTCTGTTCCTGTTCGGCGCGGCCGGCTTCCTGCATGCGCTCACCCCCGCGCAGCTCGCCGACCCGCTCGCCGGGATCACCGAGCTCTCCCGCACCTTCTACGGAACCGGCGGCGCCATCGCCGCGATCGCCGCGATGCTCGCCGCCATGGTCGCCTGTATGCAGTCCTCGGTGATCGCAGGGTCCCGGCTCACCCTGGCGATGGGCCGCGACGGGGTACTCGGCCCCAGCTGGGCGCGGCTGCACCCGTCCCGGCGTATCCCGGTCACCTCCACCCTGCGCATCGCCGGGCTCGCCGTCGGGCTGTCCGTGGCCGGGCTCGCCGTCGGTGAACTCTCCGAGGTCGTCGTCGCGATCGTCAACTCGGTCGGGATCCTGGTGTCGTTGATGTACGGCATCGGAGGCTGGGCGTGCGTGGTCACCTTCCGGCACGAGCTGCGCGGCGGGCGCCTCCGCGACATCCTCACCGTGGGCCTGCTGCCCGGGCTCGGCGGGACGGCGCTGCTCCTCCTCGGCGGCCTGGTCGCGTACCAGCAGTGGACGTCCGTCGACCACATGGCCTTCGACCCGGAGAACGGCCGCTTCCTCACGGCCCTACCGCTCGGCGCCGTCCTTCTTGGCGTTCCCGCCGCCCTCTGGACCCGCTACCGCCGCAAGGCCGCCTACTTCACCCAGCCGGTGCCGCCACTCCCACCTGCATCCGCACCCGCACCCACGTCAACCGGAGTCTGCGCATGAGCACCGCCCCCGATCTCGTCCTCCTCAACGGAACCGTATGGACCGCCGGGCCGGCCCGCGCCCGTGCCTCAGCGCTCGCGGTCGCCGGCGACCGGATCACCGCAGTGGGCAGCGACCGCGAGATGCGGGAGCTCGTCGGGGCCCGTACCGAAGTCGTCGATCTGGAGGGGCGGTTCGCGCTCCCCGGCTTCACCGATGCGCACCTGCATCCGGTGATCGCGGGCATCGGGATGCTCGGCTGCGACCTGTCCGGCGCGCGGGACGTGGACGCGTACCGCAGGATCATCCGCGAGTACGCGGACGCACATCCGGAGGAGGAGTGGATCGTCGGCAGCGGCTGGTCGTTCGACGCGTTCCCGGGCGGGCTGCCGCCCCGCGGGCTGCTGGACGACGTGGTGCCGGGCCGGCCCGCGTACCTCCCGGTGCGGGACGGGCACTCCGCCTGGGCCAACGCCGGCGCGCTCGCCCTGGCGGGCATCGACCGCAACACCCCGGACCCGGCCGACGGCCGGATCGAACGCGACCCGGACGGCGAGCCGACCGGTGTGCTGCACGAGGGCGCCATGGGCCTGGTTGGCGACCTCACCCCGCCAGTCACCGCCGCCCGAGCCCGCGCCGGACTCCTCGCCGCTCAGGCATACCTCCACTCCCTCGGCATCACCGGCTGGCAGGACGCCCTGGTCGGCGCCTACGGCGGCCACCCCGACCCGCTCGACACCTACCTCGCGGCCGACGCCGACGGCTCGCTCACCGCACGCGTCCGAGGCGCCCTGTGGTGGGACCGGGAGGCTGGCCCGGAGCAGATCGAGTCGCTTCTCGCACGGCGGGCGAAGGCCGCCGCGCAGGGCGGCCGGCGGTTCATCGCGGGCAGCGTGAAGATCATGCAGGACGGGGTGGTGGAGAACTTCACCGCCGCCATGCTGGAGCCCTACCTGAACTCCTGTGGCTGCCCCGGCGACAACCGCGGCCTGTCCATGGTTGACCCGGCACTGCTCCGCGAGGCCGCGGTCCGCCTGGACGCCGAAGGGTTCCAGATCCACTTCCACGCCCTCGGCGACCGCGCCGTCCGCGAGGCCCTGGACTCCCTGGAGGCGGCCGTCGTCGCCAACGGCCACACCGGCAACCGGCACCACCTGGCTCACCTCCAGGTCGTCCACCCCGATGACATCCCGCGCTTTCGTACCCTGCGCGCCACCGCCAACATCCAGCCGCTGTGGGCCGCCCACGAACCCGCCATGGACGACCTCACGCTGCCCTTCCTGGGCGCGGAGCGTGGCGCCCTCCAGTACCCCTTCGGCGCACTCCATGCGGCGGGCGTGGTGCTGGCGGCCGGCAGCGACTGGTTCGTGTCCAGCCCCAACCCGATGCACGGCATCCACGTCGCCGTGAACCGCCAGGTCTGGCCGGAGGAGTTGGGGGAACCCGAGCCGCGCCCCCCGTTCCTGCCGCACCAGCGACTGAGCCTCACCGACGCACTCGCCGCGTACACGGCAGGTTCGGCCTGGGTGAACCACCAGGACGAGGCCGGCGTCCTCGCCCCCGGGCGGCTCGCGGACATCGCGGTCATGGACCGGGACCCGTTCACCGTCGACCCGCGGGAACTTCACGGCATCCGGTGCGTGCGGACGTACGTGAACGGCACCCTGGTACATGCCGCGGACTGAGCGCCGGTCACTTCCCGGCCAGCACCATCTTTGTCCGCTCCTCCGGGGCCAAAGGTGGTGCGTCGTGCTGACAGTGTGCTGAGCCTCGGTGTTCAGGCGGCGCTGGACGGCGGTGCCCATCTCCGTTCGGCCGAGTTCGTCGGCGTGGTGGCCGACGAACTCGGCGCAGGCAGGGCGCCTGCACCGCCACAGACCAGCTCGCCGATGCGCTGGAAGATGCCTTCCCTCAGCACCCTGACGCTGAGATCACCCTCAGCTCCCCCGGCCTCGGCCTCCCGCTCGGAGCCCGGGATGGTCGCCGAGATCGGAGACGACCTAAGCCGATTCGCCGACGCCTGCGGCCTGAGATCATGCGGTGGACGAACAACAAGTGGGCCCGACTTGAGCCGTTGCTGCCACGGGGCAAGAAGCCGGGCCGGCCACCGAGGTGGACACGGCGGCAGTTGAACGACGGCATTCGTTGGCGAACCCAGGCCGGTGCGGCGTAGCGGGATGTTCCAGAGCGGTACGGGCAGCGCCGGCACAACAGCACGTGCACCAAGATCCGCTCCCTCGGCGAGCAGGCCATGGCCACCTTGAAGGGCTGGCGCCTCCTGCGGAAGACCCCCCGGGGCCCGCCACACACCAACGGCGGACACCGCAGAAGACCCCGCCCTTCCGCAGCATCCGCCGCCCACACCAGGCCACGCACACCCCCGGAGGCATGCGTGGCCCCAGCCCGCCCCTCCCCCCTTTTCAAACCCCTTCCTCAGGCCCTACTCACGCCCCGCCGCCCGTCGCCGTACCACCCACCGCCGATTTCTGCTGGTCAGGGCCTCGCTACGGAGTGACCCGGCAGGATCCGAACCTGACCTGCACCGCGACAGCCGTCGACCGCGGGGAAGCAGTACGCGGTCGACGGCTTCTGCTGAATGGGCAGCCGAGCCACGTCCCCGCTGATCGGCCCGGCCGGAGCGGCCCACCGCTCGGAGGGCGCCGCTTCCGGTCTGTGCCTATGGTCGATCTGTGGGGCCCGTTTCGTCATCCGCCGGGCCGCGTCGACGAGGCGGCCGGACTCGCGTCGCTTTGGGGCGGCGCGATGGGGGCCTCGGCAGGGGACGGAGGGTCCGTTGAGCGCGCGCACTGACCTCTTCGACGTGGACCAGGTGTCCGCCCACGGCGCCTTGCTGGTTCTGGACGGCGTCGGCCGCGTGCTGATGTGCGAGGGCGCGGTTCAGACGCTGACCGGCTGCCGGCCCGAGGAAGTACGCGGTCGCCACGTCTCCCGTCTGCCAATCGGTGTCGACATCCGGGACGGGAGGCTCACGGGGGCCCTCGCCCCGGGCGGCAAGCAGCGGAAGGAATTGCGCCGGGACGACGGCTCGGTGGTGCCGGTGCATGTGGAGGTGCGCCGGTTGCAGGCGGCGGCCGGGGCCGGCTACCTCGTGGAGATTCTTCCTGATCTGGTCGCCGTGCGGCGTGAGGAGAACACCGCCTTGGTGCGTGCCCTCTTCCAGCAGACCAGGGTCGGTCTGGCGATCCATGACATGGAGCTGTCGACCACGCGCCTGAACCTGACGCCTGAGTCTCTCGGCCCGCCGTCGATCGCGGGTGTGCCCGTCCGGCCGCTGGGCAAAGGCGTCGAGCAGGTTCTGCTTCCCGGCGACGCCGCCGCCGTGCGGGAGCAGCTGCAGCGGGTGGCGGACACCGGTGAGCCCTTGGTCGACTGGGTGCACCGGGCCCGGCGACGCGACGCACCGGAACTGGAACGAGTGCTGTCCTTCTCGGCCTTCCGGTTGGAGAACGCCGATGCACGGCCGATCGGGGTGGCGGTCGTCTTCACGGATGTCACCGACGAGCACGTGGCCCGGGAGCGGATGCATGTCCTTCAATCGGCTGCCGAGCGCATCGGCGGCGAGCTGGACATGGGGCGTATCGCGGAGGAGCTGGCCGACGCGCTTGTAGGTCTGAGTTTTGCCGACCTGGCGGCTGTGGATCTGACGGAGGCCGTGCTGCTGGGGGAGGAACCGAGCGACTTCCGCCTCGGCGCACCGCTGCGGCGCGTCGGGGTGGCGGCCTTCGACGGACGGTGGCCCGCGGAGTTGCACCCGCTGGCGGCGAGTTTCCGGGTACCACCCCATGAGGGACGGAACCTGGTCGGCACCGTCCCGGTGTTCCGGTCCGACTTGGGTGAGTGGCGCAAGACCCTGGCCGACGACCCTGAGCGGGCGCCGTTGCTGCTGCCGGACGGAGCTACTTCCTTCCTCGTCGCGCCGCTGGTCGCCAGAGGACATGTGCTGGGCGCGCTGTCGCTGTGGCGAACCGACAGGCACCCTCCGTTCGGGCAGTCCGATGCCGACCTGGTCCAGGAGATCGCCTCTCGGGCCGCCCTCGGACTGGACAACGCGCGCCGCTACACCCGGGAACAACGCACCGCGGAGGCCCTGCAGCGCAGCCTGCTGCCCCGGTCGGTCAGTGTGACGAGCGCCGCGGAGACCGCGGGACAATATGTGCCTGCGGCCACCACAGCGGGAATGGGCGGCACCTGGTTCGATGTGATCCCGCTGTCCTCGGCCCGGGTGGCCCTGGTGATGGGCGAGGTGGCGGGACACGGCCTCGTGGCCTCGGCGACCATGGGCCGACTGCGCACCGCAGTGCAGACCCTCGCCGATCTCGACCTGTCACCGACGGAGTTGCTGACTCATCTGGACGACCTCGCCGTCAGGCTGGGCGAGGCGGAGGCAGGACCTGCTGCGCCGGAGCCGGTGTCCTCGACCGGATTCGGGGCAGCCGCGGCACCCACTGGGCACCTGGCCACCGGTGCCACGTGTCTGTACTGCGTGTACGACCCTGTGGAGGGCTGCCTGGAGATGGCCAGCGCGGGGCATCCCCCACCCTTGTACGTTGCACCCGGCCAGGACGCGGTGGATGTTGCCCTGAAACCCGGCCCGGCTCTCGGCGTGGGTGGGATGCCGTTCGAGCAGGTCACCGTTGAGATGCCGCCGGGAAGCCTGGTCGCCCTCTTCAACCAGCCGCTGCTCGCGGGCGACGACGGCGACGACGAGGAGGCGCTCCGAGGCGCGCTCGCCGTCACACTGGATGAGTCCGTCGCACGGCGGCACACGGCGGCGGAAGCCGGAAACCGCGCGCTGGTGGTGATGCTGCCACGCCCTCCCGCAGAGGACGTCTCTCTTCTCGTCGCCCGAACCCGCCGCTTGCCGACGGACGCGGTCGCTTCCTACGAATTCCCAGCCGATCCTGCGGTAGTTGCCCGCGCACGGCGGCTTGTGGAGGACCGACTCGCCAGCTGGGACCTGCACCATCTGGTGTTCAGCACCGAGTTGATCATCAGTGAGCTCGTCACCAACGCCATCCGCTATGGAGGAGACGGGCCGGTCGGACTGCGACTCATCAAGGACGCCGTGCTGATCTGCGAAGTCTCCGACACCAGCCAGACTCAGCCACGCCTGCGTCGGGCACGGCTGACGGATGAGGGGGGCCGTGGACTGTTCCTGGTCGCGCAGCTCGCGCACCGCTGGGGCAGCCGTTACACCGAGCAAGGTAAGACACTCTGGACGGAGCAACTTCTGGCCGAGGACCCGACGGGTGACGGCGCCGTCTGACCGGGCCGGACGGGCCGCCTTCTCCGGTGACGCGGTGGTCAATGCTGCGACCCGTCATCGTGGTGGCGGACCGGGCCAGACGGCCGAGGGGCATCCGCATGACCAGCCGAGTGTTCAGGTCAGTTCTTGCCCGGTGCGGCCGTTCCATCGGGGATGAGCTGCTCGGCCCAGATCACCTTGCCGCCGGGCGGGTAGCGGGTACCCCAGCGGTGCGCGAGTTGCGCGACGAGGAACATGCCCCGGCCGCCCTCGTCCGTTGACTCCGCCCACCGCAGATGCGGTGCTGTGCTGCTGCCGTCGGACACCTCGCAGACCAGGCTGCTGTCATGCAGCAGGCGGACCTTCACGGGCGGGCTGCCGTATCGGATGGCGTTGGTGATGAGTTCGCTCAGGACGAGTTCGGTGGTGAACCCGATTTCCTCCAGCCCCCACTCCTCAAGACGCCGTCCGCAGGCCGCCCGAACGGTCCCCACCGCAGCGGGGTCCATCGGGACGTCCCAGTCCGCCACCTGTTCGGGGGGCAGCAGACGGGTCCGGGCGACCAGCAGGGCGGCGTCGTCCGCGGGGTGCGGCCCGAGCAGCGTGTCGGTCACGGCCCGGCAGATCTCGTCCGGGCTGCGAGGCCGGTGCTCGGCCAGGGCGGACCGCAAGTGTTCGAGGCCGAGTCCCAGATCGCGCGTGCGGTCCTCGACAAGGCCGTCGGTGAACAGGATGAGCCTGGAACCTGCTGCCAGGCGGAGTTCCGCCGTCTCGAACGGGTGGCCGCCCACTCCCAGCGGCGGTGAAGCGGGGACCTCGGGGTACTGGACGTCTCCGTCGGGCGAGACAAGTGCGGGCCCAGGGTGTCCGGCGCGGGCGACGGTGCAGACGCCGGTCACTGGCTCGTAGACGGCGTAAAGACACGTCGAGCCGCTGATCTCCGCGCCGGCCTTGGCCTCGCTGTCCAGCCGTTCGACCAGCTCGTCCAGTCGGCCCAGCACCTCGTCGGGCGGCAGGTCGAGGGCGGAGAAGTTGTGGACGGCGGTCCGCAGACGTCCCATGGCCACGGCGGCAGGGATGCCGTGGCCGACGACGTCCCCGACGACCAGGGCGGTCCGGAAGCCGGGGAGCGTGATCACGTCGAACCAGTCGCCCCCCACTCCCGCGTGCGCGGGGAGATAGCGGGAGGCGACGTCGATCGTGGTCTGCTCGGGCAGGGTGCTGGGCAGCAGGCTGCGCTGCAGCGTCACGGCCATACCGTGCTCGCGACTGTAGCGGCGGGCGTTGTCCACCGACACCGCGGCGTGCGTCGCCAGTTCCTCGGCCAGCGACAGGTCGTCGTCCTTGTACGGCGCTTTCCCCTCGCGCCGCAGGAACTCCACCAGGCCCAGCGTCATGCCGTGTGCCCGCAGGGGGACGGAGATCGTGGAGTGGAATGGGTGGCCGACGGTCCGGCCCGCAGGAGCGCCGCCCGTACCGGGGCCGTGCCCCGCCTCACCCGAACGGTCCTGCCCCTCATCGCCCGACGGGCCCGGACCGGGTCCGGCCCCCGCCTGTGGCGGATGCCTGCTCCGAACAGCGTGACCGCTGTCCATGCTCAACGTCTGGGGCGAGGCCGGTGGGAACGCGACTGCCTCGCCCACCTGCAACGGCATCTCGCCCGCCCGCGCACCACGCTGGGCGGTGCGGCGCATCCGGCGGTCGGCGCCTTCCGGTGCCTCGCCGTTGGCCACCGCCTCCAACACGTCGACCGTGACGACATCGGCGAAGCGCGGTACGGCCACCTCCGCGAGTTCCTCGCAGGTCCGGGTCACGTCAAGGGTGCGCCCGACGCGCGTACCCGCCTCGTAGAGAATCTGCCGGCGCTGCCCAGCGACCTCGACGCGGCCCGCGAGCTCGTGCAGTTCGGTGGAGTCCCGCAACGTCACCACACTGCCCGGGGGGCCGCCGAACGGGGCGGTCGGCCGCTTGTTCACCGCGAGCAGCCGGTCCCCGGCCCGGTGGACCCGGTCCGTCACCTCGTCCTCGTACATCAGCAGTCTTTCGGTGTCCGCGTCGAGCCCCAGCTCCGACACGTGCCGGTGCTCGGCCGCAGCAGACAGGCCGAGGAGCCGCCGCGCCTCGTCGTTGGCGAGCACCAGCCGTCCGTCGCCGTCGAGGATCAGCACCCCCTCGCGCACGGCGTGCAGCACCGCGTCGTGGTGTTCGTACAGTCGTGTGACGTCGGCGGGTCCCAGCCCGCGGGTCTGCCGCAGCAGCCGCCGGGCCACCAGTGCTGTCCCCGCGGTCGTCAGCGCCACCGCACCGGCCGCCCCACCCAGGAGCACGGGCAGGTTTTCTCTCACCAGGGCGTTGACCCGCTCTACCGTGATGGCGACCGAGACGACACCCCTGTACGTGCCGTCGGGGGCCAGGACGGGAACCGCCGTGGTGATGGACTGGTACCCGGGCTCCTCGAAACGGAACGTGACCGTGCGCCCCGCCCGGATCTGGGGTATGACCCGTCGCACCTCCTCGGGGGGCTCGTAGGGCTTCCCGACGTACGCCGGATCAGGGGACGTGAGCTGGATATCGGATGCGTCGAACACGACGACGGAGTCCACGCCGGTCGCCTTGCGGACAGCCTCCGCCCGCGGCTGCAGCACGGCCGACGGATCGTCGCTGTCCAGCACCCCGACGAGCCCTGGAGATCTGGCGAACGCCTCGGCCACTCCCCTCGTGACCCGCTCGGCGTCGTCCACCCGGCTGGACCGAGCCTGCAGCACCATGGCCGTCACCCCGGTGACGACGAGCAGTAGCACGAGCACCAACCCGCCGAGGAACACCCGACCCGCCAGGCTGCGCACGTTCAGCAGTGACCGCACCCCTCGGTACGTCCGCCTGCTCGCTGCATCGCGGGAATGGGCCTGTGAGGACAAGCGCCGGTGTCCGATCACATCCCATCCATAACACCCGGCCGACAACACGGCGACTGCAAGCAACGGGACCATGAATCGTTCGTGGAGCTCCGGATCAGGATGCGCCGAGGGCCTGCGGCCCGATACCGTCTCTGACTCGGGTCACTAGTCCCCAGGCGCCCGCATGCCCCTGGCGCGGGCGGTCCTCGACGCCGCGTCGGAACCGAGAAGGTCAAGGACTTCGCGGGCACGGCTCGGCTGGGTGGAGGCGGTCAGTACGCCCCCGCTGAATATCGAGCTGATCGCGGTATCGCCCGGCAGCGGGCCGATGACGACGACGCCCGGCAGGTCCATCAGTTCGCTGTGCTGCTGAAAGGCCAGGTCGGCTTGGCCGGACGACAGCAGGCTACCGACAGGCACCCCCGGTGGTGCCTGTACAAGCCGGTCCCCAAGCGTGTCGGCGAGGTCCAGCCGGGTGATCAGATCGATGAGGGCCGTACCGCTGGGGCCTGTGGAGTAGGCGATCCTCTTCGCGGACAGAAGAGCGGCTCGCAGGTCGGATACCGATCCGAGTGCCGGAACCGGTGTTCCCTCCGGCACGGCGGCGACGACCTGGGAGACCCACAGCGGGCGCACCGTGCCCCCGAGGAGGTGCCCTGCCTTCTCCAGTTCGGCCAGTGCGCCGTCGGCGAGGACGAGCAGGTCGGCTGCGGCGCCCTCGCGCACCCGCCGTGCGGTCTCCACTCCGCCGGCGGACTCGAAGCGCACCGGAATCCCGTGAGCGAGTCCGATGTGTTCGGAAAGCTCGGCCAGTATCGGCCGCGTCGCCATCGAGGACAGCCCGGAGATCTCTCGGTTCACGTCGCCTCCTTGGTGTCCGGCAGATGGTACGGTGCGCGGCCGGTCGGCTCAACGCCGGTCTGCGAGACTGCCCGCGTGAGCACAACCCGGAGCACGGCCGCTGGAAAAGTCCTCAAGGTCCTCTCGGCCTTCGATCGCGAGCGCCCGTCGCAGACACTGTCGCAGGTCGCTCAGCGCACAGGTTTGGCCTTGAGCACCACGCACCGAGTGGTCGCGGAGCTGGCGGAATGGGGAGCACTGGAGCGCGGGGAGGACGGGTCGTGGCATATCGGGCTGAGGCTCTGGGAGATCACCTCGGGATGCCCCCGCACCCAGATTCTGCGTGATGCGGCCCTGCCGTTCATGCAGGACCTCTACGAGGCGACTCACGAGAACATTCAGCTCGCGGTGCGCGAGGGCACTGAGCTCGTGTTCGTCGAACGGATCGCCGGGCATCGATCGGTACAGCTGTTGACGATGGTCGGGACCCGGTTCCCCGTCGGCTCCACCGGGATGGGCCGGGTGCTGCTGGCACACGCACCACGCAACATCCAGGAGGAGGTCCTCGAATCGCCGCTGCGGTCCTGGACCCCGCACACCGTCACCGACCCGAAGACGCTGCGCGCGCAGTTGGACCGTATCCGCCGCGAGCAGGTCTTCGTCAGCGACCGGCAGCTCTCGGAGGACACGGTCGCGGTGGCCGCACCTGTCCGGATCGGCCGGGCCGGGCCTGTCAGCGCCGCGTTGGGGATCGTCGTCGCGGCGCGTGGTGGGGGCCGTGCGCGCGGGCTGCGCGAGCCGCTTCTGAATGCCGCGTACGGGATCTCCGACGAGCTGGGGCGGCGCGCCCGCACGACGGTCTGATATCCGAGCAGGCTTCCGCCTGACGGAAACACCGGCGACTGGCCACGGTCTCGGGTGCCAACGTTCGGGGTGTTCGGAACGTTCGCAGTCGCTCAGGAGATGCCATGGCCGACGCCACCGTTGACACCGTTGCCTCGGTTCCAGTCGCTGTCATCGGTGCCGGTCCAGCCGGCCTGATGCTGGCGCACCTGCTCGGGCGCGCAGGGGTCGAGACGATCGTGATCGACACCCGCTCCCGGCGCGAGATCGAGACGACGCAGCGGGCCGGCATCCTCGAGGCCGACGCGGCCCGGGACCTGATCGAGACCGGCGTCTCCGACCGGATTCTGCGCGAGGGCCACGAGCACGAGGGCATCGAGCTCCGGTTCGACGGTCGGCCGCACCGTATCCACTTCAAGGAGCTGGTGGGCGCCTCGGTGTGGCTCTACCCGCAGACCGACGTGTTCATCGACCTGGCCGACGCCCGGGACCGCGACGGTGGCACGGTCCACTTCGGCGTCAAGGACACCGAGGTCCTCGACATCACGACCGACGCTCCCCGGGTCCGCTACACCGCGCCCGACGGGTCCCGCCACGAGATCCGGGCGCGGTACGTGGTCGGTGCGGACGGGTCGCGCAGCATGTGCCGCGATCTGGTGCCCGAGGAGCGGCGGGTGCGCTACGGCAGGGAGTACCCCTTCGCATGGTTCGGCATCATGGCCGAGGCGCCGATGAGCGCGCCCGAGCTGGTCTATGCCCACTCCGAGCACGGGTTCGCACTGATCAGCCAGCGCACCGAGACCGTGCAGCGGATGTACTTCCAGTGCGACCCCGACGAGTCCGTCGACGCCTGGCCGGACGACCGCATCTGGGAGACGCTCCAGGCTCGGGTGGCCGGCCAGGACGGCTTCCGCCTCAAGGAGGGGCCGATCCTCGACAAAACGGTGCTGCGCTTCCGCTCGTTCGTGCAGGAGCCGATGCGCTGGGGCTCGATGGCGCTCGCGGGCGACGCCGCACACACGGTGCCGCCGACCGGCGCGCGCGGGCTCAACCTCGCGCTGCACGACGTGAAGGTGCTCGCCGACGTCCTGTTGCGGGCACTCGGCAGCGCGGGCGAGGCCGCGCTGGACGATTACCAGCCCCGCGCCCTGCAACGGGTCTGGCGGGCACAGAACTTCTCCTACTGGATGACCCAGCTGCTGCACACCGCGCCCGGCGGCACGCCGTTCGACCTGCGGCGCCAGCTCGGCGAGCTCGACAACGTGGTGGGCACCCGCGCCGGGCGCACCTACCTCGCCGAGCAGTACGCCGGCTGGCCCGCCGGCTCCCTGGGCTGATTCCGACGACCACCAGGAGAGAACACATGATCATCGACTGTCACGGTCACTTCACCACCGCGCCGCCGCAACTGGCGCAGTGGCGGGACCGGCAAGTGGCCGCGATCGGCGACCCCGAGGACGCGCCCGACCTCGACGACCTGGTCATCACCGACGACGACCTGCGTCGGGCGATCGAGAGCAACCAGCTGCGGCTCATGGACGAACGCGGCAGTGACCTGACGATTTTCTCCCCGCGGGCCAGCTTCATGGCCCACCACATCGGCGACTTCGAGGTCTCCTCGGTGTGGGCGCGGATCTGCAACGACCTGGTCCACCGTGTCAGCACGCTCTACCCCGACCGCTTCGCGATGGGCGCGATGCTGCCGCAGTCACCGGGCGTCGATCCCGCGACCTGCCTGCCCGAGCTGCGCCGCGCGGTCGAGGAGCTCGGCGCGGTGACGGTCAACCTCAACCCCGATCCGTCGGGCGGCAAGTGGACCGCGCCGCCGCTGACCGACCGCAGCTGGTACCCGGTCTACGAGGCGATGGCCGAGTACGACATCCCCGCCATGATCCACGTCAGCACATCGTGCAACCCGGCCTTCCACACCACCGGCGCCCACTACCTCAACGCCGACACCACGGCGTTCATGCAGCTGGTCCAGGGCGACCTGTTCGCCGACTTCCCGACGCTGCGGTTCGTGATCCCGCACGGCGGCGGCGCGGTGCCCTACCACTGGGGCCGGTTCCGCGGCCTGGCGATGGCGCTGGGCAGACCGGACCCCGAGACGCTGCTGGACAACGTCTTCTTCGACACCTGTGTCTACCACCAGGCCGGCATCGACCTGCTCACCCAGGTGATCCCCAGCCGGTCCGTCCTGTTCGCCAGCGAGATGATCGGCGCGGTCCGCGACATCGACCCGCGCACCGGTCACCACTTCGACGACACGAAGCGGTACGTCGAGGCCACCTCGAACCTCTCCGACGAGGAACGCGCCGCCGTCTACAGCGGCAATGCCCTGCGCCTGTACCCCCGACTCGCCGCCCGCCTCGCCGCGGCCGGCCACTGAATCCCAGGAGAAGAACGCATGGAGCACACCGAGATCGGTGTCGTCCACACCTCGATCACCCGCGCCGATCCCGAGGCCGTCGCCGCGCTGTCGGCGTTCGGCGTCGCGACGATCCACGAGGCCATGGGCCGGGTGGGACTGATGCGCCCTTACTTGCGCCCGGCCTACCCCAATGCCCGTATGTGCGGTACCGCGGTGACCGTGCTGCTGCAGCCCGGCGACAACTGGATGTTCCACGTCGCCGCCGAGCAGATCCAAGAGGGCGACGTCGTGGTCGCGTCCTGCACGACCGAGAGCGAGGACGGCTTCTTCGGCGAGCTGCTCGCCACCTCGTTCCGCGCCCGGGGATGCAGGGGCCTGGTCATCGACGGCGGTGTGCGCGACGCGGTCGATCTGGAGGAGATGGACTTCCCGGTCTTCTCCCGGGCGATCAACGCCAAGGGCACGGTCAAGGCCACGCTCGGTTCGGTCAACGTGCCGGTGGTCTGCGCCAACGCCCTGGTCAGGCCCGGCGACGTGGTCGTGGCGGACCGTGATGGTGTCGTGGTGGTGCCGCGCGAGCGGGCTGCCGAGGTTGCCGAGGCATCGGCCAGGCGTGAGGCAAACGAGGAGAGCAAGCGCGCGCGGTTCCGCGCGGGCGAGCTCGGCCTGGACATGTACGGCATGCGCGGCCCACTGGCCGAGCTCGGGCTGCGCTACGAGGACTGAGGATGACGACCTTCGAGAAGACCCCCGGCTGGCTGGACTGGTACGCCGGTCCGAGCCGGCCGCGGTTCCAGGTGCCGGAGGGCGCCGTCGACGCGCACTGCCATGTCTTCGGCCCGGGCGTGGAGTTCCCGTTCGCCCCCGAGCGGAAGTACACGCCTTGCGACGCGTCCAAGGACCAGCTCTTCGAGCTGCGCGACCATCTGGGCTTCGCCCGTAACGTCGTGGTCCAGGCGACCTGCCACGGAGCCGACAACAGTGCCATGACCGACGCCCTGCGGGCCGCGGGGGGTCTGGCCCGGGGTGTCGCGACGGTGCGGCCGGGATTCTCGGACACGCAGCTGCGGGAGCTGCACGAGGCCGGCGTCCGCGGCGTGCGGTTCAACTTCGTCAAGCGGCTCGTCGACGTGGCGCCACGGCAGGACCTGTGGGACGTGGTCGAGCGGATCGCGCCCTACGGCTGGCACGTCGTCGTCTACTTCGAGGCGGCCGACCTCGCCGACCTGCGCGACTTCTTCTTCTCGATCCCGGTGCCGCTGGTCATCGACCACATGGGCCGGCCCGATGTCACCAAGGACCCGCACGGCCCGGAGTTCGAGGCGTTCTTGAACTTCATGCGGGCAAGGCCGGACATCTGGTGCAAGGTGACCTGCCCGGAGCGGCTGTCGGTGAGCGGCGCGCCGGCCCTCGACGGGGAGCAGGATCCCTACCTCGACGTCGTCCCGTTCGCCCGGCGCGTGGTCGAGGAGTTCCCCGACCGGGTGCTGTGGGGCACCGACTGGCCGCACCCGAACCTCACCCACCAGATGCCTGACGACGGTCTGCTCGTCGACTTCATCCCGCACATCGCGCCGACGCCACTGCTGCAGCGCAAGCTCCTCGTCGACAACCCGATGCGCCTGTACTGGCCGGACGCCGACTGACCCACCGCACGATTGGAGGCTCACCATGTCACTGGACAAGAGCTACAAACTGGTTCCGGGGACGACCATCTTCGACGCCGAGCAGTCCGCCCAGGGGTACCACCTCAACCAGTTCTGCATGTCACTGATGACGGCGGAGAACCGCGAGCTCTATCTCGCCGACGAGCGCGCCTACCTGGACGCGTGGCCACTGCGGGAGGAGCAGAAGCAGGCGTTGCTCGACCGCGACCTCAACGCCGCGATCCGCGAGGGCGGCAACATCTACTTCCTCGCCAAGTGGGGCGCGACGCTGGGACTTTCGTTCCAGCAGATGGCGGGCTCGATGACCGGCATGACCGAGCAGGAGTACCGCGACATGATGGTCAGCGGCGGCCGCTCCGTCGAGGGCAACCGGATCGACCACGCTGTCCTCGACGCGGCGTACGCCGACCCGGCGACACCGGCCGAGCACGCCACGATCACCGGCGCGGTCTTCACCTCGCACGTGCCGGCGATCGGCGCGGCGATGGACCACGACAAGACCGATGAGCCTTACTGGCGGCCGGTCTTCGAGGGCTACGAGTTCTCCAAGGAGTGGGAGAAGGAGAACGTCCCCGATGTGGTCTTCCTGGTCTACAACGACCATGCCACCAACTTCGACCTGTCGCTGATCCCGACGTTCGTGCTCGGCACCGGCCCGGCCTACCCCACCGCCGACGAGGGCTACGGGCCCCGCCCGGTCCCCGGCATCGAGGGTGACCCCGGCCTGGCCGCGCACATCGCGCACTCGCTCATCAGGGACGACTTCGACCTCACCCTCGTCAACGAGATGACCGTCGACCACGGCCTGACCGTTCCGCTGTCGCTGATGTTCGGGAACGTCGAGAAGTGGCCGTGCAAGGTGATCCCGTTCCACGTCAACGTGGTGCAGTACCCCGTGCCCTCGGGCGCCCGGTGCTTCAAGCTCGGCCAGGCGCTGCGCAAGGCGATCGAGTCCTACGACAAGCCACTGAAGGTCCAGGTGTGGGGCACCGGCGGCATGAGCCACCAGCTGCAGGGCCCGCGCGCCGGCCTCATCAACCGGGAGTGGGACAACGCCTTCCTCGACAAGCTGATCGAGGACCCGGCCGGCCTGTCGCAGGTGCCGCACCTCGAGTACGTCGAGGAGGCGGGCTCGGAGGGCATCGAGCTGGTCATGTGGCTGATCGCCCGCGGGGCGATGAGCGACCTCGACGACTCCGGCGAGATCGAAGTCAAGCACCGCTTCTACCATGTGCCGGCGTCCAACACCGCCGTCGGCCACCTGATCCTCGAAAACCACCCGCGGGCCGAGGAGCCCGCCGTGAAGGAGTGACATGACTGACGACCAGACCGTCCGGATCGCCCTGGCTGGAGGCGGCGCCTTCGGCGCCAAGCACGCGGCCGCGCTCAGGCGGATCAAGGGCGTCGAGGTGGCCGCTGTGGTGAGCAGCACCCTTGAGAGCGCCCGGAATTTCGCCGCGGAGCAGGGTGTCGGCGGCGGCGTCGCGACCCTGGATGAGGTGCTGGCGATGGACGACATCGACGCCGTCGTCCTCGCCACGCCCACCCCGATGCACGCCGCGCAGACGATGGCCTGCCTCGAAGCGGGCAAGCACGTCCAGGTCGAGATCCCGCTGGCCGCCTCCCTGACCGACGCCGAGGCATGCCTGGCGGCACAGCAGCGCACCGGACTGGTTGCCATGGTGGGGCACACGCGGCGCTTCAACCCGAGCCACCAGTGGGTACGGCGGCGGGTCCAGGCCGGGGACTACCACATCCAGCAGATGGACGTGCAGACCTACTTCTTTCGCCGCACGAACCTCAACGCCCTCGGCCAGCAGCGGTCTTGGACCGACCATCTGCTGTGGCACCACGCCGCGCACACCGTCGACCTGTTCGCCTACCAGACCGGCTCTCCGATCGTGCAGGCCAACGCGGTCCAGGGCCCGATCCATCCCGAGCTCGGCATCGCGATGGACATGTCGATCCAGCTGCGCGCGGAAAGCGGCGCCCTCTGCACCCTGTCGCTGTCGTTCAACAACGACGGGCCGCTCGGCACGTTCTTCCGCTACATCGGCGACACCGGCACCTACGTCGCGCGGTACGACGACCTGGCCACCGGCAAGGACGAGCCGATCGATGTGAGCGGGGTCGACGTCTCGATGGACGGCATCGAGCTGCAGGACCGCGAGTTCGTCGCCGCCATCCGCGAGGGCCGCGAGCCGAACGCCTCCATCGCCCAGGTGATGCCCTGCTACCGGACGCTGGCGGCCCTCGAGGAGCAGCTCGACGCCTCCTCCGTCTCGTGAGCACGGCACCGGCGGCGGGCCCGGGCCGCGCACCGCGCCGGATCGGGCCGTTCGAGGTCCCGGCGATCGGTCTCGGCTGTATGAACCTCAGCCACGCCTACGGCGTCCCGCCCACGCCCAAGGCCGCGGAGCACCTGCTCCTGACGGCTCTGGAGGAGGGCGTCACGCTCTTCGACACCGCCGCCCTCTATGGCTTCGGCGCCAACGAGGAGCTGCTCGGCCGCGTGCTCGCCGACCACCGGGACCGGATCGTGCTGGCCAGCAAGTGCGGGATGACCGGCGTCAACGGCCGGCGCGTCATCGACGGCCGGCCCGAGACCATCCGGCGTACCGCGGACGAGGCACTGGCCCGGCTGCGCACCGACGTCATCGACCTCTACTACCTGCACCGCCTCGACCGGCAGATCCCGGTCGAGGAGAGCGTCGGAGCGATGGCCCAGCTCGTCGAGGCCGGCAAGGTGCGCGCGCTCGGCCTGTCCGAGGTGTCCGCCCAGACCCTGCACCGGGCCCACGCCGTGCATCCGATCGCCGCGCTGCAGAACGAGTACAGTCTCTGGTCGCGCAACCCCGAACAGGGCACTTTGGAAGCGGCCCGCGAGCTCGGCGTCACCCTCGTGGCCTTCAGCCCGCTGGCCCGCGGTTTCCTCACCTCAGCGCCGCCCGATCTCGACGGCCTTCCCGCCGATGACATCCGCCGGAACATGCCCCGCTTCGGCGACCGCCACTACTCCGCCAATCTGGCGCTGCGTCGCGAGTTGGAGGACATCGCCGACGTCACCGGCCACACCCTCGCGCAGCTGGCTCTGGCGTGGGTCGTCTCCCGGGGTTCCCACGTCATCGCCCTTCCCGGGACCCGGTCCACCGCACACCTGCGGGAGAACCTGTCCACGCTCGACCTCGACGTACCCGGCGAGGCTCTGGACGCGGCAGGAAGGGTGCTGAACGCCGCGACCGTCCACGGGTCCCGCTACAACAAGGCCACCCTCGCCGAGATCGACACCGAGCGCTGCGGGCGAGCCGGCTGAAGCAGGGCCGGGGAAACGGGCCGGCCACGCGGCTGGTACCGAGCCTCGGCCCGCCCTTCGCACCGGGATGTGCGGCCTCACCCGTCCGCGTGTGGTGCCGCTCACCCCGGGCCGTTCGGCGACACCGGAGACGGAACCACCCGGCGGTATTCACGGGTTGGCGACCTGGGTACGCGACCTGGAGAGTGGAAGGGTGTTCGCGGCGCGGGGGTACGCGCCCCGATCACGGTGCGGAGGGATGAACAGGGGGGCGAGGACGTGTCAGGCGCTGCGCGAGGGTTTCGGGTGCGTCATGGTCACGATGCCCGCGCGCGCCGTGGTCCATGGCTTCACCGGTTCCGGTGGTCATCGTGCCGGGGGCGGCACTGCCTGCCAGGGCTCCCCGTGCGAAGACCTGCGCCGTCGTGGCGCCATGGCGGTGCGCCGTCAGTGGCCAGGGTTTCGGCGCCTGCAGAGGGGCGGGAAGCGGGGATTCCGGGGTCTCCGCGCCAGTGGCGCTTCACCCGGCCGCCCTGGGCGATCGCCTCCGGCTCCGCTCACCGGCGGGGTACTCGCGGGCGGACTCCTTGTGCCCGTCGCCGGACGCGGCAGGTGACGCCGCGTCGTCCCACGACGCGGGCCGCGTCCGGCTCGAGGCGAGAGGCGATCAGGCGTAGTGACGGTAGACGGCCTGGGCCACGCAGGCGGGCTTGTCGCTGCCCTCGACCTCGACGGTGAACGTCAGCGGCATCTGGACGCCGTTGCCCTTGACCTCATCCACCGTGCCGACGACGCCGTGCAGGCGGATCTTCGCGCCGACCGGGACGGGGCTGGGGAAACGGACCTTGTCCAGGCCGTAGTTGACACTCATGGAGATGCCGGTGATGTCGAGGAGTTCCCCGAAGAGCGGGATGATGAGGGAGAGGGTGAGGTAGCCGTGGGCGATGGGGCGGCCGAAAGGGCCGTCCTTTGCCTTCTCCGGGTCCGTGTGGATCCACTGGTGGTCGTCGGTGGCGTCGGCGAAGGTGTTCACCCGCTCCTGGGTGATCTCCCTCCAGTCGGTGCGGCCGAGGTCCGCTCCGCTGAGGGACTTGAGGTCGTCGAGGCCGTTGGTGATGGTGGGCATGGAGGGTCCTTCCGTCGGTACAGGTAGCGGTGAATCCGGCCTGTCAGAGGGTTCTCTTACGAGTGGCCGTGGCGGTCTGGTGGGCCGTCGGCGTAGGTGTCGCGCACGGCCGATTTGATGATCTTCCCGGAGGCCGTGCGGGGCAGGGTGTCCGCGAGGACCACGGACTTGGGGATCTTGTACTTGGCGAGCCGGCCCTTCAGGTGGTCGAGAATGTCGTGCTCTCCGGCGCGGGCGCCGGGCTTGAGGACGACGACGGCGCGGCCGACTTCGCCCCAGACCGGGTCGGGAATACCGATGACCGCGCATTCGGCGACGTCGGGGTGGGTGAGGAGCACGTCCTCGACCTCGGCCGGGTAGACGTTCTCGCCACCCGAGACGAACATGTCCTTGACCCGGTCGACGATGTAGGCGTACCCGTCGGCGTCGGTCCGGGCAACGTCGCCGGTGCGCAGCCAGCCCTCGCCGGTGAAAGCGGCCTCGGTTTCATCAGGCAGGCCCCAGTAGCCGGTCATCACGTTGGGGCCGTGGACGAGGATCTCGCCACGCTGCCCGGGTTCCGCGTCACGGCCGTCGGGCAGCACCACGCGCGCGTCCGTGAAGAAGTGCGGCACCCCCGCGGAGCCCGCCTTGGCCGACGTCTGCTCCTTGTCCAGGAACAGAACCCCGGGGGACGCCTCGGTCATGCCGTAGCCCTGGCTGAACGCCAGGCCGCGGGCGAGGTACGTGGCGATGGTGCGGGCGGGCACAGGGGCACCGCCGCAGTTGAGGGTGCGCAGGCTGGACAGGTCCGCCGTCGCCCACCGGGGCCGGGCGGCCATCACGTCGTACATGGTGGGGACGCCGAACAAGTACGTCACGCGCCGGCTCTCGATGGTCTCCAGGACACGTTCGGCGTCGAAGGCACCGAGCAGCACCACCCGGCCGCCCTTGAGGAGAGTGGGCAGGCACGTCATGTTGAGACCGGCGGTGTGGAACAGCGGCGCCATGACGAGGGTCACTTCGTCACCGCGGAGGTCGGTGTCGACGAGGACGTTGACGCTGTTCCAGACGATGTTGGCGTGGGAGAGGACAGCGCCCTTGGGGCGGCCCGTGGTCCCGGAGGTGTACATGATCATGCACGGGTCCTCCGGGGCCACGGGCTCGTCCAGGGGCTCGGTGCCGCTGCCCGCGAGGAACTCCTCGTAGCCGAGGGCGCCGTCGCCGGGGCCGTCGAGCGCGATGCGGTGGCGTACGCCGGCCTCGTCGGCGGCGGTGCGGGCGGCCTGGGCCTGCTCGGGGGCGTGGACGAGGACGGTGCTGCCCGAGTCGGAGAGGTTGTAGGCCAGTTCCGGTGCGGCCAGCCGGGTGTTGAGCGGGACGAAGACCGCACCGAGCACCCCGGCAGCGAACAGCGTTTCCAGGAAGGCCGGGTGGTTGGGGCCCAGGTATGCGATCCGGTCGCCCCGTCCGGCGCCCAGGGCTCGCAGGCCGTGAGCGAGACGCAGGACGCGCTGGTGCAGATCGCGATAGGTCCAGGTGCCATCCTCGTGGACGACGGCGACCCGGTCGGGAGTCTTGCGGGCCCGGCGCGCCGGCCATGAGCCGATGCCTTGGTTCAACACGGCGCCTCCTTCAGTCCGTGAGCAGGCCGAGCAGGCGGGCGGCGTTCTCTTTGAGGATCTTCGGCCTGACCTCGGGCTTGATGTCGAGCTTCTCGAAGTCCGCCAGCCACCGGTCGGGCGTGATGACCGGATAGTCGGAACCGAAGAGGACCTTGTCCTTGAGCAGGGTGTTGGCGTACCGCACCAGCTGCGGCGGGAAGTACTTCGGCGACCAGCCGGACAGGTCGATGTAGACGTACGGCTTGTGGGTGGCCACCGCCAGCGCCTCGTCCTGCCAGGGGAACGACGGGTGGGCCAGGATGATCCGCAGTTCGGGGAAGTCCACTGCGACGTCGTCGACCAGGATGGGATTGGAGTACTTCAGCCGGATGCCGCCGCCACCCGGGACGCCGGCACCGATGCCGGTCTGGCCGGTGTGGAACAGGGCGGGTACGCCGAGTTCCTCGATGGCCTCGTACAGCGGGTAGGCGAGCGGGTCGTTGGGAGAGAACGCCTGGATGCTGGGATGGAACTTGAAGCCGCGCACTCCGTACTCCTCCACCAGGCGGCGGGCCTCCCGCACTCCGGCCCGGCCCTTGTGCGGGTCGATGCTGGCGAAGGGGATCAGTACGTCGGCGTGGGCGGCGCAGCTCTCCGCGATCTCCTCGTTGGAGATCCGCGGGTGCCCCGTGGCGTGTTCGGCGTCGACGGTGAACACCACTGCCGCCATGCGGCGTTCGCGGTAGTGGTCGGCCATCTCCTCGATGGTCGGCTGCCGGTGTCCGTGGGCCTTGAAGTACTTCTCGGAGGCGCCGAACAGCTCAGGGCTCAGCGCCCCGTGGCCGTCCTTGGAAACCTCGGCATGCGTGTGCACGTCGATGGCGGTCAGGCGGTCAAGGTCGAGCGCGAGGTCGCCCATCTCACGCCTCCGGGGCCTGGGGCGCCGGGATGCCGTAGGTCTCGGGCTCGGCTCCGACGCCGCCCGGCCACTGGGCGGCGATCGCGTCGGCGCTCCAGCCACCGTCGGCGAAGGCGACCGCCTTCTCCTTGGGATGCGCCCACAGGGCCAGCCGGTCGCCGCCGATGCCGATCGCCTGCCCAGTCACTCCGTCGGAGGCGTCCGAGGCCAGGAAGGTGATCAGGCCGGCGACGTCCTCGACGGTGCCGAGGCCCTCGTCCTTGCGGAGCCAGTCCGGCAGCGGGGCGCCGGTGTACTCGGACTCCTCGATGACCGGCGCGAACGCCGGGATGGTCTTGGTCATCTCGGTGGCGGCGACGGGGACTACGGCGTTGACCGTGATACCGGCGCGGCCCAGCTCCATGGCCCAGGTCCGGGCCATGGCGACGACGCCCGCCTTGGCGGCGGCGTAGTTGGTCTGGCCGAAGTTCCCGCGCTGCCCGGCCGGCGAGGAGATGAGGACCAGCCGGCCACCGGTGCCCTGCTCCCGCATGCGGACAGCGGCCGCGCGGGCGCAGGTAAAGGTGCCCCGCAGGTGAACGCGGACAACGTCATCGAAGTCGTCGTCGGTCATCTTCCACAGCACGCGGTCGCGCAGGATGCCGGCGTTGGTGACGAGCACGTCCAGCCGCCCGAACTCCCGCACCGCCGTGTCCACCAGCTCCTCGGCCGCCGCGCTGTCACCCACGGCCGCCACGACACCTGCCGCCCTGCCCCCTGCGGACGTGATCGCGGCGACGGCGGCGTCGACCGCGCCCTGGTCGACGTCGTTGACAACGATGGCGGCTCCCGCCGCAGCAAGGGCCTGGGCGTATCCCAGGCCGAGGCCGCGCCCGCTGCCGGTGACGACGGCGACTTTCCCGTGCAGATCCATGGAGGGTGCCTCTCGTGAGCAGTATGTGGAATGCCGAGAACGCCGGCAACAGACCAGGATCGACAGGAATCCTGATGAATGACAGTCTGGTCAATCAACAGGATTCTTGTCAATGGCCTAGGGTGGTGCGCGCCGCCGGCCCTTACGGCATCCAGGAGGAACGACATGGACCGACCCGTGCAGACCGTCACCGCAGGAGGACGAACATGAGCCCCTCACTGCTCTACCTGATCAAGAGGACGGAGCTGGCGGTGCGCGCCCGCCTCGAGGAACTGCTCAAGCCCGCCGGCATCACAGCGCTTCAGTACACCGCCCTCACGGTGCTGGAGCGGCACGACGGCATCTCCGCCGCCCAGCTCGCCCGCGACTCCTTCGTCACGGCCCAGTCCATGGCCGACATGGTCCGCGCGCTGGAGAGTCGCGGACTGATCCGCCGCGAACCCAACCCCGCCAACCGCCGCGAGCGCCTCATCCTGCTCACGGAGACGGGGCGCCGACTGCTGGCCGAGTACGCCGAGCCGGCCCGCGCCCTCGAGGAGTGCATGATCGCGGGCCTCGACGCCGAGGATGTCGGCCGGTTCCGAGACGCCTTGAATCACGCATGGCGGTCCCTTTCCTGAGCCCAGTCCGCGCCGGTGGGGGGGGGGGGGGGGGGGGGGGGGGGGGGGGGGGGGGGGGGGGGGGGGGGGGGGGGGGGGGGGGGGGGGG